>CAYUUC010000066.1:6443-14656 GCA_964447635.1 uncultured Spirochaetia bacterium
TCCTCTCTTCTTCCAGACGGGTGATTTCGTTTCGTTTATTCTCCAATTCGCTGTTCAACTGGTCTAATTCGTTTCTCTTGGATGATAAACCTTCATCCAATTCTGATTGCTTACTCCCTAGTTCATTGTTCAATCGGTCGATCTCAGACCTCTTCTCATTGAGTTGGTTCTCCATATCGGTTATCTCGCCTTGCTTTGCGTTCCTCTCTTCTTCCAGACGGGTGATTTCGTTTCGTTTATTCTCCAATTCGCTGTTTAGATTATCAAGTTCAGCATTTTTGGATGATAATCCTGTTTCTATTTCAGTCTTTCTTTGTTCCAATTCTTGTTCAATAGTGAGTTTTTCATTATTCTTATTCTCAATTTCATTATTCATCTGGGTAATTTGATTATTCTTTTCATCAATTTCCTGTTTGATTCTATCCAGTTCACCACTTTTAGCTTGGAATTCTTCAAAATCCTTCTTCTTATCCATAGCTTGTTGTTCAAGGTCTATGATTGTCTGTTTCTTATTGGATATTAAATTATCTAATCGTTCAATTTCAGATTGTTTTTCGTTTTCTTGTTGTTCAAATGTGGAAAGTTCGTTTCGCTTATTTTTTAACTGGCTTTGTATTGTTTCAATTTCATTTTGCATATCGACAATCTCTTGAGCGATTTTTTCCATTTCTTCCTGTTTAGCTTGCAATTCCTCAGATAAATTGCTCTTCTTGCCATTCATTTCATCTTCTATGGATTGTAACAATTGTTGCTTTTTCTCAATTGAATTATCCAAATTGGATATTTCTAATTGTAAGTTATTCTTTTTTTGCTCGATATTGTTTAATTCTGTTTGCTTCTTTGTTATTTCTCTTTCAGATTGATTCTGTTTATCTTTAATATCTTCTTCTATCTGGTTAATCAAGGTCTTCTTATCGTTGATATTCTGTTCTAATATGCTGATTTCGCTTTGTCTTTGTCTCAAAGCCTCTTCAGTTGATTTTAGTTGATCTTCAATTTTATTTAAACTATTTTCAATATTCTGTAATTGTTGCTTTTTCTCAAATGTTTCTTGAACAATGGATTGCATCTCTTCCTTTTTATTAAGAATTTCTTGGGAAATCTGATTCTTCTTATCCACAAGTTCTTGATTAATATCAGAGAGTTCCTGACGCTTATTAGTAATATCAGTGCTTAGTTTTTCAAGTTCATTCCTCTTATCATTTATATCATTGGTTATGTTTTGCTGTTGTTCCTGCTTCTGGTTTACCATCTGATTAAGCTCTTTCTGTTTATTCAACATCTCATAATCGAAATTAAGCACTTCTTGCTTCTTCTGAGCTATAGTTCCATTTATGTCTTCCAATTCATTCTTTTTACTATCAAGGTTTTGATCATATTTTGATAATTCGTTTTTTACATGATTCAAACCATTTTGCTGATTTGTTATCTCCTGCTGTAAGGTATTAATCTTATCCTCCATGGTTTTGATATGGTTTTGTTTTTCCTGTATTTGGTTTTCCATCTGCTGTTTTTTACGGTTAATCTCTTGTTCTACATTGGATAACTCTTGCTTCTTAGCAAAAACTTTATCAGACATTTCATTTTGCTTCTGGTTAATCTCACGTTCAAGAGTCATTAACTCCAGCTGTTTTTCATGAATATTCTTGGATAGGTCGGATAATTCTGTTTGTTTCTCCTTATATTCTTGAGATGCTTCTTCCATTTTTTTCTTTAGATGTTTGTATTCTTCTTGTAAACTGTCAATCTCTTTCTGTTTATCCATGAGTGTATTATTCATGTTGTTTTGTATCTTTGTAACATTCTCTTTAAGGTTTTCCAATTCCCCCTTTCTCTTCTCCAAATCAATTTCCACATTCCTAACCGACATTACCTTTTCATCATATTCATCTTTAAGTTCCAGTATATCTTTTTCAGTTTTTTCAATATTGTTTTTAAGATTTGTTAGTTGTATCTCTTTTTCCCTAATCTCCTCTTCTATTAATTCTCTCTGCCTTCCAATATCGGTAGAAGCAATATAACTATCCTTTCCTGGGGATAATAACCTTACATTACTATTGTATCCCCCCATCTGTGGATAGTAACTAAGTACTTGTTGTCGAATAGCTGAAGCCTTATCCTGCATTTCAGGGCTGAATGCTTTTTCCAAAGGTCTTAGCAGTTTAACAAAGTTAGCTTGGAGGAAGCCCACAACAGCTGTTAATATCATTGTTACAGCAAGGGATATGTTAGCATCATTGAATATCGGTGATACGAATGAGTATATTATCAATCCGAAAAAAGCCCCCATTAAAGGTCCAAATACACCTAAAGCTATTAATACCGATGTTGGTAAACCTGATTCGATCTTATTAGTCATATATCGAACTAAACCTATAGCACCGGTTATAATACCAACCAACATAATGATACCTGGAGCGACAGGTGGGGGAACTGTTTGACCCTCATGAATGAATAAGTTGGTTAGAGCTTTATACCATGATATATCTGGATTATTAGCTCCGATTAATAGCAATACTATTAGTATAACAATCATTATAAGAACAGTCCCACTAATAATAGTGAGAAAATCCGGGAAAAATTTAACATTCCGTGTTATCCTTCTACCAAAGCCACGAGCCCCAACCTCATTTACTTTTTTCCCTACACTAGAAAGGATTGAATCGACAACAGGTAACTCTGGATTAGGTGATTTTAAAATCTTTTCTGCGTTATCCAGATAATCAAGGTACTTGCTAACATCTTCATCTGTGACTTCAAGTAACTGTAAACGGTATTTGGTTAATTTAGCTATTTTATTCTGTATGTTTTTTCGCTCAACCACTTTATGTGCTACTATTTCCAGATCAGCTTTAACTTGGAGCATATCCAATTCTTCCTTATTCAATTCTTCCTTTATCCTCGCTAACTCTTTATCAATATCACCTCTCTCTTCTAAATCTTTAAATATATCTAAATCCATTTTAAGCCTGAGCCATAAATCAGCAAGGTCTTCCCTGGTCATTTCAGATACAGGTTTATTCATGAACACTCCTTTTAAACCTGCTGCCTGAAAAGCATCAGTAATATGGAAGCCTTCTTCCTGCTTACTTTCTCCAAATTTTGCTGTAGCTAAAACGATAAAGAATGCTATAATCCCCATTACAACCGCAACACCAATTTTTCCGGCTTCAAAACTAGTAACAATTAAATAAATTATAAGAACAACTATAGTAGCAAATGAAGAAGCCAATGCGGGTTCTTTTATCGTCACACCAGGAGATAACAATGATGCGATAAATCCTCCTAAACCTGCCAATAAAACAAACAAAATCCAGAATGCTATATCCTGACCCCCAAAAATATAACCAATAATCCCGCTTAATAGATAAGCAATTACTGCACCTATTGAGATTATTATGAAGCTTATCAATACCCATAGCCAATCCAGATTACTAAAAAAGTTTTTTATATTTTGCCATAAATTTTTAAAAAGGTTTTTAGTATCCTGCTTAGTTTTACTTGTATTTTCATTTCTTTTGTTATTTATTTCTGCCATCTACTTCTCCTTAATAGAGATTTTATTACTATCAAAAAATAAAATAATTATTTTATTCAGAAAATAGAATAAGGAAATTAGTCCTATATTAATTTTTTTCATATTTTATATAAATATGATAATCATTCATTTATATACATATATTACTAATAATATTCGATAATTTAAAATGTTATTATCTTTTTTAACCAAATCTAAATATTTGGACGGTTTGAATTTATTGTAAATTATTCAGTCTGATATATAAAGATTTTTGATAAATCTTATTAATATATAAATATCTTTATATGTAGGGAATTATAATAAATTTTTAAAATTTAACTAACAGGGGATTTTATGCTAAAAAAGAGCCTAAGATTCAAGATTGTAGCACTATTTTTCATCTTTAGTTCTATTATTGGAATTATAGCAACTTTTAGTTTTTATAATTTATCTAGAAATATTTTAGTTGAAGAATTTAAAGAAAAATTAAAGGATATTGCTTACTTAGGCTCATTAACCATCGATACAAAAACTTATGAAAAACTGGTCAATAAACTAAATCCTGAATTAAAACATGAAGAAAAATTGACAATTGAATATTCCAAAGATTATACAGAAATTACTAAACAACTTAATAATATCCTAGAATCAGATGAAAGACTCCTACTATATGCTTATTTAATATATCCAACTAAAGAAAAAGATACATCTTTGGTCGTTGTGGATAATGCCTTACAGGAAGATATGCAATGGATAATAGATGAGGTTAATAACGCAATAGACGAAGGAAAAGAAAAAATCGTTTTTGGTAATGATGAAATCAATATTGAAGGAGAAATAACACCTCAGAAAAGAAAGGAATTAATCCAAAAAGCTGCTGAGTTAGAAGAGCTATTTCGATTTAGTTATAAGTACGATATTTCAGATTTCCCCATAATGATTGAAGCACTGCATCAGAAGGAAAACATGGTTGAAGATGAATTCTCATTTGATGAGGAAGGAGAATTGGTTGGTTCCACAGAAACCGGTATTTGGTCATTAAGCGGTTATGCTCCTGTCTTTTCTGAAGAGGATGGAGACTACCTAGGGCTATTAGGCATAGATATGTCTAGCAATGCTTTAAATGAAAAATTGGCTAAAATAACTTTAGTCGCTATACTGGTTGCTATTTCTTTAATCATTACCCTATTTATACTAAGCTGGCTAATAGCTGGTTCAATAATAAAACCAATAAAAACAGCAATATCTAAGCTAAAAGAGATATCTCTCGGGAAAGGTGATTTAACTAAGGAACTTAAAATAAGACATAAAAATGAATTTGGACAATTAGCCGAGTATTTCAATAATTTTGTATCATTTTTAAGAATTACTTTATCAAATATCCATTCTGAAACAGAAAAAGCCAGCAGATTAAGCAAACATTTAGCAACTATTGCTGAAAAAACATCAGCAACCCAAGAAGAGATATCAGCTTCAATCCTACATATAAAAGATAAAAGCGAAGAGCTGGATGATGAAATAAGATTATCAAGCCGGTCTATAATCGATGTTAAAGATAATATTTCAGAGGTTGTTAATACTATATATAACCAATCCTCATCTATAAACCAAGCTGCTGTTACAATAAACGGTTTATCTAAATCAATTGACGATATGGTTAAGATTATTAATCAAAAACAAAAATATGCTAATCAAGTAGAAAACACGGCTCAAAACGGTGAAATAGAAATGAGAGATACTCTAAACAATATCAAAGATGTTAGTAGTTCAGCAAATGTGATTATGGAGATGATTGGTGTAATCAATAATATAGCCGAACAGACTAATATGTTAGCTATGAACGCTTCTATTGAAGCAGCACATGCTGGAGAAAGTGGTAAAGGATTTAGCGTTGTTGCTGATGAGATTAGAGATTTAGCTGAGAATACCACCGAAAATTCCAAAAAAATATCCAAATCTTTAAAAGAAGTAACCAAGTTTATTAAGATATCACAAAACTCAATTGAAAAAACGAGTCAATTCTTTGTTAGTATGGTATTTGGTATAAAAGAAATATCAGAAGGATTATCCGAGATACAAAAATCAATGTTACAGATAAAAGTAGAAAATACAAGAATAATAAACCAGTTAGAAGAACTGGTTAAGGTATCCAAAGAAACAAACCAGTATTCACAGGATATGAACAAAAATGTCGAAAAGATAATAATAAAATCTATGAAAAACCTAAGTCTCATATCTATTGAAGTTAGGAATGGTATGGAAGAAATATCTAGTAATATATCCTCTCTAAATCAAGCATCCGAAAAGATAATAGAAGCTGGAGTTGATAATAATGAATATATTAATGAGATAAAAGACCTACTTGATAATTTTATCATAGATAGTAACAAAGAAAAAGAAGAGGAATCATCCTCTGTAAAACAAGTAGATATTAAGAAAGATTAATCATTTTCATCAAATCATAATAATTTTGTATATTATAAAAAATGTCTATTATGATAAGAAGGATTAATTTTGAATTTCACGTATCCCTTATTCTTTTTCATTGGTCTATTCGGAGTAATAATTCCAATAATCATACATATTATATCTAGATTTAAAAAGAAAAAGATTTATTTCCCCGAAATATTCCTTTTTGAAAAAAGCCTAATAAAGATAAAACGATTCTCTACCTTTTCAGACCTAATTCTAATGATATTAAGAATCATCTTAATTGCATTACTTGTTATAATCCTTTCCAAACCATTTATCAAACAACAAGAAACAGTATCAGAAATAAAACCTAAGGATAAAATCTACCTTATTCTCATAGACGATACTTTAAGCTCAGCTTATGCTTACCCAACAAAACCTCTAATTGATACATTGAAGAATGATGCGGTGAATTTCATAAATAAAGCTGAGGACGGTGCCACTTTCGGTTTAATTTCTATGAACTCTCCATTATCCAAACCATTCTACAGTAAATCCAAACAGGATGTTATTAACCGGATATCATTTATAAACTATGACGAAGATTATAAACCCAATGTAAAAGAAAGATTAAAAGAATATCTAAAAGACCTTGAGAACAGACCAGAGAAAGAAAAATACCTAGCAATATTTAGTGATTTTCAAAAGATAGACTGGAAAGACATCAATATCACAAACAATATCCAAACCATGATCAAATATATTCCCAAAGATAACTTTGCTAATTACTCAATTTATAACGCTTCATCTCCGGAAATTATCAATTATATAGGTCAGCCAATCAATCTTTATTTCAATCTGGATTTATATTCAAGTAAAGATGGTACAGCAAAAATAAAAGCATTAGACCAAAATAATATTCTTTCTACAGATTCATTTATGCTAAAACATAATACAAAAAACATTAATAATATCCAGATAAAACTCTATAAAGAAGGCAAAACCAATATAGAATTAAAAATCCATCATGATAAATATAAATTCGATAATTCTACTAATACTAATATCTATACTCTAAAGAGCTTAGATATTCTTCTACTAATCCAGGAAGAAGAAAAGATAATACTAAAAGCTTTAACAAATGCATTTGGAACTGAATATGAACGAAGGATAAACCTGGTCAACATCGATAATAAGATTACACCTAATAAGAAATATGATTTAATAGTAAGTTATAATATTACCAATTTAAATGAAAAAACCAAAGAATACCTCATAAATAAAAAAAATGATACATCTATATTAATTATTTATTCGGATAAAGATAACGCATTTTTACTGGAAGAGACCATAAAACAAATATTCTCAAATAATATAATACTGAAAGAAAAGCTTTATGATAAAACCACTATTGAATATCCTAATGATGCGTTAACATTAAATAATCCTTTTCAGAAACTATATCTAAATAACTATAATGTACATTTCTCTTCAAAAATAAAAGCAGATATCAATGTAGAAGAATTAATCCCATATATAAACTATAAAGATGGGAATAATATGTTGATAGGTTTTAGTAATAATCCTCCTATATACTTAATAACAGGAGATATATCTATTAACCATAGTAATATACTTATATCACAAGTATTCCCAATGATAATGAATAAGATTGCTTATACATGTGTGGTTAATCAGATACCCTTAGAAAAGAATAATAGTTTAATCAATGTAAATGATAACAACATAGAATACAAGCTAAAAGAAGGGGAACTAATTTATCTAAGTCAAAAAGAGATTAGGAATATATTTAGTAGCAAATATGAAACAGTTTTATATGAGGAATTAAATGAGATTAATGAAATCTTCATATCTGAAGATGATTATAAGAAAAACATTGATGCGGAAAAAACGAATTATATAATAATCTTAATATTATGTTTATTTTTGGGTTTTACCTTAATTGAAATAGGTCTTTCTTTTATGAAAAAAGGTTAGTACAATGAATGATTGGTTTATACATTTTGATACAAATTTAAATATAAATATATTGGTTATCATTTTATCAATTTTTATCTTAATTTATATATCTATATTCCTAATTTATAGGAAGTATGGGAAGATTTCCTTCGCCTTATCTATATTGAGATTATTACCGCTTCTGTTAATATTATTATTCATATTTAATCCCGTACTAGTATTCAATTATGATATAGAAATGACTAAAGATGTTCCTATAATCGTTGATACCTCCTTTAGTATGAAAGATTCTATTGTCACC
>CAYUUC010000067.1:0-14643 GCA_964447635.1 uncultured Spirochaetia bacterium
AGGTACTTTTCATTAACTGTATATGAAATAATATTCCACTCATCATTACTATTATTTAATATTAAGAACCCTAAAAAATATTCATAATTATATATCCATTATTCCTTTATGTTATGTAGATTAGCTTAATGAATAATGTGAGTTTTTTGTTAATATTATTCTTATGTAAATATTTATTAGTATTCAATTTACTAAGATATTTAGAGATTATTTAATAGTAGGTACTTTTCATTAACTGTATATGAAATAATATTAAAAGGTGGTTTAAAATGTTTTATGATGCTTTTTGGGATAGTGAAAGTGTTAATACTGTAGAATCTATTATGTTAAAGCCTGCTCATATATGGGCTTTGGTAATAGGTGTTGTCTTTTTGGTTTTTTTCCTTGTATGGTTAAGGAAGTATGCTGATAATGATACCAGAAAGAAATTTCGTTATATCCTCGCTACTGTTCTCTTGGTTCAAGATATAATCTTAACTATATGGTATGCAACCTCAGGAGCCTGGAATTGGGAATTGACTCTTCCTCTTGAATTATCCAGGATATCCATATATTTGACTATCATTATGCTTTTTTCTGGAAGTTATACTATGTTTGAAGTTTTATTCCTATTAAGTATAGGTGGTTTTACTCAAGCCCTAGCGACGCCCAATTTAACCTATACATTCCCTCATGTTCGATATATATTATATTTCTTGTCTCATTTCGGCATGATGTTAGGTGCTTTTTATATGTGGATAGTAGAGGGTTACAAACCGAAGGTAAAATCTATAGGAGTAGCATTTATAGTAATCAATATTTTTGTGGTGATAGTAGCGAGTATAAACTATCTATTACCAATATTGGGTCTTACTGACCAACCGGGGAACTATATGTTCCTGGCAAGGAGACCTAATTTTAAAACCATTATAGATTTATTAATAGCAATTTTCGGTAAACATCCCTGGTATATAATTGGTTTACAATTCCTTGGATTATTCTCTTTTAGTATAACATATCTACCATTCAGTATTTATTATATGATTAAGAAACGTCCGAAACCTAAATCAGATACAATATTTCTAAACATATTCCCGGGATTAGGCTTGGGTAGTTTCTTACAGAAGAATTATTTTGCTGGTTTTATCCAATTCATATTACAAGCTGGTGGTTTATTGTTATTCATTTTATTATATAATTTTCTCCCCGGTCAAGGTTTGACTAATTTGATTATACTCCTTGTAATGCTAGCAGTGGGTTATATTTATGGGATAATAGCTCCACTTAGATATAATCCAGATAAAAAAGAAAAAGAAGATTATAATGTAGACTTAAATAAAGCCAAAACCCCAGTAGAATAATAAAAGAAACACCTTTCTTAGGAATAAGATTTGCTCTTCTCTAATTAAATATTGCTAATTATCTAATTTGTTATTGTTCATATGCTAATATTAGTGTATATTTAATTCATTATTTTGTTTATTGTATACTTTTTTGAAGTTATAATGAACTATCTATCATAATATATTTTGGAGACAGACTATGAATAAAAGAACAATTATTTTAGTTAGCATATTAATATTGATATTTTTAGTTATTGGTTGTACGGGTAATACCAATGGAGGACCTCAGGGTGAGATCATTGGATATAACTTATCCAAACAGACGTACCAAGATTCTCAAGGTTATAAAGAGACCTATAATTTAGAATACAATGAAGATGGGTGGATTATCAAAGAAGTTTATTCAAATTCGGATAAATTTTCTTCTACTCTTTCATACAAGTATAATGATATGGGATACATGATAGAGTATAACTATTCAACATCAGATAATTTTAGTGAAACTATGAAGTATTCCTATAATGAAAATGGATATTTAATATACGAGTCCTATTCCAGTTCAGATGATTATCAATGGGAAAGAGAAATGGTATATAATGATATGGGATATATAATTTTCGAGGAATACACATCTTCTGACGGATATTACTACCAATACACTTATGAATACAATGATGCTGGATATATGAAATCATATACCTATTCGGATTCATCCGGTATTTCGGAACAAATAGATGTTGATTTTGATGATGAAGGATACCCGATTAAGGAGACATATACCTCATCAGATGGATATTCTTATGAACTAACGTATAGTTATGTTGATGGACTAATGAATTCTGAAGAATTCGTTTCCTCAGATGGATATACATATACCTCAGAATATACCTATAATGAGAATGATTACTTGATAATGAATAATTATTCGGATTCTGATGGAAATGTTTATACCTCAGAATATACTTATAATGATCAACAAATATTAATTGAGTATGCAGAAGAATATATAAGTGAAGATAGTATTTCATACACTACTGTTTATAAGTATAATGATGCTGGTTATATAACATCCGAGGAATATAAAGATGAAAATGGTTACTTCTATAAAAGATATTCAGAATATAACGAAAATAACTATCTGATAAATACAACATATGAGGATGGTAATGGAATAGAAATGTCCTCCACCTATGTTTATGATGAAAATGGGTATTATAAAAGGGTAGAAGAATCTTATTCCGAAGGAGAATACTATTCCGATATTATATATGAATATGAAAAAGGTTATATAGTTAAAATGAAAATAGAAGGTAGCGATGAAAACTCAGAGACTAACTATTATTACAATGATATGTGGTATAAAACTAAAGAAGAATATAAAAATGAAGCTGGTTATTCATATACGATAACTTATGAATATGAACCTATTTACGGTGATGTAGATACCGCATTAATACCTTAATCCTTTATTATTCAATTAGAGTATTATGTTTAGTTTTTTTATATATCAAAAATGTAAGTTTTGGTTAGTATCAATCAGTCTTTTATATCCTCGCGAAAGGTAACCTCTGCTAGATAGAGCATAAGCACAGTAGAGAAAGGATTATATTGTTTATCACTTTTCTTATTGATATTGATGCTTTGTTTAACAGCCATATCAATCAAATCTTTAATCCTAACCCCGTATGGTCTTAATTTACTTCCAGAGAGTGATGTTTTACCTATACGAAATTTCACAGCTTTACATTTTTCTATGGGATTTTTTATTTGGATGTATGTTAAGAATTTGTTTTGTGAATATTCTTTTCCTATATATATGCTTTCAATTATATATGATTCGGTTTTGAAAATTTTTTCGAGTATTTGTTTAATATCTTTTATTAATGCTTTTTTAAACAACATATCAACTTTTACTATATCATCATCTATGGTTAATTTTTCTTTATTATTTTTCCATTCTCTTATATGCTCCAGTTCATATTTAATAAAAGATGTTTCTATATACGGGAAGACAAATTTATTTTCATGATTTTTTAATATAACAATATGTGAATCGATTACATTTTCATTAAATTTATCGATGGTTTTTATGTATTCAAGTTTAACTCGGTCAATCTGTATAACCAATTGAAAGACACATTCTATATCGTTTAATTCTTCAACATTTTCTTGAACATTATTGTTATCTTGTTCATCGATTGGTTTATCTTTTTGTGTTGGTTTGTCTTTTGGTTTTTCGAATTTATCTTTATCTGTAATTTTTTCATCGAATTTTTCTTCATCATTTTTATTGGTGCTTTTTAACTTTTCATCTCTTTCAGAGAGGAATTTCCTAAGTATACTTAGTTTTTGGTCAAAATCCATTTCATCTATTCTCATATTTAATCCTTGATAAATTTATTGATTGTAATAAGCTTGAGTATCTTCTCTATATTCTAAGATAAAACAATATAGTAAATTATAAAAATTAATCTTATACTACTTACTTAGAGTCTCTAACCATTATGATTTTTTATTTAATTTATTACTGATTTATTAAGTTATTATTATACTATACTTAGTTTAGTGAATGGGATACTGAAATAATGGAAATAAAAGAAATTCAAAATCGGGCAAGAAACTTACTAACAGATTACTGGAATGGAAATTTACCCGTTAATCTTAATAAAATTATCGAAGTTTTGAATGTGGTGATTAAAAAAGACATGATGTTCGATAGCTCCGGTATTGTCACCGTAGAAAATGATGGTATTTCATGTAAAATTAACGTTATGGACCCTGAAGAGAAGCATCGATTCTCTATAGCTTGCGCTATAGGATATAAAGAACTTTATTCTGATAGTTTGACAGTAGGTTTCAGCTTCGATATTAATAAAGACTATGACCAAAACGCAGGTGAAACCAACCCCATTTGGCAAGCAGTAAAATTTGCCCATTTCCTTTTAATGCCAGAAGAAGCAGTGAGGAAAGAAGTCGAGAAAGGTAATAAACAAGGTATTATCCCATCATTCTCTCATCTATACTACTCTAAAGAGTTTAAAGTTCCTCAAGAAGTAGTTAAAGAAAGATTTGCTGAATTGGGAATAAGTTAGTTTCTTCTTTATGGGTCTTTCAATACATCCAGTTTGATTATCTTAGTCTAATATCTATAGTGGTCTGGTTTATACGGTCCTTCCATTGAAATTCCTAAATAATCTGCTTGTTCCTTGCTAAGTTTAGTAAGCTTAACACCCAATTTACCCAGATGTAACCTTGCTACTTCTTCGTCTAACTTCTTTGGTAGCATATATACACCTACACTATAATCATTATTGAATAGCTCAATCTGAGCCAATACTTGGTTGGTAAATGATGCACTCATCACGAAAGATGGATGACCGGTAGCACAGCCTAAGTTAACCAATCTACCATCTGCTAGAAGGATAATGGAATGACCATCCGGGAAGAAGTATTGGTCAACCTGGGGTTTGACTTCTTGTCTTTTAATATCAGGATAAGACTTTAATCCAGCAACATCAATCTCTATGTCGAAATGTCCTATATTACATACGATAGCCTGGTCTTTCATCTTAGACATGTGGTCTTTGGTTATTACATTCTTGTTTCCGGTAGCAGTGACGAAGATGTCTGCTTTTTCTACGACATCATCGATGGTTACTACTTCATATCCAGCCATAGCCGCTTGTAGAGCACAAATAGGGTCTACCTCAGATATGACGACTCTTGCTCCGAATCCTCTCATAGATTGTGCACAACCTTTGCCAACATCTCCATATCCAGCGATATAGACCATTTTACCGGCGACCATTACATCGGTAGCTCTTTTAATACCATCAGCAAGTGATTCCCGGCATCCATATAGATTATCGAATTTTGATTTGGTAACCGAATCGTTAACATTAAAAGTCGGTGTCTTTAACTCACCTTTCTTCATCATTTGATACAACCTGTGAACACCAGTAGTGGTTTCTTCAGAAATGCCTTTTAAACCATCAAGCAGTTCCGGTCTTTTTTCATAAATCCAATAAGTTAAATCGCCACCATCATCAAGTATCATATTGGGTCCCATATTATCATCGAAGAAAGTTGTTTGATTAATACACCACCAGTATTCATCCTCTGTTTCGCCTTTCCATGCGAAGACAGGGACACCGGTTTTAGCGATAGCTGCTGCTGCATGGTCTTGTGTTGAATATATATTACAGCTTGCCCATCGGACTTCTGCCCCGAGTTCCACCAAAGTTTCTATTAACACGGCGGTTTGTATGGTCATGTGTAGAGAGCCTGCGATTCTTGCACCTTTCAGTGGTTTATCCTTGCCATATTTTTTTCTCAAAGCCATAAGTCCAGGCATTTCAATTTCGGCGATGCTGATTTCCTTTCTTCCCCAGTCTGCGAGGTTAATATCTCTAACTTTGTATGGTAGGTCTTTAACAGGGTTTAATTTTTCTAATAACATGGTTTTCTCCTTTATAGAAAAAAGATTTATATTTATTATTACTAAATAATGTGAAAATAATGTGAAAATAATGTTGATTATTCTATATATTTAATTATAATATCTATATGAAGATAAGTCAATAAGTTTATTTATCATTAAAAACATTTCGGGTAGCTTATGAGTAAAAAAAATACAGATAAAAGACTCAAAAATCTAATCAGCTTATATGTTAGTGATATATTGTATGATAAAATTATTCAAGAAAAAGACTCCCCAGAAAACCCTCATAATTCTATAAATAGCTTACTGAATGAGATATTGGAAAAACATTACAATCTTTATGGTAAATCGATGGAAAATCGGACAGCTCCCCAACATATCAATAAGGGTATATATGATTCTTGGTATGCTGGAGTAGAAGCTGATGAAACGATGCAGAAAGACCATCTACCGCTTTTCCTAGTAATGATTGATAGAATGGTGGAAAAAGACCTTACTGGAAAGACTGTTTTGGATTTCGGATGTAACCAGGGATTGTTCCTTAGAGTGCTTTATCAAATAAGAGAATTTGATAAAGGATATGGGATTGACCTTATACAAAAATCCATCGATATTGCTAATTCTAAAATAACAAACCAGCCTATTGATTATCTGGTTACTGATAATCTTACACAATACCATAATAAAATCGATATTGTATTCAGTCATGAGGTTTTGTATACTTTACCCAATCTAAAAAAACATGTTGATGATATTAGGTCTATTCTTAAAGATAATGGGGTTTATTATGTTGTTATAGGGAGACACACCGATAATCCATTGTGGAATAGATGGAAAGTACAATTGTCTGAAAGCTCTGCCGATACTATTCAAGATTATAGTTTGGATGATATATATGATACATTTGAGAAAAACGGTTTTGAATGCTTTGTTCAAAAGTTTATGCTTAATGACTTCATGCGTATAAAGAAGAAAAAGTACTATTTCAATACAATTAAAGAAGGATTAGACTATTACTGGGATTATAAGGTATTGTTTAGATTTGTTAAAAAGGGTTGAATGAGTTATTAACTTTATCATCATTATTTATAATTTCTTTATGGATCATACTTTACGAAAATATAGAATTATAGTATTGACTGGTTTTATATGATTATCATTATGAATAATAATTCCAGTCTACAAAACAATCATTATAAAATATATCTGAAATTTGTTTATAATCTATACTAGAATTTGACAATTTATTAAAGAATTTCACATTGAAGGATATTTATTATCAATATTACTATAAAAAGAATTTTACATTGATAATATGTGTATAAGAATTCTAGTAGTTATTAACAAGAATCAGAATCTATAAAACCTTTATAAGATGAGAATTATAGAGTTATCAAGATATTAACATATCTTACTATAATTACTTCTATTTTTAAATTTATCTAGAATAATAAATAATATTAAAGAAAAGATATGTTTCACGTGAAACATTTTTCTTCATAACAAACCATTTTATCAAATCTATGAATAACAAAAAAATCACACAATTAATTAAATAACTCTAATAAAGTACTAATTAAAATTATATTATCTTTTTCATATGAGAAAATTAATTTTAATGATAATTACAATGTTGATTCTCTTATTTATTCCATTACAAACCAAAGCACAAGGTATACATTATGATGTTTTCTTTGATAGTGGATGGGAAGGGGGTTCTGGTGTATCGAATCCATTTTATTCATCAGTAATTCTCTCTATGACAGTTTATGGTATTGACACAACAGAAATAGGCTTCAAATACCGTTACTTTGATGATAGATTGGATGGTTTTCTTCTGGCAAACCATACCAGATTTCCCTTATTTCTTGACACTGTATTCTCATTTAACTTCGTTTATAATACTACCAAATTAGTTGAGAACAGTATTGAACATAATTTTGCCTTTTATACATCTTTGGAGCATTCTTCATTCGAAATTGATATAGGTTTTTTAGTAAAAAGTACTATTTTTAATGAAGGCTCGGATTATTATTTTGACTCTAATATGTTATTAAGGTTTGAATACCGCTTCTATTTCCTCAAACAATATATCCCGAATTTAAGTTTTAAGATTGGTTTTACTAACTTCACAAAATTTGAGTATGGTGTATTCTTCAGGGGAATAACCTATATCAATACTTCTTATAAGATAACGGACCTCATAGAATTGGGATTAATTGGTGAAATAAAGTTTCCTGTTCCATTCAACTTCACCGGTTATATAGATGGTGGTAAAGTATCTTTATATGTATTATTTGATTTATAATGGAGTATTGATTTATGAAACATCATAACAAAAAGGATGATAACAAGAAAAACATAAAATCAAGGCGTGGTTTCATCAAGTCAATTTTTGGATTGACTATAGGTGGGACGATTTTGGGAACTGCTTGTAAGTATGATTTGCATCGGTCCTTATTCAGACCATATACCGTAGATGAAAGGATTACCGAAACCGATGTAAAGCCTTTACCCACAATCAATTTGAATGATCCAGACAATTTCACTTTCATTATTGGTTCAGACACTCATTTCACAAAAAACCTAGACTTTGAACCACTACCATGGATACAAACTCAGATTCAGCAAAACAATGCAGAATTCTTAATTGTAGGCGGAGACCTTACCGATCATGGTCTTAAATCTGAATGGGAAAATTATATCGATACTATGTCAAGCATATCTATTCCTATCTTACCTGTTTTAGGTAATCATGATTTATTTAATGATGGTTGGCTTTTCTATAAAGATATGGTTGGTCCATCATACTATTTACTTGATATAGGTCGATTTACTTTTTGCATTTTAGATAGTGCTAGTGGTGGTTTTGGCAATAAGCAGATCAATATGTTAGAAGAAGCTATCAAAGACAACAACCGTCCTAAAATCATGATTACACATTATCCACTCATAGATTATATTACTAATATGAACGAAAGGTCAAAGCTTATCAACATATGTCGTGAGAATAACTTCATATATTATCTTGCCGGGCATCGTCATTCCTACAAGAAAGCTAATTTCACAGGTTTTGAACACATCAATATCTCTGGACTTACTAATTTTCTTACCGGAGGTGACCCGTTACATATTCATGTGGTTAGTGTATCTAATGGAACAGACATAAGCATATCGAAGCTGGATTTTTCTGTTCAGTAATTATTCATATATCATTTTATGAATCGTTGATGAATGCCTTTATTTACTTTTCTCGTCTATTCACTAAAAGTGTTTGCTAAATAGTCATATATTTATTATATTAGGTTATTATTGAAATATAGGGATTGTATATATTGAAAACCTTTATTAGAAAATGGTTTTCATGAATTTGATATCTATAGGGTCAGTATTATAACAAAGTTAATATTAATGAGGTTAGTTAAATGAAAGTTATAGCTGTTGTTTGTGATACATACTATTATACTAATGGTGTGAGAACTATCTATAAGAATATTATTGAAAACGAAATAAACAATTATTCAGACAAGGTTACTATAGTTTTAATCTATATGGATAAAGACAAAAAAGAGTCTTTCAAACAAGTTTCAGAAAATGTCTATTTCTATACTCATAAACCCCGTTTTAGTATGCCTACTCCAGGATATAGCGAACTTATCCTTGGTATTCCGCGAGCAGATATCCTCCAAACTATAGAAGGTCATTTGGGAAAAAAGATTGATTTAGTTCACGTAAGTGCTCAGGCATTATTAAGTAGAGGTATTGCAAGAATGGCGAGAAAGCGAGGTTTACCTGTTACGGGTTTCTATCATACTTTTATTCCACTCTACCTCGTCTTCTATATGCCTACAATCAGTAAAAAACGCGATACTTTTATGAAAAGGTTCTATAGATATATCGGTAAAAAGGTAGACCGTATGGTATTCAAGCGTTGTAGCAGAATTATATGCCATACTAAAAGGTCAGCTGATTATATAGGGCAGTATCTGGATGCTGAGTTTGTTTATATGACGGAATTTCTCAATTTGAACAGATTTAAACCACATCTTGAAAATATAAATATTGATGAGGTAAAAAGAAAAAGAAAAGATGGTAAAATCCATATCGGATATATCGGTAGAATATCCAAAGAGAAAGAAGTGCCTACGATTCTATCTTTCCAGGAAGAAATGAAAAAGAGAGGAATGCATCTACATCTTATGGGAAAAGGACCTTTACTGGAAAAGGTTAAGGAAAAATACGCTAATATGGAGCACATCACAGTTTATGGAAATTTACTAGGTGAAGAATTCGTAAAGACTGTCAGCTCACTTGATTTTAATATCGTTCTTACCACAACAGAAACTTTGAACCTAACCATACTGGAGGCAGGAGCATGCTCTGTTCCCAGCGTAGGGTTGAAAGATACCGTACCTGGTGATGTCATCAATAAATACAATAGCGGTATCGTCATAGACCATGTTAAGGATAATTCATGGTTGGATAAAATTAAAGAAGTCTACGAATCAGATGAATACGAGAAGTTGAGAACTCGATGTCTTGATATGGCTGAAAAAAACTCCCTATCTATAGGTACTCAAAGAATCGTCGATTTCTGGCTAGAGACTATCGAAATGAATAGTGATAATCCCGGATAAAGGTAAATCAGATTTCAGTCTTATGAAGGTAAAAAGCATATATTTTAATATCATATTCAGCATTGTTGTTGCATTATTTATGTCTTTACTGATGTCGTTTTTCATTACTTGGTATAATATAGGATTTGTTGAGGATTTCCTCACTATATGGTTAAAATCATTTTTTGTATCGTTAGTGGTTGCAATACCAGTATCATTATTTGTTATTCCTTTAGTTAGGAAGTTGTTATTGATATTCTTTACAATAAAAGATTAATTATGATTTATTCTTAACCTTCACTATATATAAAATCTATAGCATCTTTAAGCAGTTTTGGAAAACCTTTTGGAATGGTATGTCCCATTCTTTCAATTACATCTAACTTACACTGAAGACCTGCTTTTTCCATTTCTTCTTTTAACTTAATGGTATTATTATACGAGATATCTTTGTCACCTGTAATGATTACCCCTTTTAAAGAATTTATCTTATTAGACATATTTTCCAAATCATGTTTATATTCTTTAATCTCTGGAAGGTATGGTATTACCGAGATAAATCCTTTTACTTTGATTAATCCTTTCATAGATATTTCTATGCTTAATTTACCACCTTGCGATGCTCCAGAAAGTATAGTCTTATCCTTATCTATCCTATATTCATCATTAATCTTATGGAAGTCTTCTTTAATTTCTTCTCTAGCTTTTTCATAATCATCCCAACAAAATTGGTTTACACCGCAAGGCTGTGATGATTGAACAGAACCAAGGATTAATCCTTTGCTCTCCACAATGCTTTTATAATACCTTGCAAATTCATCCATAGTGCTTGCTCTCCAATGGATAGCTAGTATAAATGGATCTTCCTCAAATATGGAGTAATTATCTGGTGTAATTACCTTATATTTAGCTTTTGCTTTTAATCTTGCTTCTTCAAAGCGTTTCTTTGAGTTTTCCAGTATTTGCTTATAGTCATGTGTATCTTTTATTGCTTTTAAATCATAATCATTTTCCAGACTTTCAGGTTTAATCCAATATCCTTCCTCCGACCACTCTCTAAGATAATCAAGGGCTTTATCCTTTTCTCCTAGTCTGCTGTATGCTTTTGTTATCCAATATCCAGTAAGATTATGATGTTTGGTGAAGTTCTCATGAGCTTTCAATGACAGTATAAGGGCTTTCTTGTAGTTCTTATTTTGGTAACTATTATGAATCTGGTTTGCTAAATGATAGAAATTAAGAATTGGCATCAGTTTTTATTACCCATATTAATCTATTTCTATATTATAAATGTCCTTCAGGCGATTTATCTCTTCAGTTACACATATCCATAATTCATCTTTATCTTTTTTTGGCAAGAATGTAGCATATAAATTATTCTTAATTAGCTGAATGATTTCTTTTAGACTAAATCCACAGTACTTATATAAATTAAGGTACTCATCGTTTAGTTCGACTCCAAATATGGATGGGTCGTCACTATTCACTGTTACATTTAACCCTCTATCGAAAAATTCTCTTATTGGGTGTTGTTGTAGTTCTTTGACATATTTCTGAGTAAAAATATTACTTGTTGGACAAATCTCGAGAGGGATTTGTCTTTCTTTAAGGTAGTCCATGAGCTTTTCGTCATATATAGCACTGATACCATGACCTATACGAGAAACATTAAGTTCCTTAAGGGTTTCCCATATCAATTCTGGTCCTGTGACTTCACCTGCATGAGCAACAATCTTGAGTTCATTGGCGAATGCTTTTTTGAAAGCTTGTTTATAGTTTTTAGCTTCAGCTCCTGGGAGATTTTCTGCTCCGCCTATACCTATACCTATAATAGATTCAAGCTTATTTTCTATAACCATATCTACAATATTCATCGCATTTTCAGCACCATAATTTCTTGATACGTCGATTATAAGTTTAATATCTACTTTATGGTCCAGGTCTTCTTTTTTAATTTCTTCATCTATAATTTTTATAAATTTTTCAAATTTAAGCCCATTTTTAATGAATTTCGTTGGAGCATGAAAAATCTCTGCATAATAAATATTATTTCTCTTACAATATTTCTTAGCATCTTTAACTAGATATCGAAAGTCTTCTTCTTCTTTGAAGACGGATTGTATTAGATAGAAAACTTGTATAAAATCGTTAATGTTCTCTACCTGGAACTTTTCATATATCTCATCTTCACTATATATTTTTAATTCGTCGTTTAGCTTATTCTTTTCTATGAGGGTAAGAATCGTGTCTATATTTATCATTGCTTCCAGGTGGATATGTATCTCGGTTTCCGGTACATTTTGTAAGAATGTTAATATTCTAATTGGTTTTGTTAATTTCTCTATTTGATTTTTTAATTCATCTGGGTTTATTTGTTTTTTATTTGGGTTAATCATAATTTATACTCATTACTATTAAGTCTATATTACTTCATAAATTATAGTTATTTATCTTATAGGGTTACTTTATAGGTTATTTTTTGATATTATATTTTTCTTTTAATAACTGTATTTCTTTATTTACTTCTTCCCAATAAACTCTTTTAAAGTTATCCGATAGGAATGTAGCATCCAAACCATTTTTCAAAATCTTAATAATCTGGTTAACTGAGAATCCACAATGTTCATATATGTTTTCATACTCATCTACTATATCTACATTGAATATAGAGGGATCATCACTATTTAGTGTAACCATAAGACCATTATCAAACATTTGTTTTATTGGATGTTCGCCCAATGTTTTTACGAATTTCTTAGTAAATACATTACTGGTTGGACATATTTCTAATGGTATCTCATGTTCATGTAGATATTTCATGAGTTCTTCATCTTGTATCGAGCTTATCCCGTGTCCTATCCTTTCTGCGTCCAATGTTTTCAATGCTTGCCAGATTGACTCTGGTCCCAGGTCTTCTCCAGCATGAGCTACTCGATGGAGTCCATGTTCCTTTGCTTTCTGAAAAACCTTAGTGAAGTTTTCTGCCTCAGCTCCTTCCATAGCTTCCGCACCACCCAAGCCTATGCCTATTATACTTTCCGAACGGGTATTCAAAACCATGTCCAGATTATTCATTGCATTTTCTAAACCAAAATTCCTAGATACATCTATAATCAATCTTATATCTACCTTATCTTCTACATAATACCTTTTAATCTCTAAATCTATCGTATTCATTATCTTCTGAAAATCCAATCCATTCTTTATAAACTTAGTTGGCGAGAAAAAGACTTCCGCATAGTAGATTCTGTTTCTAAGTAAGTAATTTCTGACATCTTTAACCATATAAGCAAAGTCTTCTTCGCTTTTAAATATGGATTGTATAAGATAGAATACTTTTACCATTTCATTTAGATTAGAGCATTGATAATTCTTCTTTACATCTTCAAGGGTATATATACCTAGATGATCGGTTAGGTTATTCTTTTGTATAAGTTCAAATACAGATTCTATACTAACTATTGCTTCAATATGTATATGTATTTCTGTTTTGGGAATTTCTCTTAAAAACCCGGATAGATTATTAGAGATTTTAACCAAGGAACCTGTTTCTATATCATTTTCCTGGTTTGGTCTTATATGGGAAAGGATTTGATATATGCTTTCTAATCTTTCGTCTTGTTCTGATTTTATGGTTATAGTATTTTTGGTTTTATTAAAGCTAATTTTTACTCCATGAACTTCTTTTCTTACGATATTGCTTTTCTTATGTTGGTTATTCCTTGACTTGATAAAGTCGAACATTTCTTCACAGACTTTATAAGGGATATTTTCTGGTGATTTAACGACTTCTTTGTAGACTTCCTTAAACTCATCGAGTTTTTTATTACGTTGGTCTCTATCCTTTTCTTTCATTATAAGGTTATATTTTGTTTTTATTAATTTTGCTTTCTTATAACCTAGTTTAACGATATCCTCTTCTCGTATATCCTGGTTTGATACTATCATCCTTACGATGGATATATAATCTCCAATGGTTGATTGATGAAGTTTAGCTTGAACCTTATTCTTAACATATTCACTCCATGTTTTATAAATGGGGTCCTCCTGATATAGTTTCATGTCCTTTATTTCCATTAACGCTTTTCCGATAAGGATGAAAGACTCTTGAATATCGAGTATACTTTTTTCTATGATATTCTCTCTATCTTTTAGTAGGAGTAATCTTTCATTTTTATTATTAGTCGGGAGGTTATTATTATTCATTATTTCATCCATTAATTTCTCCACGATTATTCTTATTTATATATAAATTTTATTTACA
>CAYUUC010000068.1:0-14490 GCA_964447635.1 uncultured Spirochaetia bacterium
ATTATAACATATAAGATATCGACAAAATAAGGAAATAGTAAAATAAAATATTTTCGAATAGTTTAAATTTTGTTTGTATTTTGGTCATTGTAGGGATTGAATAAATTCAGTTCTTATATACCATTATGATATTTTTGATTATATTTAGATTATGATAGAACCAACAAACCATGACAAAACAGGGAAACCGACATTAGAGAAAGACATACTTCTCGCCAGCTATACCAGCATCCTTATTGGCGGGAAGGCAAGACTATTCGGCGAAGCAAACAGTATCCAACAGTTAACCACCATGCTATACTATGCTGAGCGGGAAGACTTACCCGTATTCGTAATGGGAGGAGGGACGAACCTACTCATAAGCGATAAAGGCTTCGATGGGATGGTCATTCGGTTGAATATCAGGGATATAAACATTGACCAGACCTCTAAGACATGCGAGGTAGGGGCTGGATACAACCTGTGGCGTATGATTGACCGGTGTATACATGCTAATCTCGGCGGGATGGAAAACATGGCTGGCATACCGGGGACAGTAGGTGGGGCTATTCGCGGGAATGCCGGAGCATATCAGACCGAAATTCAGGATGTGTTGGAGAGTGTGACCTACCTGGAGAGAGGCAAGCTCAAGACCATATCGAATAGCGAATGTGACTTCTCATACAGGGATAGTATGTTTAAGCGGGAGAACGATATGGTCATCATCTCGGCAAAGTTCAAGCTTTATGATGCTAACGAGAGCGAACTGAGCAGGACTGCCCGTGAGATAGTCATTAAGAGGGAGATAAAGCAACCTCTCAACTATCCAAACGCAGGCTCATTCTTCAAAAACCCGATTATAGCCAATGACCAAGTCCCATCCATCGATGATATGCCTAAATGGGAAGTAGACAAACACCATACCAAGCTATCGGCTGGTTGGCTCATCGAAAAAGCGGGATTAAAAGGTTATCGCATCAATGACGCTGGCTATTCGGAGAAGCATGCCTTATTCATCGTGAACTACGGTAGGGCTACGTCAAGAGATGTGGTTGACCTTATGCTTATCGGTCAGAGTAAGGTTAGAGAGATGTTCGGGATAGAACTTTATCCGGAGCCGGAGTTAGTGGGATTTTAGCCCAGTCGCTTATCCTCCGGTATTTCACCGGGTTCATCTTGCTGTTCTTCATTCCAGTCTTCATCCAGCTGGTTTTTCATTTCTGTAGCGAGTTCTTTGTTTTCTTCGATGATTTTAGCTATTTCCTCAGTAGAGTCGAGTATATCTTCCCCGGCTTTGATTTCCTCTTCTATTGCCTTTGAGGTGCTTTCGGCAAGGTTTTGTATCCTCTCTCCTTCATCCATAACACTGGTTGAGTTCTTCTTCTCATTGTTCACCTTTTCCACGATGTCATACATCTTAGTTAAGAGCTGGTCCATATAATCATCGATGAGCTTTTTAGATTGGTATTGGTCTTCGGTGTTCTTGCTGATTTCGGCAATTTTTTCATCGGAGCTCATAGCATTTTCGGTTATTTCACTGAATATCTTTTCCACCCTTTGAGAGGACCTGACACCTTCGTCGATCCTGTTTGTAATTTCATCTACAGCAAGGTTAATGCTTCTGGTGGCTTCTGAGGTCTGTTTGGCGAGGTCTCTAATCTGGTTAGCCACGATAGTGAATCCTGCTCCGGCTTTCCCTGCATTTGCCGCTTCTATGCTTGCGTTGATAGATAAGACATTGGTGTTTTCGCTGATGTCGTTTATCTCTTTGTTAAGTTCCAATATGTCTTTTGAGCTGTTCGATATCTTCTCTATGGACTTAAGGTTTTGCTCTATGGCTTTCTTACCTTCCATAGTGAGTTTCACCAGTCCAGTGAATGCTTCTTTAGCTGTTGATGAGAGATCACTTATGTTCTTGATTCCCTCTGTCAGCTTGTTTGATTTGATACTTACATTCTGTATCTGGGTTAGTTGGTCAGACACACTCTTATCGATGGATTCGAATGAGTCGAGCATCCGCTTTATGTTGTCAAGGCTGAGCTTCACCGCCATGACTTGGTCTGTGGAGTTGTTACCGATGTTTCTCAATGTGGTTATCATTTCGTTGGTTGAGGATGATATCTCATGGAAAGATGAGCTAATCAGTTCGCTGGTCTTGGTTGCTGAGTCTGCTGTTCGAGCTATGGAATCTCTAAGCCTTTCTCGCAGGCTCTCTTGCTCCCTAGCTAAATCTATGCTGTCTTCGATTTTATGTCTCATGTTTCGGGCGATGTTACCAGCAATCAGCCCCGAGAAGAAGATGACTACACCTTTGATGATAGGCTCAAGAATGGATACACCGACATAGTAATCCTTGCCGTCTTCACCTTTAAGCAGAATCCTCCCCCAAGTATCATATTGAGCAGTCCCATCAGGATACACCAATTCAGTCTGGAAGAGAGGGAGTATAACCGGAAGGATTATCGCAAAGTAAAGAACAGCTCCCAATATGCCGGCATACAAAGATATCTTGAATGAAAACCGACGTGCCGTCAATATGGTAAAGAAGACATAAAGCCATGGCAAAGGAGTTACAGACGCAATTATTGGATAACCTACAGATAGAGCGAAAAAGGGTAGGCTAACCAATATCATGTCTAATGTGGTGATTACAAAACCCAGGTAAGATGGATAAGGTCTGTCTTTCGAGAAGTATACTAATATGCCAATAGAGGCGAATAATGCTAGGATAGCCGCTATTAACTCGGATATGATGACAATCGCATCATTACGGGCAAATCCCATAGCGGCAAAGATAATCATTACAACAAGGAATGCAGATATGATAAGCCTTATCTTGCTGATTTGCTTTTCACCCTCTATCAATGAAGATAGCAGGCGATTCTCCATCAATTTATTACCTACATAGAGCTTTTCGTCCATATTCCGATACTCCATTCTACGAATACATAATTATCTGTAATTTTATTATAATATAATAAAACCTATACTCATAAATATAAACAAAAAATCGGTATTCAAATACTGATAATTAATCATTATGAAAATTAATCAAGGAAAAATTATGTATCAAATATTCCCACACGATATATCATATCTGCTTTACGGTAATGAAACACAAAAGAAGGCTTATCATACCTTAAACTTACTTAACATAATGAAACATCTGAAAAAGTATCATCCCACATTGACCGGAACAATACCTATACGACTCAATATCCAAAATAGCGACCTGGACATCATATGCGAGGTCAAAGACTTCAAACTATTCGAGAAGATACTAACCAAGCATTTCGGTCATCATAAAGGTTTTGTGGTTAACCGATATGATATAAACCAAATTCCATCTCTCGTTTCAAATTTCGATTATAACCAATTCCCCATCGAAGTCTTCGCACAGCCTATAAAAGTCACCGAACAAAACGCATACCGACATCTCATAGCAGAATACAACCTGCTGACCATTGGTGGTGAACCTGCAAGAAAGCGAATCATCTCCCTTAAAGAAAACGGAATGAAGACAGAACCGGCATTCGCCCTCTACTTCGGTATAGATGGAGACCCCTATCATATGCTAAGGGAGCTATCATACATGAACCCGGAGGAGCTGACCGACTATCTGGAAAGTCTTAAACTGGATTAGAAAGCAAATCGATAGCCAACCCCATTCGTAAACCAGAATAAACCTTCACCTATAGACCGGTGATTGCTACAAAAACCAAGGTAAGGGTTGGATGACGGCTGATAAAGGATAGATGCGATGATGCCAAACACGATGCCCCCGCCAATACCGACACCAAGCAACGCCCAGCCTATTGCCACTTCCATACCACCAAGAAGGCTTCCTCCTTCCGTTTGTCCGCCAACCATTCCGTAGGTGATGAGTATCCCTCCCAGCGTTGCACCAACCAGACTGGATGTAAGCTGGATATGACCGGCTATGGGGTTCCCTTCCAGATAACTGCCCAAACCGAAACCGGGAACAATATTAAGAACGATAGCCCACACCTTCGGAAAATATGGCTGAAACTCAGATGTGCTGGTCAATATCATCCCATATAAGGGCTGGTCTTGGTTGCCGGCTGGTGATAAGTCCCCTTCATACTGGGCGAGAGCTTCCCCTGCGGATAAACTCAGCAGGATAATGGCAAGAACTGTTATCGTTATCGTTTGTTTCATTAAAAGTCGCTCCGTTGAATTAGTGGTTTTCATTATAAATGTAATATAACACCGAATTCGGTTAATCCATAGATTTTTTAGTAAAAACAATATCATAGGTTATTGACTAGTAATTAAATATATTCAACCTTATAAAATGATTATTTCTATTGGATATTTTAAAAAAATGTGTTAATATTTATATATCTATACATTATAACTTATATGTTTTCGATATCAAACTTTCAGGAGGAAGACCAATGAAAAAGTCATTTATAATAATTATATTTATACTTTCCGTTTTCATCTTATCTTGCGAGTATTATGCAAAAAAGCTAATAGGACCGGATACCCCGCAGGGACCTGCTTTAGTCGTTAAGAATGGTAACATGATTATTGACCATGGTGGCGATTTTGTGTTTGAAGATGTTACTATTGGGGAAAGTAAGCAGGTAACATTAACCTTAGAGAA
This sequence comes from uncultured Spirochaetia bacterium, assembly GCA_964447635.1. Classification (GTDB taxonomy): domain Bacteria; phylum Spirochaetota; class UBA6919; order CAYUUC01; family CAYUUC01; genus CAYUUC01. The sequence goes on from CAYUUC010000068.1 coordinate 4,610, forward strand.
CATCGGAACTGAGACTTTGAATGTAACAAGTGTCCATACAAATAGTTCAGATGAATTTTTAATAGAAAGCGGAGATACAACAGTTGATTTGGAACCAGGCGAGGGAAACGATATTATTGTCAAATTCTCTCCTAATAGTTTCGGTACTTATGAAGGACTTCTCACTATAGAAAGCAATGACCCAGCTAATGAAGGCATTTACGAGATAAATCTGATGGTTAATGGAGTAGACAAATCATGGGAAGTCTCTCAAACCTTGTCAAATCACATCGATGATGTATCTTCGGTAGCGTTTAGTTCTAATGGTGATACCCTTGTCTCAGGGAGTTTCGATGATAAGGTTATAATTTGGAAATGGGTAAACAACCAATGGGAATTTGATGAAGAACTTAATAACTCAGACGATGTATATTCTGTTGATATTAGCAATAATAATCAAATTATCTGTGGGATTGTTAATGGGGAAACAATAAATTGGTATCATGATGGGTCATCTTGGGTTTCTTATAGTTATAACCAACATACAATGGCAGTCCTTTCCCTAGACATCCTTTCAGATGGTACTAAATTCGTATCGGGGAGTGCTGACAACATGATTATAGTATGGGAATGGGAAACTAGCAATTGGTCTAATAATTACACACTTACAGACCACAATAACCTGGTCAATACAGTAGCATTCAACTCTGATGGTACAGAAATAGTATCCGGGGGTATGGATAATAAGATTATCGTATATGCATATAATGAAGTTACATCTTCGTGGGCTATATCATTTTCTAATATTAACGAGCATGCTAGTGCTGTAAAAAGAGCCGTTTTCAGTTCTGATGATAATAAAATCGTATCATGCGGAACTGATAAAGTAATAGTATGGAAAAGGGATGCTGTGGACGGATGGACTGTTGAAAGTACTCTTAACATATCTGGAGTTGTGGTTAACTCTGTAGATATAAGCCCCACCGGGTTAACAATAGTTGCAGGTTTGGCTGATAATAGAGTTTTGATATATGAATGGGATGATAATGTTTCCGAATGGTTGTTAAAATACGATATTGGAGGGGAACATTCAAATGATGTATTATGCGTAGATTTCGACCTTTATGGAGGTTCTTTTGCTACAGCCAGTAAGGATAAATCCGTAAAAATCTGGAATTAATATATCACAATTCAAAAAGTCCCCGATTTTACTTCTTTTATTACTTCGTTTTTTTGTATTTGCTTTAAAATTCCATCATTCTTAGTTATCTTATAAATAATGTATATTTGAATATAATATTAGAAGGAGAATAATAGATATGAAGACCAGGAAAGACAATGTAGTTGAAGATTATCACGGAACGAAAGTTGCCGACCCTTATCGCTGGCTGGAAGACCCGTTTTCCGAACAGAGCAAGCAATGGATGGAAGCACAGAACAAACAGACCTTCGACTTTATTCGGTCACAACCGGAGAAAGAAAAAATCAAAGCCAGACTCAAAGATATAATCAATTATGAGAAATACACTGTGCCGGTGAAAAGGAATAAGCGGTACTTCTTCTTCAAAAACGACGGTCTACAGAACCAACCCGTTGTCTATATGCTGGTAGGACTGAACGGCGAACCCAAGGTGGTGATAGACCCGAACAAGCTCAGCGAAGACGGCACCACTTCCATTGGTAGTTGGAGCTTTAATGAAGAAGGGACATATATGGCTTATGCTTTATCCATGAGTGGCAGTGATAACCAGGAAGTCCATATCGTAGAGACTGACACAGGCAAGGTTCTGGATGATACCATAAAGTGGTGCAGGTTTACTTCATTGCCATGGAAGAAGGATGGGAGCGGGTTTTTCTATAGTAGATACCCAAAGCCGGGAACTGTTCCAGATGAAGACTTGGGCAATTACTGCAAAGTCTATTTCCATAAACTCGGTACAAAACAGGAAGATGACGAACTCATCTACGAAAGACCCGATGATAAAGAACTTGGCTTCCATCCAATAGTGAGTGAAGATGGCAGGTTCCTCATGATATATGTATATCACGGTACAGACAGCGAGAACCGCTTCTACTATATGGATTTGGAAAAGAGTGATGGCATCGTTAATCTGTTGGATAAGGCTGATGCCGCATACGAGTTTATCGGTAATGATGGCAATACCTTCTATTTCAATACAAACATCAGTTCACCCAAATACAAGGTCGTCGCAATCGATATAAACCGTCCCGAGCGGGAGAACTGGTTGGATATAGTGCCGGAGTCAGATGATACGATTGAGTTCGGGGTCATCATTAACCAACATCTCCTTCTGTCCTACATGCACAATGCTTATAATGTGATAAAGATGTATGACCTTAATGGCTACTATGTTAAGGAGCTGGAGTTGCCGGATATGGGTTCTGTCAACGGTATATCGGGTAAAGAGAAAGATGACAGCGAGATGTTCATACAGTTTAGTTCGTTCCTCTATCCAGCAGAGGTCTTCCGGTATGACTTCGATAAGGGAGATTTCGAATCATTCTTCAAGCCTAACATCAAGGTAGACCTATCCCAATACGAGGTGGAACAGCATTTTTACGAATCTAAGGATGGGACAAAAGTTCCCGTCTTCATCTTACATCATAAGGATATCAAGCTAAACGGTGATAATCCCACAATCCTTTATGGGTACGGCGGTTTCAATGTAAGTTTAAAGCCTTACTTCAGTATACATCCCCTTTCATGGCTGGAGCTGGGTGGTGTGTATGCCATAGCTAATCTGAGAGGGGGAGGCGAGTTTGGCGAAGAGTGGCACAGAGCCGGTATGCTGGAGAATAAGCAGAATGTGTTCGACGACTTCATCTCAGCTGGTGAGTACCTAATCAAGAAAGGTTTTACCCGTAAGGATAAGCTTGCGATTATGGGTGGAAGCAACGGAGGTCTGCTGGTAGCTGCGTGTATGGTTCAGCGACCCGACCTTTACGGGGGTGTGATATGCCGTGTTCCGGTTATAGACATGCTTCGCTATCACAAATTCACCATAGGTCGCTACTGGACGGGTGAATATGGTAATGCTGAGAAAAACCCCGACCATTTTAAGTTTATGTATGCTTACTCTCCTCTACACAATGTGAAAGAGGGAGTTAACTACCCGCCGACTTTAATATGCTCTGCTGATACGGATGACCGTGTTGTTCCGTCTCATGCGAAGAAGTTCGCTGCTACACTTCAGGAGAAGCAGGCTGAGGGGGGTAATCCCATATTGATACGATTGGAGACCAAAGCGGGTCATGGTCACGGGAAGCCCACCCATAAGATCATTGAGGAGGAAAGCGACATCTTCACCTTCCTGATAAAGGTTTTCAATAAAGACTTTTAAAGCCATCATATCGATTAGGTTTTGCCGTCTCCGAAATGGTTTTTCATAAAGGTAATGGCATCTTCTTCCCTTGTGATGTTTGGATTGATATCCCTGAACAGCTTCCCTATCTCTGTTACATATGAGTAGGACTGGTTTAACACCACACCACTCTTCCCAACAGTTATCACTTCACCTTGTGACATTATCACGCTTCTACAACAATAGTCATGAGCGAAGGCTATGTCATGGGTTACTATGATGATGCTTATCCCCTCATCGTTCAACTGAAGCATAGTTTCGCCTAACTTTATCCTTGCTTTATAGTCCAGCCCGCGGGTCGGTTCATCCAGTATCATCAATTCGGGTTCGAGAAGGAGTAGCGAGGCAATAGCAATGCGTTGACGCTCTCCTGTAGATAAATCTCTCGGATGGGTCTCAGCATGATCTGTCATATCAAAGCGGGACAGCACCTTCATGATGCGTTCTTCCTTATCAGTGCCTTTATAGTGATACAAGGACAGCTCCATCTCTTTCATCACTGTATCTTGAGACAGATAGTCCCCCGGATTTTGCGATAGATAGGCGAAACGCCCGGCTATATCCTTGATGCTCATCGAATCCGTATCATCACCCTTAATCCATAGCTTACCCGATGTTGGTCTATGCTCCAGAGTGGCAACCTTCATCAAGGTGGACTTGCCTGCTCCTACCTCACCGTGAATCGATATGATGTCACCTTGATTGATTGATAGGTTGATGCTTTTAAGGGCATATCGCCTGCTTATCCCTTCCTGGGATTGAGTCTTATCCTCATTAGCGTAGGTAAAACATACCCCATCAAACCTGATAAGGCTTTCGCCAGTCGATTCGGTCTCTATTTCTCTGTTATCAGTTTTTGTTGCTTGGGGTTTAATATTGCTTTGATTGCTGAGATAGACTTTAGCGTCTCTCACCGTGTAGGGTGTATATCCAACACCGGATAGCTTGAAGACCCTTGACACAACCGGCATGTATTGGCTTACATCTGGTTTGCTCTTTACTACAAAGAGGTAAGGGTCATCATCATATGTAATCCGACCATCCTTCATGAACAACAAACGGTCAGCGAGATGAAAGCACTTATCAAGGCGATGCTCTACCATGATGATACTCATCCCGAAGTCCTCGTTCAGCCTGCGGACTGTGTTTATGATGCTTTCAGCGGAAACCGGGTCTAGCTGGGATGTAGGTTCATCTAAGAGGAGGATGCGTGGCTCCATACACAGTATCGAAGCTATCGCTACCTTCTGCTTCTCACCGCCGGAAAGCTCGTTGGTCTTCCTGTCAAGAAGATGGTTTATGCCAAGATAGGTGCAGACATCGGCGAGGTTAAGCCTCATCCGGTCGTAACTGAATCCGAGATTCTCCATACCGAAGACAATCTCTTTGGTCACATCGTTGAATACAATTTGGTTTTCCGGGTTCTGGAAGATGCAACCAACGATAGAGGATAGCTGAGATGGTTTCATGGAGCGTATGTCCCTATCATCAACTGTGATCCTCCCCTGGATAGTCCCTCCATGAAAGTCAGGTATGAGCTTTGCCATTGCACGAAGCAAACTCGACTTACCGCACCCGGACTCACCTGTTAGCAGAACGAATTCGCCAGAAGTGACTTCTATCGAGACATCATCAAGGGCATTGCTTTGACTGTTAGGGTAGCGATAGGATAATTTTTCAATTTTGATACTGCTCAATATCGGTCTCCATTTTTGAATCGGATATGTATAAGTTTAAGCAAAATCCGTAGAATGTCAATCTTTTACTGTGATAAAGGTGTGGATGGTGGCGAATTCTTTATCAGCAAAGCATACTGAAAATAGTCCACTGTTACTCCCCCTTCAGATGGGTATTCCACAAGGGTTATATCTTAATCGTAGGTCATTACGGTAAGCTCTCCACCGTTTGAGCTGTCAGAGAAAGCAACATAAGCTTTACCTGAATCAACCGCCAATGATACAGTGGATACAGAAGCTGGCGAGAACCCAGCCTTATTGCCATACATAGACCATGACACCCCGTCGAAAGTCATCACAGTAGCAGCATCTCCATTAGCCCCATCACTGTATGCTACATACATAGTTCCGTCGCCTTCGATGAACAGGACTGTTCCGGAAGCACTCCCTTCCGAAAAGCCAGCGGAACCTACATAAGACCATGTCGATCCGCTATAGCTCATCACACTAACCTTGTTTGAATTAGCTCCGTCTACGAAAGCAACATAGGGTATGCCATTATACAATTGTAGATATGGTGTTTCCGCACTGCTTGTTGTGAATCCCTCACTACCAACGGCTGTCCAGTTTGAGCCGTCGTAGGTCATTACAGTAGCTTTGTTCGAGTTAGCCTGGTCTTGATAGGCAACATACGGTGTTCCGGAATCTACATCCAGGCTTAAGCCAGCGATATTGCCTGCTGAGAACTTGGTTGAGCCTACCACCTGCCAATCGCTGAACAGGTCGGCCTTTTCCATAACGGTTGCTCGGTTGTCCTGGTTGAAGATGTTGTCGTTATCCTTCTCCGAGAAAGCGACATAAAGAGAACTTCCTTCAGATTCGAGATGGGTAGAGTAGACAAATCGGTCAGAGAAGCGGTTACCATTAGGCACCCACGCACCATAGTATCCCATAACGCTAACCTTGCCCATATCCTCGAGGGGGGCTGGGTTCAAGTCCTGGAAGGATACATAAGGTGTACCGTTGTTAAAGGTCAATGATAGAGATGTAGCAGGGCTTATCGTAAACCCTGTCCCACCATAACTCTCCCATTCACCATCGATGTAACGGACGGCTGAACCGGCATAGTTGTTCTCACCATCTATATAAACCACATAAGGCACCCCATCTTTCATACTTAGAGCCGTCCTGCTGACTGTTGCCTGACCTTCTGATGGTCCTTCTTCACCTATCGTATGCCATGCTGGTAGGGCTTCCCCAGTTAAACCAAAGGTGAAAAGCGGTGTCTCTGTATCATTGGTTATGACCTCCACTTCGGCAGTCTTGATGCCTGATGAGCGGGGAGTAAAGGTCAGAGTGAAGTTTACAGACTCCCCTTCCTCTATCGTAGTTTGACCAGGCTGTGTGACTTTGAAGTGGTTGGCATGTTCACCCTTGATACGGACTGGTTGGTCGGTGTTAACAAGGCGTAGCTCGCCCTCACCGTCGTTCTCGATGGTGAATTCCGCACCGGTATCCGATGAGCCGTTATCAGCCTGACCGAAATCGTAAGTGTCCACTCCTGAAATGATTTCATCAGTCCCCTGTGTAATCTTGATGACAGGCTTTATACGCCGGAAAGCGGCTGCTATGAACTTATTGCTGTCCATGGTTATGGTTGAGGGATTGTCCTCAGATTCGTAATCACCATACCATTCATCGAAAACATAGTCCTGAACCGGCGATGCGGTGAGAGTTACTTCCTCCCCCGGCTGGTATATGTCTTTATCCGGGTCTATGCTTATATCGCCTTTGTTCTCCGGACTGGCTATAACAGAGAGAATGTAGCCGTCCGGTTTACACGATGAAAATATGGACAGAAATATAAATATGATTACAAAAAATATAAAATGTCTTTTCACAATAGTTCCTCCAATAAACATTCTCAATTTATAATATAACACATTTTTCCAACAAATTCGATTAAATATGATTAAAAATCATTTTCTTATTATATAATATGAGTTAATATAAAGTAATATTGAAGCAATTATAAGCAAAACAATACCCAACAGCTCGTTAATATTAAAGTAATGATTCAGTCGAAAGATGGGGTATATCCCTTTAATACCAATGCCAATAGCGGATAAGCCTATACACAGCCCAAGATAAACCATGGACAAAGACAGCAATAGCCCATCCAGTATGCCAAAACGCTCCTTATAGTAGACGCTCCTCGATGAGTAGTCTCCATATCCCCTCGACTGCATGGCTTCTGCGTATTGAAGGGAGTCTTCGAGGCTGTTCATAAGCAAGGTTCGTATTAAAGCGAGCATGAGCCGAGGATTGATGCTATCCTTAATCCTTCTGAATACCCCTTTCCGCTCCTTAACCGATTTCACCACCTCAAAGCCTCTTAGCTTGAACACATGCATTAATCTCTTGTAATCAGAGCGGAGTTTCGGCATCAACCTCACTGTAAACGACAGCAATAGAGGGAAATTCTTCAAAAACTTCGAGAAAAAAGCCATTACCCTATCTTCTGAGGATATCTGCATCACAAATACAAAAACCAGAAAGATATAAACCAGGCGAAGCGACGCTGTGAAGGTGAAAACGAGCATCTCAAGGCTTAGTCGCTTATGACCACCAATAAGAGGTAGCTCATCTATCTGAAATATCACTGTAGTTCCAGTATTGGTGAAGATGAAGTTCACTATAAACGATACTACAAAGAAAAACACGAATATGAGCAAGTAGCTATTAAGCCTGGATAAGCCATTACGCAAACCAATGAAGGACAGAATGAAAACAAGCATAACCAAGATGAAAGCAGGACTAGTGAACAGAATCGGAGGAACGATAAGCGAGATGAACAAAACCATTGATGAGACCGGATGTAAAGATTGTTCGATATTCATGAGGCATACTCAACAAAGCAATAGAACATTACAACTTACTCTTCAGACCAGTAGAAAGCACATACACCATCGATGTCTACTCCGTTACTAACTATCTGTCCATCGGGATAGGTCTGTCCACCGTCTATCACCTTAACATAGCGGATGTAGTCCCCCGAATCAATCCCAGCATCGGATAGGTCGAAAGCGTCTCCACCGGCTTCCTCTGCTGATGGGTGAATGAAGTTGGTCTCCATGTTGAGGTAAACCGGATTCAAGCCTACAAACCCTACCTTACCTTTATTCGAGTTCTGATAGCTGTTGTCATCATAGGAAACGGGAAAGGAGAACCATTCCTCACCATCCTTAGAAACCTGAACAGTGCCTAAGTCCAGCGACATACGCTCATCAGAACCGGATATGAAGAAACCATTCTCGAATACCTTCAAGTCATCACCTTCTCCATTGACGATGCGTTTACCTTCCCACTCGAACACAGCATACTCTCCTTCTCCCAAGATGAACACATCCAGTGAACCCAAACCATCGCCCTGACCATAGACTCCGTTTAATGACTTCTCTTTGGGGTAACCTCTTATCTCTTCTCCGCTGTAATCGGTGATGGAATCGGCAAAGGTATAGCCTTTATACACACCATCTACAATCTCACCCTCGGTGAGCGGAACATCGGAAGTCTCCTGCGATGTAAGGTTAAGGCTGAGCATGGCAATAGAAAAAAGTATCACTAAGATGAAAGCTGGTACATTGTTTATAGTCTTCAATATGGTTAATCTCCTTGTTAGATTGAATATCGTCGGTTATCACCGCAAATCTAAATATAATCAAAAAAGTAAGATTCACGAAACCAACAACCAAAACATGGAAAGGGTCAAGACATTAAGAGCGACGAACCACACGAAAGCCTATGTAGCTCAGAACTTTACAGGGGTCACCAGACACACGGTATCCTATACGTAAAAACTCAGATACATCATTCCAGCTACCTCCTCGCTTAATCCTGCGTTGACCATACGAACTACCTCGATAGTCTTTACATAGACCATCAGGATACGAACCATACCTGTCCCAGCACCATTCCGAGACATTACCCGACATATCATACAATCCAAAAGAATTAACCCGCTTAGAAGCTACATCGTGGGTCTTCCCTCCTGAGTTGAGCTTATAACAGGCTACCATACCGGTTATAAGACTGTCCTTATAGTCTCCAGAAGCACCGGAAGCATGGTTCATCGGCACAATACCGCCACAGCCGGCACAAAACTGCCACTCACCCTCTGTAGGCAAGCGATAGCCATTCGCCGACCAATCAGGCTCTGACTTATCACAGATGCCAACAAGTCGGGAATCAGTCAACGATTTACCATTAACATCATGGTAAACCATTTGCAAGCCTTCCATCTCACTATAAGCATTACACCACACTAAGCAGTCATTCCAGCTGACCATAGTCACCGGTTCGTTCATGGATCGAGATGGGGGATTGCCTATGTTTTGATAATGAGGATACTCGCCACCACCCGTCATAGAACCTTCCATACCGGCATTAGCAAAAGCATAACCTCTATCTATACCCCATCGGTAAACATCATACCACAGACCATAGGTTACCTGATACGGTCTTACATACAACCCGCTAATCGTATGGTTGAAGCTCTCGCTGATGTTGCCTTCCCAATCGACCCCTATTTGATTAAACTTTCAACCCTCTATCTTAACCATGATGGTTAGTCCCGTTATTATCTGTTGATTCGATGGGGTTTGGTAAGAATCCGACACAGTCAATCATGAACACCGCATCATACCGGGTATCCACTGACTAATAAACAAACCGAAGGTTAAACCAACCAACGAAGTTAGGAAACAATGCCATCAACGGAGTCGGGGGCTGAAGCCCCCGAACCCCCATCAGGTTATCTGTCTCTAACCAAACAAAACCTCAC
>CAYUUC010000069.1:0-4851 GCA_964447635.1 uncultured Spirochaetia bacterium
ATTAGTATCTCATTTACAATATTAACAGTTATGGTAAACTCGTATGGGTCTGTGTATGTATCGTTAGCTATAGATAAGTCAATCGTTAATGGAGTGGTTCCTGTTGTGGTGTCAACTTCTATATAAAAGCCAACATTGCCTTCTATACCGATGGTGCTTTCAGTGGGGTCGTTTATAGTGATAGGGTCACCTCCGCTATCCCCGACTACCAAAGGGTCTCCTGTCAGGTCAATAGGTGCTATACCCATGTTAAGAAGAGACACATCGACATTTACAATACTACCCGCATCTTGAGATACGGTAACCTCATGGTCTCCATTGGAATCAGGTGCCTGTCCATCGACGAGAGTGGCAATCTTACCTAAGGGGTCAACCATGGAAGCCCCGCTTCCCACTTCTATATCGTCAATCCATACTTTAGCAAAACCATTTGTGTTATCCAATAGTTCTTTGTAATACCAAACCACACTATAATTGCCGACAGGCAGGGTAATGGTTTGTTGTTCCCATAGTACGGTTTTTGTATTTATGACTTCCTCGCCGTCTAATCCATCCAGGTAAACCGCAAAGAGGTCTTCATTGTCCATGCTGGTATAAGCCCAGAATGATAGGTCGGTTTCTGTTTCCACATCGAATTGAGCGGCGAACCATGCTGTTTTATTCAGTCCTGCTCCATCATCCATATCGATGTCCATTTCCAGGGCATATCCATCCAACTCGTTCCCACCAGACCCATCGTGAGCAAAGTGAGTAGCATTATCCCCTTGAATGACTGTTGGGGGATAATCACCTTCTGTTACCCAATAGTATTGTCTGAGGTCACCTGTCTCGAAGTCTTCAGTGAAAGGTCCTGGTATAGGGTCATTTCCATCATCACCGCCGTCTCCGCCATCTGGTGTGCTTGGACATGCTATAAAAAGCATTATCGTGAGTAATGACATAAGTATAATAAGGATTTTCTTCATATTTAACCTTCCTTTTAATTAAATGCGATTTTAATATAAATGCTAATTAAAGTCTTATATTATATAAATTAATAAGTAGATGATGACATTTTCATCAATGTTAATTATAATATAACATGTTACCCATGAAAAACAATTTTGATATTACTTTGATTGGATTTATATAATAGGGTATGATTTATAAACTTTTAATTTAATCTTTAGAAGGACTTTTAGCAAGTTGAAAAATGGGTTATATTTGATATATAGGTACATGTTTTATTAAGATTATAGATAATGTCGGAATTTCTTGGAAACAACCGAAAACTTGAGCTTGTTGTACTAAATAAGATTCCGGACGGTTATATCCTAAAACATAATAACATACTAAGCGTGCCTTAAAAAATAAGCTAAATAAGTTCGCTGAGCATAGTCGAAGTGAACTTTGTGTCATATTTAACTCATATTTTTAGGAATACTAAACAAAATAAGGTAAATAAATGGATTCAAAGCAATACTACCAGTACAAAAACATATACATGATACCCTCTGTCCACGGGACTTTGGAATTCGCCAACATCGTAAGGAATGCCTTCTTCGAGATTGAACCTGACTGCATCGCTCTGGAGCTTCCCGAGCAGATGACCGGAAACATACTTAAAGGGATAAGAAGGCTACCTTATCTATCTGCAATCACCTTCCCCGATGATGACAACACCTATCATTATATCCCTATACAACCTTGCGACTCTATCATTGAGGGAGCTAGGCTCGCCGATGAGTTCGGCAAATCAATCTATTTCGTGGATAAGGATGTACACGGTCTCATACCTCCGCAGATCAACTCTCCCGACACCTATTATGTAACCAAAGTAGGCTTAAAGAACTATTTAACTAATTATCTGGCTTACCTTGACCCGTCGCCGAAAGACTCTATACACTACCTTAGGGAGCTATACATGGCACATAGGGTAAGGATACTCTCCCTATCCTTTAATAAGGTGTTGTTCGTTTACGGTTTATACCATCATAAGAGACTTATCGAGTTCTTCAAGAGGGAAGCAGACCTATCAGAAGAGGTAAATCGACTTGTCGACCGTTTCGAACTCAAAAACCCATACATCTTCGCTCAGCGTGACGAACCGGAACTCCGCCACTTGCCTGTGGAGAGCTATATCGAGATGTTAGGAACCATTCCTTTCGAGATGTATCTATATGAAGTAGGGAGGAAGGGCATCAGCAGCTATCAGATGCAAATCGAACTACCACCAGAAGAGATGAAGTTCAAAGAACATAGAGAACAAATCAAAAAGTTCAAGGAGAAAGCAAAAGAAGGGACGGAAAAGATACGCAATATGGAAACATACCCCGGAAAAGCCGACTCCTACGATTACCTTCATGAAATCATCTTCCAAGCAAGACGTCTATATAATCGTGAATGGGACGACCTAGCACCGATGGGTAAACTCTCATTGGTTCTTAAGTTTGCCCGGAACTACGGTCTGGTAAGTCATCAGCTTGTCCCATCCCCCTTTCAATTAATAACAGCGGCAAAGAACATAGTCAACGATGACTTCGCATGGGAACTGGCAAGGCTTATCAACTTCTATCCTTTCTTCGATAATGAAGACGACCTCGATGAGATACTAAGCATGAACAAGAAAGCCTTAATCGATGATGAGGAGTACAACCTGGAACCTCACCTGCCAATGAAGCCATGGCTACTGGAAAGCATCCCGCTTAAGAAACGCCCCAAAGAAAAGAAACCGGGTGAATGGGAGCAAGTATGGAAGCAGGGTATGGGATTGGTCTCCTATCCACCCGAGGACATCGTCATTGAGAACTACTTCAATTACCTCCGTAGGAAAGCTAAGAAGATACTGGAAGAAGGCTATACCAGAAGCATCGAGTTTAAAGGGTCTGTCATGGATGGTATTGACATAAAAGAGACTATACGAAACCTGCATTTAGATAAGATTTTCGTTAAGGAGCAGATACCGGTTAAAGGCGATATCGGAACGGTAGTCGTCATCTTCGATGAAAAGGATGATTATATCAAATACCCTTTCCAGATAACGTGGTATGCCGAACACGAGCAGGAGTCTGACCTGGCATTCTATTCCACCCCTTACGATGAGAAGCTCATCGGTCCCGGGATAAGTAAAGCAGAATATGGCGGATTGCTTTCTGTGTTCCCTCCTCGTGGTATCTTCGAGGTTTGGTCAGACCCAAGGTTCAATAAGGCACATAATCGCCCTGAGAGATTGTTGATGGCTGCTATCATGTATGCGGATAAGAAGTACATCCTCTATGTAGCACCGAAGCCACCCCGCAACTACTTCTATTCGCTGGCTGAGAGGATGGGTCATCACATCATGTTCATCCCAATAACCGACCTATCGCAAAATATGACCAAACGGATACGGACATTCCATATGCTTGCTGATAGGCGATTGAGGGCTATTGCTAATCGATACATCAGGATGGATTAGAGAAGGATTGATAATTGGAAGATGTCAATCCATTATAGAATAAGGATAAAGCAATCTGACCAAAAAATTAGATAAAAAATATAAAAATTTGATAATAAAAATTGACCAATGTAAAAATATTTATTAAATATTTATAATAATTATTTGTATATTAAACATTATATAAAATTAGAAAGGAGAGATATTATGAAATCAAAAGGCGTTGCTTATCTATTATTGATTTTCCTCGGTTTCTTGGGAGCACATAGGTTCTATATAGGTAAAATTGGTACTGGTATACTTTATTTATTTACAGGTGGTTTTGCAGGTTTAGGGGTTCTTATAGATTTATTCACACTCGGAACCCAGGTAGACACCTATAATGCTTTACATAATCCAAGGAATCAAGGTCAGAACATAAACGTTAATGTTCAAACCGCAGCTCCTCCGCAGAATTATGCCCCAGCTATCAATAGTGCCCCTGATGTAAAGAAGAGCCCGGAAAGAGTTATCCTGGACTTACCCGATGATAGACCCCTTTCACTAAAAGATATAGTAAAAATGACTCCTCTCGAGATTGACGAAGCTGAAAATGCAATACAAAAGCTTATATCTAAAGGTCTAGCCAAAGAAGTTGTAGAAACAGACGGAAGTATTAAATACAACTTTTCCTAAAAATACCTTGAAGGACAATATATAATGAGATGTGCTAACCATCCCGATAGAGACGCTGTTACTTTTTGCTTTTCTTGTGGCAACTGGTATTGTAATGAGTGTATATCCCAAAAAACATCACAGCCAATTTGTATAAACTGCATAAACACATTGTATGGTGGTGATAAGAATCGTGGTCAAAAGAAGAACTCCATGTTTAATGATATTCCGTTTGTCCAAAAAATCGGTTTGAAGAGATTCTTAAGATATGGTAGTATTTTATCAATTATCCCATTGATCATCTTCGGTGTACTAGTGAACCCCATTTATTACATCCTTATCGCAGTAAGTGCAGGTGCTTTTGTGTATTCATTCTTTGTTGAGGATAGCGGAAACAAAAGGAAAAAACTAAAAACCAACGATAATTTCAAGAAAATCTCCGATGCTCAAGTCTTCGCACTATTAAACAAATACAAAAAAATAACATCAAAAAAATTAGCCGAAGCTACCAATTCCACTATAGAAGCATCTAAAAAGAAATTAGACCTAATGGTCGTAGAGAATAACCTGGATATAGATATAGAAGATACTGACGAGGATGTAAAAATCCTATACAAAAGAAGATTATTAACTTAATTGATACCTATCTGATAAACACACCTATTGTGAAATTTCTATTGATATAATAAGTATCATTAATTGAATCTTACTGCACAGCTCATGGAGATGCACAGCTCATGGAGATGCACAGCTCATGGAGATGCACAGCTCATGGAGATGCA
>CAYUUC010000069.1:4951-14254 GCA_964447635.1 uncultured Spirochaetia bacterium
CAGCTCATGGAATGTAGTCGGAATGACCTCACCATCTTGTATGGTTAACACATGACAGTTCGATTAACACGGTTTGTGGTCATAAATTCAGTATCAGGTTTTATTTTAGATTTTCAATAACATTCCACTAAATAGCGTAAAATATTATGTAAATTTTCCAAATTTCCTTAGTTAATTAACAATAATTATATTATATGATAATAGCATTCCCATTCGAATGCTGTTATATGCTTTAAATAAAACCTAAAACGGGAGTTAGCAATGATTATCAAAATAAAATCATTTTTAAAAGCGGTATTGCTTATACTGATAGTATGCCTGATTGGATTATCCTGTACAACAAACTCCAATAACAACACAGAAGATGGTAAAGATGACAAACTAGGGGATAACTACACGGGTAAAGAAGACATCGACGAGACCAAGACGGGAGAGGATAAAGGCAAATACGAACACATGGTTACATCTACACCCATCAAGAATCAAAAGCGAACGGGCACCTGCTGGACATACAGTACCCTCTCCTTCCTCGAATCAGAGGTTATAAGGAAAGGCACAGCTCCACCAAACATAGACCTATCCGAGATGTATGTCGTATATTATACCTATCTGGAAAAAGCGAAGGAATACCTAAACCGTATGGGTGATAATCCTTTCACCGAAGGCGGTCTCGATTACGATACATTGATGATAATCGATAAATACGGCATAGTGAGGCAATCTGACTACCCCGCTAGGAATGAGGGCTACCATAGACCCATGGTTCGCTCAGTCCTGGATATACTTGAAAGCACTGTGGAAGAGCATAAGGATAAAGACCAATTACCGAAGGATGTCTATGACAAAACCATCAAAAAGGTAAGCGAAGAGCTTAAGGACTACTTCGGGGTCGTTCCCCAAAAGATAAAAGTAGACTGGAAGGAGGTCACCCCCCTACAGTATGCTAAAGGCATCCTCAAAATAAATCGTAGCGACTATGTAACGATAACATCATACACACATCTTCCGAAGAACAAATATGTAGAGCTGGATATCCCGGACAACTGGCAACACTACGACAGATACATCAATGTTAACCTCGATGAGATGGTTGAGATAGCTAAGAATGCGTTAAGGATGGGCTATTCGGTGTCTGTAGATGCTGATGTAACCGAACCCGGAATCAATTTCAATAAGGGTTACTTCCTGCTTAAGGAAGAGGAGCGTATCGAAGATTATGAGAAGGTGGTGGAGCTTCGTCAGGAATACTTTGAAGATGGGACAACTACTGATGACCATGCTATGCATATACTCGGCTTGGATGAGAACGATGATGAGTATGGTCTTGGTATCATCCCTGAAGAAGAGGAGATAGTCTGGTTCTATCTGAAGAACAGCTGGGGTGACCGTTCTGGAGACTCGGGTTTCATGCATATGTCCGTGTATTACTTTAATCTGAAGGTTCTCGCAATCACAGTCCACAAAGATACATTATCAGACAAGTTCGAGCATATATTCCCTTCTAAATTTTAATCTTAATGATTTTAATATGAAGATGCTGATTTGGTTCTTATACCAAAATTCGATGATATTAAGAAATTAAAAAGAATCCCCCTAAATCTCCTCGTCTTCTGCGAAAACGCAATTAAGGGGTACTTGGAGATAAATTGCACCAACTTTTACTATTTCTTCTCCCTTAACAAGTAATAGAAGGGGGATTCTTCCAATATTGCCTAAAATTAACGGATATTGGTATTATACTCAAATGTTATTCTGAAGTTATCAACACTCTTAAGAAAGTATTGAAATGAAAAGTTTATAAAACGTACAAAAACCATCTCTGGTTAACGAATCCTGCAACTTAAGTATCAGTTATAAGAATCTTTGTCAAGCCTTTCCTGAACAACACCTTTTAGCGTGATTTTCTTAGGAATAGAAGATTTCCATAACATACAAACAAAGAACAATATTATTTTATTTTTTCACTTTTATTAATTGCAAATCGTGATAAATTTGATAAAGGAAAAGCGAAATTTTTTTTAAACTTATAAACCATTAAACCCATGGGTAATTATGGTCAAAGAAACCTGGGAGAGGGTTTTTATGTATAATTTAAATAGAAAAGTAAGTTTAATCTTTGTTATCTTAATATCACTTACTATCCTGGTTAGCTGTTCATCTTCGGTGACCGGTTCTTTAGATTATCTTCAGATAACCGGTAACCGTTATCATTACATGATACCGACAACAGATGTAAAAGACCAGCAGAGGACCGGCACATGCTGGGCATATAACTCGCTGTCCTTCTTCGAATCAGAAGCGATGCGTATGGGAACAGCAGATGATACCATAAACCTATCCGAGATGTATGTCGTATATCATACATACCTGGAGAAGGCGAGTATGTACCTGGATATGATGGGAGAGAACCCATTTACAGAAGGTGGACAGGATTACGATACAACCATGGTTATAAGGAAATATGGTATAGTGCGAGAATCCGACTATAATGCGAAGAATAGAGGTTATCATGAGAAAATTGTAAACGAGATGAAGTCCCAGCTCGATAAAACTTTAAGCGAATATACAGAAACAGAAACTCTACCAGCGGAAGCCAAACAAGAAGCCATGGATGTTATCAAATCTATATTGGATAAGAGGTTTGGAGAAGTCCCTCAATCGATGAGCCTTAATGGGACGGAGATTACACCTATAGAATACGCAAGGGATGTGCTTTCCATTGATGTAAGTAAGTATATAACTCTTACTTCATTCACGCATCTACCGAAGAACGAGTATGTAGAACTTGAGCTACCCGATAACTGGCAGCACTATAATCAGTATATAAACATCAGCTTGCCGGAAATGGTGGAGATAGTTAAGAATTCGATAAGGATGGCCTATTCGGTCTCTTACTCAGCAGATGTAACAGAACCGGACATCGACTGGCAAAATGGTTACCTTATTCTTGATGATGATAGGGATATCGAAGACCTGAGCTATAGTGAGATGGCTTCGCTAAGGCAGACTTACTTTGAAGTGGGTGAAACCACCGATGACCATGGTATGCACATTGTGGGAATGTATGAAAGTGAAGTTGAAGGCGAAGATTGGTTCTACCTGAAGAACAGCTGGGGTAGACAGATAGGCGAGGATGGCTATATCCATATGTCAGAAGATTATTTTAAGATAAAGACCATCGCTGTTATGGTTCATGAAGATGTCTTTACGGATTTCGAATATTTACTGCCTTATTTTTGGGAATAAACATTTTTTTAGAAATACAATTTTCTATATCTTTCTAAATCACTTTCTTAGGCTTTATTAAATCAATTTTATTAAAAACAATTCTATTCATTATGATTTATATTTATTACTTTTTAAATAAATTGTAATTAACTTTTTACGATAAAGAAGAAATACAATATCGGGATAAAATAATATCTTCGGGAAACCCCGAAGTTTAGAAAAAACCATCAATGAGATAACAGGATATAGGAGACAAGTTGGAAAACTTCGGCAAACAAGTATTTTACGATAAATCAAGATTTTTTAATGTAAAAATAGGCGAGATAGTAGTGGCTAATGCTCCTGCTGTATTGAAGACAACACTTGGTTCATGTGTGGCAGCCATATTGTATGATAGGAACAGAAAGATAGGCTCTATGATACATGTCATGTTCCCGGATAGTAAAGGCGAGGAGACCACCACTCCGGGGAAGTATGCTGATATTGGAATACCCCTCCTGGTTAAGCAAACATTAAAGGTAGGAGCGGATAGATACAATCTAGAGGCATTCTTAGTGGGTGGTAACTACTTATCAGACCTGGAAGTACAGGGGAAACCTACCTTCGATGTGGGTAAATCTAACCTGAACGCTGTAAGAAAAGCCCTCCAAAAGGAAAACCTCACATACAAAGAATACCACACCCAGCAAAACACAGGAACCATCGCCATCTTCGACCTATCCACCGGGGATTTGAAGGTTAAATACCTGGAAAAGATTAAGAGGTCGGATACCGTTTATAGAAGGACGCAACTATTAGAAGACAACTCCTTTAAGGATTTGATTAGGACTAATGTGAAAAAGGGCTTACAATCCTTAAACAAAAAGCTTAACCCCTACTTATCAGACTCAAATCATACTTTTGACTCAGCTATATCGGTTAACATTTACGGGCAGATTAAAGGTAAAATTGTCCTTTATATAAACAAAAGGTTTGCATACTCCCTCTTTACATACAACATAATCAGCCAGGAACCCCCACCTAATACAGATTATACGCCGGTCTTGAAAATGACTTCCGATAAGTTTATCCAGCTGATAATCAAAGATTTAGCAGAAGTCTTCATCGATAACCAGCTTAGAGTTAAATTTACCGAACCATCTATATTCAATCTGAATAAGTATATTAAGATGAACCTGGACTATCCCGACATATGGGAGTCCACATACCAGGTTAATAAAGAAGCGATAAAGATTGTACTTGCCCTCGGGAAAATCAAATAAAGGATATGATTTTACCATTTTTTTTCAACATTTTATTATCATTCAAAAATTTCCTACTGTGAAATTTTTGTTGATATAAGTCTGATCTTTTATTAAGAGACCCCATTCTACCTTTCCCCTCATAGGGGAAAGAATTAGTAAAAGTGTGAGTAGAAGAGGTTAAGAGATAAGTTCTTTAAGTCCTCCCTATGAGGGAGGATTTAGGAGGGTCTCTTTTAAAACCAGAAATTTCACAGAAGGAAAAATTTTATTATATTTTATTGGTTGTAAAAACTAAACCAGCGGAGCATCTGTTCAGAGAAGACAGATATCCAGAGAAACATTTTGAGAGTGATAAAGCAATGAATTATAGATTCGTCTTGAGCAAGAGTAAGGACGCCGCATGGAATCTATCATTGGAAGAGTATATGCTGGACCATGTGAATGACGATGAGTTCATCTTTTATGTGTGGAGGAACGGAAAAAGCCTCATCATCGGCAGAAACCAGAATGCTCATGCCGAGTGTAACCTTAAAGCCATAGATGAAGATGGGGTTAGGCTGGTCAGAAGGATATCCGGCGGGGGAGCTGTGTATTTCGATGATGGAAACGCTACCTACTCTTTCATTGCCCACAAAAAGAACTATTCTAAAAAATTGAATTATGGAATAATCATAGATGCACTTAAAAGGTTAGGACTCGATACTGAACAATCAGGCAGGAACGATATCCTGCTCGATGGTAAGAAGATATCCGGAAATGCCTTCTTCAACAAAGGACCTCGATACCTTCATCATGGAACACTCCTATACAATGTCAATCTTGCAGATATGGGCAAATACCTAAATGTATCCAAAAAGAAGCTTCAGTCAAAAGGGGTGAAGTCCGTTCGGTCAAGGGTTAATAATCTAATCGAACATAAACCAAATCTGAAGTATGATGATATTGTTGATGCCTTCTACCAGCAGTTCTGTGATGTAGCAGGTCATAAAGTAGATATTGTTACCCTCGACGAGATAAGGAAGGACAACCCGGAAGCGGAGAAATACTATCAGAGGCATATATCGGATGAATGGAAACTGGGCAAAAACCCGGAATTTAACCATTCCTTCGACGAAAAATTCGATTGGGGGAGTGTCCAGTTCAACTTTATGGTTAAGGATAACCGGGTGAAAGAGGTTCTGGTATATACAGACTCCCTCCTACCAGATTATTTCCAGAAAATAGATGAAGTATTGCTAGGGGAAGATTATCATTCAAAATCACTCATCGATGCTATAACATATAAGATTAACCTTGATGAGTTCACCAAGGTGGATAGTAAACCTGACCATGAATTGATTAGAAATATAGAACAGATTAATAAGGATTTGTTTATACTATTAAATAAATCAATATAGAAGGTTATTAATAAAGATATAAAGGCGGTTTGTATATGGAAGAGATATTCGGTCATGTTCAGAAAACAAAATTTAATACTTTTTCTCCAGCCCATTTCGGCTTCATTATAGGGCTAATCATAATCGCCGTCCTGATTATAGTATTAACCAAGAATAAGACAGAGAAACAGCGTAGAATCTTCCGGTACTGTTTCGCCGGTGCTTTGTTCTTGATAGAGATTAGCCATCATATATGGAAACTAGCCGGCGGTATATACGATATAACTCGAAATCTACCCATCCATCTCTGCGGTGTAATCATCTTCCTGGCGATAATCATGCTTATAAACAAGAACCAAACTTTATATGAAATCGTCTACTTCCTCGGTATAGGGGGGGCTATGCAGGCGATTATAACTCCGGATACACTATACAACTTCCCCCATTGGATTGTTTTCCAGGCTTTCCTCGCTCATGGTGGTATCGTGATATCAGCATTGTATATGACCTTTGTAGAGGATATGCGCCCGAAGAGTGCCTTCTCGCTTCTAAAGATAGCATTATTAGCTAATATATATGTAGTAGCGGTTTACTTCTTAAACGTAGCATTAGATGCAAACTATATGCTCCTTATGGGTCCTTTGGAGAATCCAACATTGGTTAACTTGCTGGTAGACATATTCGGTAAACCACCAGCACACATCATCGGATTAGAGTTAATCGGTGCGGTTACAGTCTTGATATTGTATGCCCCATGGTTCGTGAAGAACATGGTAGAGAAGTACTCCACAGATACTCAAAAGGATAAAGACAGCGTATTCGTTAAACAATAGGATTAGTAAACGGACTGTATAATAAATATACTTATGATGTATTCAGAGAACTATTTAGAAGGATGAAATCTATTCTTCCTCTTCCCCCATTTCCACATCCTCTTTCTTATTCAAAACGCGGAGGACTTCCTTCTCATCATATTTAAGGAATAGCAGTAATCCGAGTACCAGGAAGATTAAAGCAGCGATACCAGTTAACCTTAATCCAACCTCGCCAATCATGGTGATGTGCCGATCCTTAAGGCTTTCTATCTGCTCTTCGGTGATATCCCCATCTACGATATTCAACGCTTCCCGTATAGCCCTCTCCAGCTCGGTTCTATCGATATTGACCGCTCCGGTGGCATCTACTTTTAATGTATTGATGAGGGTGTCGATGTCCTGTTTGGTTAGCGGTTCTTCTTCGCCTATTCCGAGTGTTTGCTTGATTTGGTTCTCCAGGTCTTCATCCTGGAATAAGACTATCTCCCCTCTATCCTCAATATAAACATCTTCTAGTCTTTCCAGGTCGGATATGGTAAGATTTCCGGTAGGCTTATCGATAGCTTCCCGTATCTCACGCTCCAGCCCTTCATCTTCTATCTGTATGAATTGTCCTTCCGGGTTGACATACAGGTCTTTGATGGTTTGTATGTCTTCCGTGGTGAGCTTACCCTCCTCCTTACCCAGAGCCTTCCTTATCTCAGCTTCCAGGTCGGGAGCAGTAAGGGCGGTTATCGCACCGATAAGCAGGAATGATGGGAAGATCAGCTTAGCTATAGATTGACCTATCTTCTGCATAAAGGTCCTCGCCCCGAAGAAGATACCCGCCTTGTAATTGCCGGTGCGGATGCCTTCATACTCGGCTATGTCCGCTACGATGGCATTGGGAAGTATACCGAAGATGGAGATAGGTATAGCAGACCATACCATCGCAATGACCCCCTGCACAAATGGGTCGATGAATGGTACCCTCCCCATTATCGCCACGAAAGAGAAGCTTATCGAGAAGGTTATAAAGCCTATTACAAGGATTTTCTTCTTGCCGAACCTCCTCGCTATGAAGTTTACCGGCACATAGAAAGCGAAACTGCAGGCAAACATAATCAACATGAAAATCGAGGCAGTACTCTCCTCCAATCCGAGAAGCTTCGTTACATAAAAAGGTTGCATACCGGTCTGAATGAAGGTCAGCGATAACCAGTATGTAAGGTCTGATAGGGTGAAGAAGCGGAAGTTCTTATTCTTGAATGCATTCTTCACCGCCTCGAAAGAGCCTTCCTTCGATACATGGGGTTCGCAGTACTTCTTCTCATTGATGAAAATAATCGGTAGTAGCATAAGGATAAGAGACAGCACACCAAAGACAATCATCACCAACTGGAAGGATAAGACATTGGTGGACTGAACCGCTTCGAAACCCATAGAGTCGATAAGGATGTCCCTGAATATCGATTTGAAGCCGAGAGCCTGACTACCGGTGGCAAAACCGAGAGCCCAGGTTATGGATATGAGAGTGGACATCTCCAGCCTTTCCTTCGGAGAATGCCCCAGTTCACTCATCAAGGCAAAGAAAGGCGTTACATACATTGTCATAGAGAAGTAGAACAAAAACAGCACTATAACAAGGAAAACCACATTCCAAGCACTGGGTTGGGCAACTGGCGGGAAGAACACCAAAAATGAAAGTACCGAAAAAGGCACTACACTTATTAGTAGGAACTTTCGCCTTCGTCCCAGTTTAGACTTGGAACGGTCAGACCAACCGGCGATTAATGGGTCGGTAATAGCATCGAAGACTCTCCCGCTACCTTCGATAAGCCCTAACACGGTTATACCAATGAAAACCACCCCAGGGAGGAAAATGACATATTCGGGGGTCTTGTCGGTTGTGGTTACATAGAATTGGGTAATAAGGTTCAATACGCCGTAAGAAGCGAGTGACCATCCATATTGACCCAAAGCATACATAATCTTCTTCCAGAAAGGTAATGATTGGATTTGTACAGTCATCTGCGTTCTCCTGTTTTATTCTTATTTAATTATAACTCTATTTAAATCTAAATAATATGTGAAAATCAATATAAATGTAAAGTAATAAATTTTTGATAGAGGTTAAGTCCTTATCGATGGGCTTTATAAAAAAGTGTTAATTTTTTTCTGTTGTAATTAAAAAAACTAATCCAACAATTCAAGTCGCAAGTTTTTAGACTCTTTGCTGAGCCTTTTTGAAAAGCCTTTTTAAGGACTTTACTGTATATTACAACACACACTTTCTTCCCTGTGGTGATTAAAAGGATTGAAAGCTGTTGTTTTAATATATAGATATGAATATGAGCAGATTATTATTAAATTAAGAAAATAATAAGTGAGGTTTTACATGTATGCATTTAAGGAAAGCTGATAAATCTATAGAAATATCTTAAGTAGAAAGATGCTATTATACCAATTTCATTTAATTTATGGTAATAAATAAATTAGGTTTATCTAAAAATCAATACTGAAGATAATATTAATATTTGAAACTGGTTTTAAAATACCAATAATTATTAATTATTGGTATTATGTATAAGATTTATGGTTTTAGTAACATAACTGAGCGGTACATTTTTTGCTTATGTGATTTCTTATCTGAATGAGTAA
>CAYUUC010000070.1:0-14095 GCA_964447635.1 uncultured Spirochaetia bacterium
CAGGTAGTTAAGAATGAATATTATAAAATTATTATCGACTTGCACAACAGTCTCTTACAAGTATATAATGTTGTGGAAAGGCTTCCCGCAGAGCTGTTCATCTGCGGAAAGCGTTATAAATGAATGTTTAATCGTCTATTGACTGATGATAAGCGTATCGGTAGAACCAAGACTTGCATAGTCCGGATTGTACATAGCTTCGGCCATGATAGCCGGTACGGTGAATGTGCCTTCGGTTACCGCTCTTATCGTATAATAGAACTTATATTCATATGACCCAATACTGGAGAACAGCAACAACCTGTCATCTCTCATATCCATGTATTGAGCATTGTATGATGAGGATGCCCATGATAGGGTCTCGGTAGAGGCTAACCTTGGGTTCTCTATCTCGAAGCCTGCTGGTAGCATATCGAGTATCACCACATTGTCCATATATTTATTGGCACTGATGGTCACTTCAGCTACTACTAGCTGACCTACTTTCACATTCTCGAGGTTGACCGGGTTTTGGTTAGCATCTAGGTATTGTCTTCTTACTTTGATGCCTTTATCATACGGTTCGATGTCTGTTGTTGGTATGCCGAAGGTGTTTAGCGAATAGTATGCTTCGCCTTCGTCTTCCAGTGTTAGTGTTATGTTGCTGTTTGCCCCGAGTTCTATCCTAAGTGCATCTTCACCAGCCTGATATGAGCCGAGTTGTCCGAGAGTCTGGTCTGATATGGTTAGCGTGTAGTCATCATCCGACTTCTTGCTGTATATCTTGCCGATGGCGAGTAGGGCGTATGCGTTCTCCTGTGTGTTATACCATCTTCCGATATATGTCCTGTCTTCCAGGTCTTTGATGATTCTTGGTACCAGAGGATTGGATTCATCAATCTCTGCCAGCACATTAAGCATTATAGCTAATGACCTTGTAGTTGAGTAGAAGTTACCGCCGGTTTGCTTCTCTGTATCAGGCACTTCGTATGTAGACTTCATCAGCTCCTTGCCAATGTCTACCTGTCCAGCCATAGCCAATCCACCCATGATGAAGTATCTGGACTCATTGTGTAGGTGACCGGCGAGGTTGTTCTTGATATAGAACATACCCGCTAGTTGAGGATCACCAGCCAATGCCAGGACATAGTGGGCGTAGGCTTTCTTGTGTAGTTCTGAGTAATGCCACCAATATCCGTCATATTCTTCGGTGTATGCTCGATTAACTACAGTCTTCAGCCATCCCATCAGATTATTGAGTACTCTCTGTGATACTTGATGACCGGCTTTCTTCGCTTCCACCAGGAAGTGTGCTACATATATGCTTGTCCATTCGTTGGTGTAGTTGCCACTAGGCCAGTATGCGATGGAGCCGTCGTGCCTTTGCATTGCTTCCAGCTTTCTGATAGCCCTTTCTACATAGTATTCGGCACTGTTTCCCTTCATCATGCCCGGTTCAGCCTGTTCTGCCAGGTCTTTGAAGTAGAGTAATGGGAAAGCCTTAGAAGTGGTCTGTTCGGCACATCCATAAGGGTATCTGAGTAGATACTTCAAGCTGTTAACGAACTTGACAGCCGGTACTGATGAAACGGTGAGGGTGTATTCAGTTGCTTCATCGATCCAGCCTTCACTTATTGCAAGGTTAACCGGTTGGTCAGCAGAAACTGAACCATTTTGAACATCGCTTTGCAGTGTTCTGAATGAGCGTTGAGGCATCTCGATCTTCTTTTCGGCTTGTTTGCCGTTTCCTTCCGCTGATAGGGTAAAGTAGACATCGCCTAGCTTCTGAGTAGACTTAACATTGAAGTAGATAATCTCTTCTTCTTCACTCCTTACGAAGATGGTCTTGCTTGGGTTCTCCATCTCAACCATGTTGTTATCGTCCAATGTTACGGTGATGTCGGCATCAGCTCCTGTGTCGTTATACACACCGACCGGTATAACATAGCTATCCCCGATGGATAAGAACCTCGGTAAGGTAGGACTCAGGACAATCGGTGCCCTCACGATAGTTTTGTCTAAAGCTGCTCCGAAAGCGTCTCTGTCTACTGCTACCGCCATTATCCTTAGTGTGCCGTTGAACTCGGGTACATCCATGGTGACGGTTGCCTTCTTGTTGTTGTCCAGCTCTACGATACCGGACCACAACGAGGTAGGTTTAACCCTCTTTGTATCTGTCTTCTGCTGGTAGTCTTCCTTATCTCTTGCTTCCGTAGCCATATCACCGGGATTGGAGTACAGCTCTTTGATTTTCTCCTCATCGGGTATGATGAAGCTGTACAGGTCGTATGTATCCATCTCCAGAGCTCTCTTACGATAGAAGAAGCCGTGTGGGTCTGGGTTCTGATAATTGGTTAGCTGTAGGATACCCTCATCTACTGCCGCCACGGTTACTCTCGCTGTATCCTGCTGTGCTTCTGGTACGGTTAGTTCGATGGTTATTGGGTTGTTCGGTTCCATCTTCTCCGGAGCGTCTATCGTTACCTCGAGATTGGTTTCCGGCTGTTCGACATTGATTGGGACGACACCGAAAGCCCTTACCGGTGTGAATGGCTCTACATAGTCGATTGAGCGGATGATTGTTCCTGATATGTAGGCATTAGGTGCGAAGCCCTCCACTATCGGCAACTCGATGTTGGCTGTGTTTTCTTCCAGCTCTATGAACTCGGTATATAGCATGCTTTCTCTTTCCACAGTGAGCATGAGTTTACCAGCGAAAGGTGATTTGATGATAACATTAGCTGTATCGCCAACTTGATAGGTATCTTTATCCGTTTCGATAATGAGTTTGTCCGGGTCTTCCATAGAGAAGCTGTCTCCACCCCAGCTGTAGGCATAGAACCTCATGGAGGTTGATGTTCCGTCTTCGGGTATACTGAATGTAACGGTGTATCGTCCGCCTTCTTCTGTTACATAGGTGAATGGTTCGGTTAGGTTTTCTCCGGAGAGGTATTTTGTTACCATGGTCTCTTCTCTTCTTTCTGATTGATAGCGGACTTTGCCATCACTACCTTTCTTAAGTATGTTTACCCAGTATGATTTGGTCACTTTGACTTCGACATTTTCCAATTCTTCGACAGGTACTTCTTTCCCATCCTTGTCCAGTATAACATAGGCGAATGGGACTGGTATACCGATGTCTACATAATAGTCGCTGTTCCTTTTTACGCCTATGTAATAGTCATATGGGTAAATATTGAATGATTCACTTTTCGTGACTGCTCTTCCACCCGGTTCGAATACTGATGCCTGTATCGTTCCTCTGAGTATGGATGGAGGGTTGACATTCTCCCTAATCGGTATTGTGTAGACATGTTGACCGTTCTCATCCAGCTTAAACTCTCCGAGGCTGTTTTCATATGATGAGAATGACTTGTTGTTGTAGTCTCCGAAGGTGTATGAATTATAACCATCAGGTCTGTATGATGATTGACTAAGTCTAAACCGGGCTTGTACCTTTCTATTAGCCGCAGGAGGACCGAACAGTGATGTTCCGATAACAGTGGCTTGTATGTCTTCGCCTGGTTTATAGTTATCCTGGTTGGTTTCTACTTCCACTTTGATGGTAGCTGGTATGAAATCTTCTACCTGGAAGCGGTATGACCCGATAACATTATCTTCACCCATGACCAGTTCTGCCCGATAGAAGCCCGTTATAGCATATTGAGCGATATCGAAATTAAACTCAGCAATGGACGCTTCATCAAGGGTTGCTGTTAGTTCATGGGTTATCTGGTTTCTATTATTGTATACATTGAGCTTGACCGGCATCTCTGGGATGGGAGCTTGGTTTACATTCCTCACCACTGCGACTAAGTTAGCTTTATCATCCGGTCGGAAGATGTTTCTATCCATGTAAAGGAATGCTTCCATCCCGCTATCCGGTATATAGCTACCATTAACATCGAAGTCAACTGTGGAGAGACGGGTCTCATCCAGCTTTAGGAATGAGAAGTCGTTATCAGTTTCCGCTACTATTGCGTATGGACGATAATCCATCAATAGCTTATTAAGGTTAGGTACTCTGAAGATACCGTTTACATCGGTTTTACCTTCTGCTATGACTTGGTTTGTATAACTCATTAGTTTGACATCAACATTAGCCATCGAGTCTAAGTTCTTCAATGAGTTTACCCATACAAAGAGGTCTTTCCCGCTCTTCTTTGATACTATACCAATATCGGTAGCTACCAACCATCTTGTAGAACGTCTATATCTATATTCATCATCTCTCACTATCATCTTGTAAATACCTTTCTTCTCATCAGAGATGAATTGCGATATATCAATATCAGTATATACTCTCATATTTTTGGTGGATTCGACTTCCATTTCATCGCTGTATATGGTTTTTCCTATTCTTTGGGTATTATCATAGTAATAGTAATAATAGTAGTCTCTTGACTCGTAGCTGTTGTCCTGCAGGAAGTAAACGAGGTTGTTGGCGAATATCTTTTGTATCTCTACCCGGACTTTATCCACATTAATAGTATTAACACTTACTGTTTGCGTCTTCTCTATTGGCAAGTAAACACCCGGTGCGGTGAAGTCCAGTAAGGGGTCTTGTAGCTGGACACTCCTCTGAAGGTCACCCATGTTTATCTCTTCTACAATGTCTTCTTTGATTATCGCTCCGTATATTGCTTCGTATCCTTTGCTTATGGTTAGGGTATAGGTTTCGTTAGGTTCGAAGTCACCATCAATTTCCAGATAATAGTTACCGCCTGCCAATGTGTAGTCTACTTTCGGTTCTATGCTTATATAAGGCTTTATCTCGTCTGCGCTGACTTGGTGGCTTAGTGATAGTTTGATATACTGTTTATCGCTGTTACTCCTGGTGAATACTGCGATATCGTATATTATCAGGTATTCCTTTTCGTCTATTCTGGTGCTTCTTTGGTAGTCTTTTTCTAATCCCATAGTACATCCTAAACATTTGATGTCTTTGTTTATGGTTAGATTTAGGTATTGTACCTGGTCGATTTTCTTAAACTCTTCAGTGGTAATGCTTATATAGTTAGCCGCTTTAGAACCCTCCGGCAGGTCTTCGACTTCATATGATAAAGTTTCGTTTCCAAGGGTTACTTTGGTATATTGCTTGACTTGTTCCGGTGTTACCGGTTGGTTGAAGTATAGGTTATATTTGTATTGAATAATGTTTTTGCTTTCTACACTGGATATAGTGCTTCCACTAACACTTACAGCTAGTCTTAGAGTTTGAATTTCGTATTCATTAATTTTGGTTAGTTCGCCTTCCCAGAAATCGAAAGCGGAGCGGTTCAATTTGATGGTATACTTTGTAGATGGTAAAAGCGGGTTATTCGGCTTGAACATGAGTCTGCTAGGCGTTTCCCATATGAAAACCCCGCCTTCCGGTATCTCAGGATTAAATGAGAAATACTGTTCATCCTGGTCTTTGCCTACATCGGATTTCTCTACCACATCCTGATTAAATACAAATGTAATATTATATCCTTTTTCTCCTGTAGGGTCAAATTCTATTTTTCTTATAGAAAGGATACCTTGGTCTTCTTTTTCTTCCTGCATTATCCTTTCTTGTTCAGCGTCTGTGTCTTTTAACATTGGATTAACGATTAGCCAGCCGACCAATACGGTAGCTAGAGCGGTAATCACGAATGTTAATAGTATAGCGAAGAGCTTGCTGGAGAAGAAGCCCTCCTTATCTTGCTTGTTATTGCTTTCTTCTGACATTAATCTATCCTCCGTTTTAGGTTAGTGTTGAGGTTATTGATGATGGTATAAATATTGCAGATATTTACTAAACCCATCCATTTGAATAACATTTATGATATTATTATAAGAAAGGTACAAAAGGGAGGGAAAATATACAATATACTTTTTTAGTTTTTTTAGTCACAGTCGGATAAAACTTTTACTCTTCTGCCTTCTAACTTATGGATTTCAGCAATATTAGAAATGATACATGGGAATGGATTTTTTTTGAGGTTGATTTCTTTTATGTTGGTTAATGATTGTTCACTCTGTCCTATCATGAGTTTTGTTCCGTAAAGTTCAAATTTATTGATGAAGAGTTCTAAATTCTCAATAACTTCAATTTCATTCCCTTCTAAATTTAAGTATTCTAATGTGGACAGATTGCCTAATCCTTCTATCTTATTTATCCGGTTATAACTCAGGTCTAATCTTTTTAGGTTAACCATATATTCGAGATTTTCTATTCTGTTTATATAATTATTCCTTAGATTAAGTTCTTCCAGCCCGTAGATTGATTCTGGAACTTCATTTATCCTGGATATTATGCTTCCATCAATAGTAATGCTTTTTAAATGCTTAAAGTTGGTAAGGTCTGCGGGGATATCATTTATGGGCAGATTATATAGCCATATCTCATTTATGCGTTGTTTATCTGTCTTATAATATAAACCATATTTATTCCCGATTACAGCGTAATTCTTCGGTATGGACTGTACCTGGTTTTCGATTAAGCCTAGTTCATCAATCAAGTTGATCAATATTCGAGCATCTTCAGAATGAATGGTTGATTCATCATTGGATAATACGAAAACAGCAACGAAAAAAACCGCTAATATACCTGCTAAAACTGACCCGAAAATTATTACTAATTTTTTCATTTTATATACCCCTAAACATGTTCTCCTTATTTAAATATATTATAATATTGTGAAAAATTATAGAAATAATATTAGAAAAAGTTAATGAATTGTATAAAATCTATTCAGAAAGATATCGGTAGGGATAATGGAATTATTACTACTCTTCGCATACAGACTGGTCGGTTTTTACTATCGAGTCTGTATCGAAGCCTTTTTCTTTAAGTTCTGTGATTATCTTTTGGTAGGTAGATTCCTCCATCTCTTTATCTCTATTGAGTATCCATAAATACTTCTTGTTGGGGGTTGCGACTACAGCGTAGGAGTATTTGCCCTCTTCGTTTTTCTCACCCAGCATGGTTATCCAATAGTCGGCTTTAACGAAGAAAGGCATACCTGGGAACTGAACTTTAAGTTTGGAATTGGTCTCTTTATCGTCGACCCATGCTTTTGCTTTTGCTACAGGGTCTTCATCCTGGTTTTTAGGTTTCAGCTTGCATGTATTGGTAACTTGGATATCGTAGTCGGCATCTTGAGGAGCTAGCTGGTAATTAGCCATATCGCATCCCAGGCATTTATCTTGAAACCAGGTGGGGATGCTTGCTATCTGGTACCAATCACCGAGATATGCTTCCACTTCTACAAATTCCGCTGTCTGTAAATTGGACGAGCATGCGGTAAAGATTAATATACCAGCAAAAATTACTAATATAATCGATAGGAATATAAGATTAACTTTCATATAAAAAGGTCTCCTTTTGAATTATTGGTTTGGTATAACTTTATTTCTTCTGTGACTTTTATCCTTATAATTATAACTTTTTATAGGCATTGTGTTTTTAGATTCATAAGATAAATAATAATAAATATTAAGAAATTAATCTACCAGGAATAAAAACATATCAATTTGTGTGATTAAATCTTATTCTGAGAGAGAGTCTCATTTAAGAATAACTTGACTTTATATTTTTTTTTTATAGTTTATTGTTGATATGTTATGAGGACATATTAATAAAGCAAAGGAGAAAAAATATGGCACATAAAATAACAGATGATTGCGTAGCTTGCGGGTCATGTTTGGATGAATGCCCGGTTGATGCTATATCTGAAGGTGATCCTATCTATACGATAGACCCTGAGAAATGTAATGACTGCGGAAATTGTGTCGATTCTTGCCCATCAGATGCTATCGAACCGGAATAAACCAAAACAGTGTTAATATGAATACATTTTTCACTACTAATTGATAGTCGACGATAATTAAACAGTTTAAATATAAAGTAGGGATATAAGATATGGACGATTTATATCCCTACTTAGATAAGGTTAATATTAT
Source organism: uncultured Spirochaetia bacterium (assembly GCA_964447635.1). Taxonomy (GTDB): domain Bacteria; phylum Spirochaetota; class UBA6919; order CAYUUC01; family CAYUUC01; genus CAYUUC01. The sequence continues at coordinate 7,909 of CAYUUC010000070.1, forward strand.
GAAATTAGGCTGAGTATTTCGATTCATCTTTCCTATATTATATTCTATTCCTATAATCTATATAAATTCCTTTTTTAGTTCTGTTAGCCATTTATTAAGTCTAGCTTCGGTTAATTCTGATTGATTCTCTTCGTCTATAGGTAAACCGACGAATTTGTCTCCTTCTAATGCCATTGATTTATCAAATGAATAGCCTTCTGTAGAGACTTTACCCACCACTGTGGCTCCATGGTCTTTAGCTAGCTTGTATAGCACTCCTATAGCATCGACGAATGTATCAGGATATAGATTTTGGTCTCCCGGACCGAATATGGCTACTTTCTTTCCACTTAAATCTGCTTTATCTATATTCTTGATGAATTTCTCCCAATCATCCTGCAACTCACCCATACCCCATGTAGAAGAGGCAAAGATGAGATTATCATAGTTGGAAAGCCTATCCACGCTAACCGAATCTACATTTAATAAGTCTGCATTATCCTCTCCCAACTTCTCCTGTATCAGTTTGGCTATATCTTCAGTTACTCCGGTAGATGACCCATAGAAAATCCCTATTTTATTCATAAGTTTCTCCTAGTATGTATTCTGTAGTGGGGGCTTCTTTAATATTGATATTAAGTCTCAATATCTATATTAAAGATAACCATTTATCCACTATTGTCAAGTAGATTAATAAAATTTGTGATGGAAATAAATATAACTTATTGCACTTTAACTGTGATAGGTGTTTTTGTTAATGGATTTGATATGGTTTGATTATAATAAGGATTTACTCTCCGGTTTCTGCCATTTTCTTCAGCTTCTTAGACCATTTAAGTAGTTTTTCAGGACTGAGTTTATCGATGTCTGTCTTGAGTATCTCTTTGCGTATAGGGTCCATCTTCATTGTAATCTGGAATAGTGATAGCTGTCCATCATCATCTAAAACAGGGTGTTTAAGTCTATCTGGTTTTAGCATACGCTTCTGATTCTCGGTGCTTTGCTCTTCCAGGTCGGCGAGCAGTTCTTTAGCTCTATCAATAACCGATTGGGGTACCCCAGCCAATCTAGCTACTTGGATGCCGTAACTCTTACTGGATGAGCCGTCTTCGACTTTATGGAGGAATACAATCTCATCTTCCCATTCTCTAACCAGGACTTGAAGGTTGCGTATGCCTTTTTCCTTAGCCAGTACGGTAAGTTCGTGGTAATGTGTGGCGAAGAGGGTCTTGCCATTCTTAATGTTTTTATCAGTAAGGTATTCGACGATGCTCCACGCTATAGATAGTCCGTCATAAGTGGATGTACCCCTTCCTATTTCATCCATTATGATGAGGGAGCGTTCTGTCATGTTATTGAGGATGTTCGCTGCTTCTATCATCTCCACTAAAAAGGTACTCTCACCACGGGCAAGGTCATCTGATGCACCTATACGGGTAAATATGCTGTCTATGATGCCGATTTGGGCTTCTTCTGTGGGGACATAACTCCCCATTTGTGCCATGATTACAATGAGAGCGTTCTGTCGAAGGTAGGTAGATTTGCCGGACATGTTGGGTCCCGTTACTATAAGTAGTTTAGAGTCCTTATCATTCATTATCAGTTCATTAGCTACGAATGTGTATTGTTCAACCATTCTTTCTACAACGGGATGTCGACCGCCCGTTATCTTTAGTTCTTTGCTGGTATTGACTTTAGGTCTGGTGTATTTGTTTTCAATAGCGGTGAATGCGAAGTTAGAGAATAGATCAATCTCAGCTATGGTTTGGGATGCATCCTTTAACTTCCCTATCCATTGCTGGAGTTCGGAAACTAACTTCTCGTAAATCTCCTTCTGGAGAGCTATCATCTTTTCTTCAGCGGATTTAATCTTAACTTCGAGCTCACTTAGCTTTTCGAAGGTGTATCTCTCGGAGTTCTTTAGTGATTGACGTTTATAGTAGTAATCTGGCACATTCTTCACCTGACCACGGGATACTTGTACATAATATCCGATTACATTATTGAATGCGATTTTCAGGTTATTGATACTTGTCTTTTCCCGCTCCTCTTCTTCCATCTGGAGTATCAACTGTTTTCCATTCTTCCTTATATTGATATGTTCTGCTAGTTCTTCATTGTAAGAAGGGTTTACCACTTTCCCTGAGTCAAAATCGTTTTTGCATTCATCCAATATCGTTTCTTCAATCCTGGTGATGATAGGCATAAAGTCGTTTATGCCTTCCAGCAACTCATCAAAAACCACGACATCTTCCAGCACCTCTTTTAACTCTACTGCTTTCCTGATACTGTCCTTAAGGGAGATAACTTCCCTGGGTAGTATCTTGGATAAGGATAGCCTTGCGATAAGCCTATCAAGATCGCTTATTTCTTTGAGTATCTCTCGGACTTCTTCCAATAAACCCCGGTCTTCGTAGAATACATCGACTTTATCCAATCGAGCATTTATCTTTCCTTCGTCTATTAAGGGTCTGGTGAGGGAGTGATAGAGGAGTCTCGCTCCCATATTGGTTATGGTGTTGTTAATGTTGTTGAATAGGGAGGTCTTATTGTCTTTTGAAGATTGACTCTCGATTAGTTCCAGATGCTTGATTGAAGTCTCGTTTATCCGAGTATAGTCTGAGGGCATCAATACATCGATTCTATTGATATGGGATATGTCTCTAAGTTGAGTCTGACGCAGATAGCGTATCAAAACACCTGCGACGCTTATCAGTAAAGGTTCATCATCGATACCAAATCCCTTAAGGTTCGCAACCTTGAACTGGTCCTTGATTATTTTATAGGTAACAGCTGGGTCATAGTAGATATCGTTATAGTAGGTGATTGCAGCATTATGTTTCAATTGCTCAAGTACTTTCTGTATTTCCTTATTGGTTTTGTAAGAGTCCTTTACGAGTATTTCTTTAGGGTTAATCCGGGCTATCTCATCTCTTAGATTAGAAACAGGGTTGGTGACGATTTCCTGAAGGGCGATGAATGAGCCAGTGCTGATGTCTACCGATGCTATAGCCAGCTTTCCGTCTTGATACATGAAAGTGCTTAGGTAGTTCGTCTCAGAGGAGATGAACTTGGAATCGGTGATGGTACCGGGTGTTATAATCTCTGTCACCCCTCGTTTCACTATGCCTTTAGCGAGTTTAGGGTCTTCCAGCTGGTCACAGACCACGATTTTGAATCCTGCTTTGAGTAACTTGGGAATGTAGTTATCTTTTGCATGATAAGGGACACCACACATTGCCATGCCGTTTCTCTTAGTCAAAGCTACTTCGAGAGGTCCTGCTGCCTTCTCTGCATCTTCCAGAAACATTTCGTAGAAATCACCCATTCTGAAGAACAGGATACCATCGGGATATTTTTCCTTAATCTCGAAATACTGTTTCATCATTGGTGTTAGGGTTTTATTTTTTGATGAGTTGCTCATTTTCGCTTATCCTCGATGTTATATTGCCTAATTACATATATACTAATGATTTACGGTTTCTATTCAGATAATAGCATAAAAATTTTATCACCAATCAAAAATCGGCATCTTGTCAGTAAAGTAAAACAAAATCTATATAAAACCAAATTAGCCTATGGTTGAATATTAAGCATATATGCTCTATCTATATAGCCTTTGGTAAACGGAATAAGCACCCATTACCTTGATTATATAATAACGAGTTTCCTTGATTGGAATGTTCTCTACAAAGTGCTGGAGGTTGATTATGTCTATATCCATGTAAAACTCCTTCACATATCGACCCATACGACCACCGCCTGCGTTATATGCTCCCACTGCGAGGGGCGGGTCAAAGTCCTCGAGGAGCTCTTTCAGGAAACTAACCCCAATATAGATATTATCTCTCGGGTTAAATGGTTTATAACTGCTTCGTTTTAGCTTATCAGCCATCCATCGACCGGTAGAAGGCATAATCTGCATAAGACCTTCCGCTCCAGCCCAAGACTTAGCAAGATGGTTGAAACGACTTTCCTCTCTAATCACCGAATAAACAAGTTTCTCGTCTACATTATGTTCCTGGGATATCTCTTCTACATGCTCTTTGAAGTAGTCAGGATACATGAAAGGCATTAGGTAATGGGGGATATGGTTCTGATAAGTACCATAATTGAGATAATCAACGATTGACTCAGCAAAGTAAATCGAACGATTGTAAAGCCCGGAATTGTGAAACAGATGCATAAAGTATAAAGCATATTTCCACCGGTTATTTAGTGATTGATAATAATCACGCCATTCATCGAATCCATTTTCAAGGTCTCCCGCTTTCAATAAGGCTAATGCTTTCTTACCCTTCTCATTAAGCAATCCGTCCAGGGTTACTTCATCAGGGCTTTCATATAGACCCATCTTCTTTATTACCCTATCACCCGATAGGAAGTCCTTTAGACGTTTCAGTTCTTCATGTTCAATCTGGGTTGGGCTTTTCGGTGTAGTGAGTTTGATTTTGCCTTTCTGATATAACTCGTATAGTTGGTATATCCGATTTAGAGATATTGAGGGATAGTAATGGTTATTATAATGGACGATAGACTTCTCATAGGCATTGTAAGCTTCTTCCCATTTCTCAAGTTTTTCGTAAGATTGACCCAGCCAGAAATATAACTGTGAGATGAACCTATTATTGTTTACTACCTTGATATAAGCAGGGAGTTCTTCCACCAGCAATTCAAACTGATGCTCATTAATCATCTTTACTATATAAGGATTCCATGTATCGAATCTGATATTATATCTAGTAGAGAATATTTTCAGATACTTGAACATCCTTCTGTAGTCTTTCCGTTCCATTAGGATATCCAGGATTAAGTATAGAGATTGCTTTCGGAAATCATGCTTCCAGTTATCCTCAATGGCTATTAATCTTGAATAGGCATCATCCTTTTTACCCATTGAGATGAGGAGTTTGGCTATATAAAACTCTGCTTTCTCTTTCTTATAACCGGTATAATCTTCTTTTAACTTCTGATATATCTTTAATGCTGTTTCTTTGTCTTTCAATCTCCAATTAAGTGATGCCAGATAATTTAAACGATTGTATTCCGTATTCTTATCCTGGAAAGACACCTCCTCAAATAGCTTTTTCGCTTTGTGATATTCATATATAATAAAATAAGCCCTGGCTAATCGATACTTGTCTGTATATGTAATCCTCTCTTTTTTAGAGTAGATATCCTCCAGAATAGGTACAACCTTTTCAACCTCTTTCTGATACCCCTTTCCTATAACAAGGCTTGCGTAATATATCGCATTATCTGCATTTCCTGCCTTGTGGTATGATTTACAGAGGTAGGTATTTAAATATCGATAGTATGAAGTGTTAAGGCTCTTCAGTTCGGTGAATATGGCATCATTGTAATTATCCAATACATAGCATTCTGCTTCTTTATTAACCACATCAGCCATATGACGGAACTTTGGATAAGATTTGCGAAGCTCTCTGAATATCTCACCGGCTTGATGGTAGTCCTCGTTTTGCATATATGTATAAGCCTTATAGTAAAGCAGATAATCATAAAATAGTAAATCATTCCTGGAAATACTCTCGAACATAGCTATAGCGGGTTCATAACTCCCCTCTTTATAAAGTGAGACGGCAATTATGTATTTCAATTCTGCTTGGTCAATTTTCCCCTTTGATTTATCAAAAAGCTTAGACACAGCTTCATAATCCCTTTCTATAAACATTTTTACATAAGGGTTATCGCTTATCTCTATCTTATCGGAGGTTTTGACCAGGAGTTTTTCCAGGTGTTCATTTTCATTAAGAATAGTGGAAAATTGATCCAATTCTGGATTATAATATAATAGATTATCAAGAAAAAGCCCGACTTCTACGCCATTGTATAATTTTGAAAGAGCTTTATATAAGTTATAATTCAAATCACCTATTAGTTTAAACATGTTAAGGTTATGAATGTCCCCTCCCATTTTGGGTCTATCCATGATGATACTTGTACTAGATGGGGGGGATGTGTCTTCATGTTGGCTATTGAGATACTCTTCCGCTTTCAAGTGTGAGTTTTGCTTGGACATAATTATATATGTTAAAGTAAGGAATATTATAAGGGTCACTATCACAACGGGTATCATCCGAATCATATTTCTAATAAAGTTCCTCATACTAATAACTTTTCCTTTTTAATTAATTTCGCTCTTTAGTTAAATGTTGTGGAATTTCTAAACCCGACCCCCTAAATCCCC
>CAYUUC010000071.1:0-14052 GCA_964447635.1 uncultured Spirochaetia bacterium
CAAAAAGCTATGGAAACTGCGAAAAGGATGAAACAAAAAGGAATATCAACAAACGATATTATTGATATTACAGGACTATCATTAGAAGAAATAGAAAAGCTATAATCAACTCTGTAAATCATCTCACACGAGTCAGAAGGAGATTATATTGAACATACATTAGAAAAAAAGGAAAAGGAGGGTGTTTATATGTCCCTAGCAAAGAAAATTAAAGAGGAAGGTTTCGAGAAAAGGATAAATGATAGCCCTTCTTTACACCGATAACTTTATCAAGGTCTCACTTCTGGTTATATTTATCAAATTAACATCTAAACTTAATTTTATATTATTGCATTTTATTTTTTGAGCGATAAGCTGGTTTTATTAAATTCATAATATTTGATACGCTTTCTATTTCTTATATTAGGGGTATTTTTTGATGGGAATGTACCAAAACTTAAAAAGTTGGCTGAATAAAAAGAATAAAGTCTTTTTAGCCTTTGTAATGGCATTTTCATTTCTTTTTATCATTTCTTTATTAATAGTAATGAATTATCTTCTAACACAGGAGATCAACCATATACACAATATAAATCAGGTTGAATACAAATCTATGGCTTTCAACGATGCTCGAACTGCGCGGAAAGTTAACATAGAAAAGATAAACGAGCCGAAAGGACTTGGCTATCCATGGAATGAAAAAGGCACTATTGTCCTGAACACAAACGGTTTGTTGGTTGATTTCGGAAATATACCAGATAAAGCCGTTATGGAATTAAGCCTGGATAACAACGATGACTACAAATTGATTTACTTCAAAGGTGGTGATTCTATTTATGGTCAGATGATAAAAGCAGACTTTAAGCAAAGTGGTCTCTCCATATATAAAATTGAGATAAAACCTGAGTTCAAGGATTTCGATAAGTTATACATCCAACCCATGGGAGGGGACGGGATGTATAGCATCGGTCATATTGTATTTAAGGACTACAAGCTATCTTTTAACGTTATGCTCATTATTACTTATTCAATCTTGTTTTTAAGTATAATGATAGTCTCTATATTCCTATTGTTTAGAGTATACGGAAGGTATGGTGTAAACATCCCACAGATACCCTTAAACAAAGGTAAGCTGTTTCTAGTAATAGTTTCATCGGTTATGCTTATGCTGTTTGTCTTTGTGTTCCTCTCCAACGCATGGGTAGCAGAAGATGCTTATATCTCCTTCCGGACAGTGGACAACTTCCTGAATGGATACGGCTTAACCTGGAATGTAGATGAACGAGTTCAGGCTTATACCCACCCCATGTGGATGTTCGTGATGACCTTTGCTAACATGTTTATCTCCAGTGTGTATTATGCTTCAATTGTGGTATCTTTCCTGTTCTGCCTTATAGCTATCTTTAGAGTGGTGTTTGCTATAAATAATTACTATAGTAAGATTGATGAGAAGCTAGTCAAGCTATTCCTTTTTATATTGCTTTTGGTGGGTTCTAAGGCTTTCATGGATTATACCACATCTGGGTTGGAGAATCCGCTTTCATACTTGTTATTGGTCTTATTCTATACTCCGATTCTCTTCTCTGATGATAAGATTAAGAATTACAACGGGAAACGACATTTCTTTCTGTTCTTAATAGCTTCATTGGCTTTCTTCAACAGGCAGGACACCGTTTTACTATATATACCGGTGTTGGTATACATACTGGTTATGAGCATAAAACAGAAACGTTTCTGGAAGATACTAGGCATCGCCTTGATGGGAACACTGCCTGCTATACTATGGTTAGCCTTTTCCCTTTTTTACTACGGTTTCCCCTTCCCAAATACTGCTTATGCTAAGCTGAATACAGGTGTTCACTTTATACCCCTGTTGATGCAGGGTTTTGTTTACTTTGGGGATTGTCTCCTATTCGACCCGGTGACTCTTGTATTTATAGTGGTTTCGCTGGTTTTTGCTTTTAGCAGTAAGGAGCGGAAGTTAGTGTTATCCGCTATCGGTATTATCCTTTATCTTCTATACATACTGAAGATAGGGGGTGACTTTATGCGGGGAAGGTTCTTTGCTTTGCCCTTTCTGTTAGCTGTTCTCATCATCATATATCGTACTAGTCGGGTGAAGCCGGCTTTCATCATCGGTTTGATTATTACCCTGATTTCAATAATACATCCTTTTTCGCCGATTAGGACAACTGAAGTTTTCCCTTCCCATCTTCCATATCCATACTATGATAGAATACACCCTTGGGGAGTGGCTGACGAAAAGGCATATTACTTCCAGGGGACCGGTTTGCTCATGCTGTCCAAGAGTTACGATTTGCCGTCCTACAGATCGCGTTATGAGGGTGAGTTTAACACAAGGGATGTGATGTTAAAAACCAACATTGGCTATTATGCTTACTTCTCTGGACCGGATTGCCATTTCATAGACTTATTCGCACTAGCAGAACCGCTACTAGCAAGGTTACCAATTAAAGACCTGGAAAATTGGCGAATTGGTCATTTTGCAAGGAATGTCCCACATGGATACTTTCACACAGTTAAGTATGGAAAAAACCTTATCGGAAATCCCCATCTGAAGAAATATTACGATAAACTAAGCCTTATAATAAAGGGTGACTTGTTCGATGCTGAAAGACTTGAAACCATAATTAAGATGAATCTCGGGTATTATGATTCATGGATTGACCAATATGTAAAAGAGGATTATTATAAATAGTGTATAATGAATTTTGGAGGACTAATTTATGATTAAACACATCGTCATGTGGAAGATGCTGGATGAAGCGTTGGACAAAACCAAAGACGAAAACATGAAGCTGATGAAGGATAAGATTGAAGGGCTAAAGGGAAAGGTAAAGGAACTACTGGAAGCAGAAGTCGGTATAAACCTTAGTCAGTCGGAAAGAGCATACGATATCGTATTGTACTCTGAGTTCGAAAGTCTGGATACCCTCAACGAATATCGTTACCATCCGGAACATAAAAAGGTGCTGGACTACATTAACGATGTCATTGAAGATGTCAAAGTTGTCGATTATGAAGTATAGCTTGTTTCCGCTTGCTATAAGGTCTTATGATACTACAAACCAATAGGCTAATCCTGCGGGAGTTCCGTAAGTCTGACCTAAACCCTGTCTATGAATACATATCCGACCCACAAGCAGCTATGTATATGACCTGGTCAGACGCAATGACTCGTAAAGATACCGCTCACTTTATAAAAAGAAGCATCAGCTATCAAAACCAACAACCAAGGGGAAAATTCGAACTAGCGATAACCCTTAAAGATAAGGACATTCCGATTGGTGGGTGCGGATTGAGGGTGGAAAGTTTCCTTCATAAAAAAGCAGATATCGGATACATAATTAATCGTAAGTATTGGGGGAATGGATATGCTACGGAGGCTTCCCGAAGACTAATACTCTTAGGTTTCAAGGAGCTGGGTCTTCATCGTATATTTGCTACCTGTGATGTTAAGAATACCGCTTCCATAAGGGTGTTAGAGAAGCTGGGGATGACCAGAGAGGCTTTGTTTCGTGAAGACTATTTCATACATAGAAAGTGGCGGAGTTCCTTTATGTATGCCATTCTTGAAAGTGAATACAATTATTAATTAAGTTTTAATATTAAAATTTAGTCATACACTTGATTTTTTAAGAATTCAATATATCTTTTCTTTGTGAATACAAATCCAAACTTAACATGTAACAATAACAAGAGTTAAGCATTTACAATATACTAAAGAACAAGGATTATCGATGAAAAAGAAAGGCATAATCTCAACCATAGTAGCCATAGGCTTCATTATGGGTATAATCATAATATGGAGCATTATATCAAATGTAGCACTCATCGGTAGGGATGATAAGCAGGAGCATGTGAATAAGAAGACAAATCTATATCCCCTTTATGATAAAGTAAAGGAGGAGTTCACCCTCTGGTTGGCATACCAAGAGAAGATAGAGGAATACAAGACTACACAAATCGAAACACTTAATTATGCTGTGATACAGGGTCATTATGATATGGTCCAGTTCTTGATAGAAGCAGGAGCGGATATCAACGATAAGGATGAGGCTGGAAACTCACCTCTGTGGTTGGCTATAAAGCATGACCAAAAACAGATTACCAGGCTACTGATAGATAAAGGAGTGGACATTGCTTATAACGCAGATAGACCACTTGTCTATCAGGCTATGTATAACGAAGATAAGGAGCTGGCGAAGGAACTTATAAAGGCTGGGGCTCACATACAAGCTGTAACAGAGGATGGAGAACAAGCTATCCATGAAGCAAGCTGGCGGGGATGGGATGACTTTGTCCAGCTACTCGCCGACAATGGAGCTAATGTCGATGTTTTGGTTAGTGATGGCTTTTATAAAGGTTATACTCCGCTACACTTTGCATCTGAGTATGGTAGGGTTGATACTGTCCAACTCTTACTTGATTTAGGAGCGAACATTCATATAAAGAATGATGATATGCAGAACTTACTCCATCATGTTGGGATTACTGGTCAGTACGAAGTCGCTAAACTCCTCCTTAGTAAGGGTCTACCCATCAATGCTATGGATGATTACGGTGCTACTCCGCTTTTCTATGCAATTATTTATGAAAATAGCCGTGTTGAGAAGCTATTCCGGAATAATAGGGGGAGGCTAATCATCAATGATAAGGATGAAGAGGAAGCATCATATAAGTCTATGCTACATCTGGTAGCGGAGATGGGAGATAAGAAGTTGGCTAAAACCTTGATGGATAAAGGTATGAATATCAATATCCCCGATGAAGAAGGATTGACACCACTTCATTATGCTGTTATATATAACCAGATAGACGTGGCGGAAGTCTTCATCAAAAGTAAATCTAATCTGGATTTTGGTGATGATGAAGGCAAGACACCGCTTCACCATGCTTCGCTTTATGGCAGAGATTACCTTGCTGAGATGTTAATCGAAGAAGGAGCGAACATCAATCACAAGAACCTCTATGAGAAAACCCCGCTACACTATGTCGGGCTTTATGGAAACACCAATCTGACTGAGTTATTACTGGAAAAAGGTGCTGATATCAACTCTGTGGACAGATATGGAGCAACTCCATTGTTATATGCCGAGATTTATAGAGCAGAGGGGATATCAGATAAGCTAATCCAAGCTGGGGCTGACATGTTTGTCCAGGGGGTAAACCTCTTCTATGATGGGGAAGGCTTAAGTCCACTTCATCTATCCATAAGGTACGATAATTATGAGATAGCTAAGATGCTTATCGAAAAAGGTGCAAACATTGAGGGTAGTACTCAGTCCGGAGAAACACCATTGCATTATGCTATACGCTTTGATAAACCAAAGATGGCATTCCTGCTACTCAAAAACGGTGCCAATGTGAATGCTATAGACAATGATTTGAAAACACCCCTTGATATCGCTCTGGAAAAATCTGATTATACTATGGCGATTATGCTTAGAGGATATGGTGGGAAGAGTTTTTCAATGTGGAAATATCTTTATCAACAGCTGGAAAGTATATTTAACTGGTTGAATGGTTTTTTACCTAAATATTTTTGATTTGTTGTAATAATTTTATTAATAATTAAAATGGCTTTCATTTAAATAACTTTATATCTTATACCAAGATTCGTAAATTTTAAGTAATATTGGGAGAACCCCTCTTCTATCTTCCCTTGTTAAGGTAGAAGAAGTAGTAAAAGTTTAGGTAATTCATATACAAGCCCACCTTAATGCGTCTTCACAGAAGATGAGGGGATTAAGGGGATTCTTTTAATTGCTTAAAATCAACGATTTTTGGCATTATTCATTTGACTCTCTAATGAAGGCTCAAAAAATATAATGATTTTGTGAATATTAATCTCAAGGAGAATAATAATGAAAAAGATAACTTATTTAATAATAATCATATTAGGTATCGCTGTTCTTATGGGATGTAATGTAAATCCTGATGCAGGTGATAGTGGCGACTCCGGTGATGGCGGTGATGCTGGCGACGGGGGAAGTGACGATGGTACATGGGAAGAAACCAAGTTTGAAGCATCAGATGGGAGCAATGATACCGGTTTTGGATTTGCCCTAGCACTAAGTGACAATGTAGATAGGATAGTGGTAGGTGCTAATCGGTTCTTCGATACACAACCATATCAAGGTAAAGCCTATATATACAGCTGGCATGATACAGTATGGGATGAGACCGGGATAATGGCTTCCGGTTTACCAGCAGGGGCTCAATATGGGTTCTCTGTCGATATTAACAGTGATGGTAGCAAAGTAATCGTAGGGGCTCCTGGAGATAATAGCAGTCAAGGCTCTGCTTATCTCTATGAATGGACCGGCTTTGCTTGGGATGAAACTGAAATAACTCCAGATACACCTGTTACTGGTGAAAGATTCGGTACCAGTGTATCAATTACAGGCGACGGGACTATGATGGCGATTGGAGCAAACGGCTCTTCACAGGGACAAGCATATGTATTTGAGTATGACGGTTCTAATTGGAACCAGGTAACCCTCCTTTCAGCTTCCGATGGAATAAGTGGAGACGAGTTTGGGTATTGTATAGGTATAAGTGATAATGAATCGGTAGTGGTCGGTGCTTACAACTATGGTGATGATTTAACCGGTGCCGCTTATGTATACACCAAAAATGGTACAAGCTGGGATGAAACGAAACTCATCGCATCTGATGGAGCTTCTCAATCGGAATTCGCATGGAGTGTAGATATCTCTCAAGATGGTAATTCGGTAGTAGTGGGGGCTAAGGCGGATGATAATACTATCGGTACAAATGCAGGTGCTGTTTATCTATACCAGTATGATGGTTCAAGCTGGGATGAAACGAAGTTTGTAGCCGAAGAAGTAGAGGCAGGAGAGATATACGGTTCAAAAGTAGCGATAAACCATGATGGTACAGCTTTCATTGTAGGTGCTAGGTGGGATGATGAAATGGGTAGTGCTTCCGGTTCTGCTTATCTCCACCAATGGGACGGCAGTGATTGGATTGAAACCAAGTTCCTCGCTTCAGACGGTGCTTTAGACAATGAATACGGCTCAGGTGTTGCTATAAATAATGATGGCTTAGCAATTATGGTTGGAGCATCAGTTGCGATGACTTCGAATAATTTTGCTTATCTTTATGAATTTGTACCTGATGAATAAGACTGGATATTGGTCATTCCTGGAGACGGTTTAGAAGTATGGTTAAATAACGATTTCGTCTTCGCCAGCTCTTGCGATAACTATGTCTCCTTGGTCTTCGAGTTTTCGTATGATGTTAACGATTTTCTGCTGACATTCCTCAACATCTCTCAATCTAATAGGACCCATAAACTCCATCTCTTCCTTAAGCAGAGCAGCGGCACGCTTAGACTCGTTTCTATATATCTTATCCTGGACTTCAGGGTCTACACCTTTTAGAGCTTTGGCTAAATCCTGGTTATCTACATCCCGCAGAACTCTCTGTATATCTTTATCAGAAAGCAGTACAATGTCTTCAAATATGAATAGCTTTCTCTTAATGTCTTCAGCTAGTTCAGGATCTTCATCTTCCAAAGTCTCTATAATCAGCTTCTCTGTGCTTCTATCGATGAAGTTAAGGATGTCTACGATAGAGTCGACACCTCCAGCCTGGAAGTAGTCTTCACTGGCTAGTGAAGATAGCTTTCTTTCCAAGACCCTTTCTACTTCCCTGAGGATATCCGGTGAGGTTCTATCCATAGTGGCGATCCTCTTAGCAACATCGGCCTGTATATCGTGAGGTAATGCTCCCAGGATGGTTGCTGATTTTTGGGAGTCGAGATAAGCGAGGATAAGAGCGATGGTTTGGGGATGTTCACCTTGAATGAAGCTAACCAGCTGGGCTGGGTCTGCTCTTCTCACGAAGTCGAAAGGTCTAACCTGTAATGAAGTAGTAAACCTGTTGAGTATGTCGGATGCTTTCTGCGAACCTAAAGCCTTCTCCAGGACATCCCTTGCATAGTCTATACCGCCAGTGGTGATGAAGTCCTGAGCCATCATCAGTTCTTGAAAGTCGCTCAGTACTTTTTCCTTGTCCTCTGTTTCGACTTTACCTATCCTGGCTATCTCAAAGGTTAGTTCCTCAACTTCTGCTTCTTTTAAGTGCTTAAAGATTTCGGAGGATACATCTTGACCTAATGCTATCAAGAATATAGCCGCCTTTTGCTTCCCGGTAAATTGTCTTTTGCTACTACTCAACGCATGTGATGAACCTGATACCATCATTCACTCCTAATATTAGTTAGAAATAAAATATATTTCTTTATATATTAATTACTACTATATTTATTTCTATCGTAGAAAAAATCGTTTAATTTACATTTCTTAATGAAATTATATCAAAAATAGTAATTAATTTAAATCTATTGTTAATGTTAAATTCTTAACACATATTTTGTTTCGACTTTTTTTCAAAAATCTGAACATATTTAAAATATAGTCATAAATCCCTATTTAGTTAACATTTATCTTCTTCTAATATAAACACATCTAAGAGTATTTTCAATAGTAAATCTCCTTAATTTTTTATATAAAAATGTTTTATAGGTTTTTCTTAACTCTGTTTCATTTTTAACAAAAAATTTAAGCTCTTTTCTATTATACATTTTTTAATATCGGAATCTATAAACATATTTATATCCAACAATTGAAAATTAATTTCCATAGGTCATTGACAATAAGTCATAACTGTGTTATAGTTTGATATTACAATAAGAGTTAATATACTCAAATGCTTATTGTTTCGAAATCAACCAACGAGCTAAATCGTAGGCTGAAAGACTTTCCAGTGGTTTGATAACTTCTTTTTCTTAAAGCAGGCGAGTATATTATACTTTAACTATCACAAGGAGTAAATATATGACTAATATAGCCAAGTATATAAGTATAATCATTTCAATCATATTCCTATTAATATTATCAGCATGTACACCGCCAGCTACACCTGATGTAAATGGTGTATGGTATGACCAATCCATCGAAAACGGCAATCAGCTAACCCTGGATGAAAACGGCGACTTCTCACGAATAGAATACAATCCCGTCAGTTCCCAATACGACATCATACTAGCTGAAGGCTCTTACACTTTGGAACAACATCCCGCAGGCTTCAATGAATGGGAACTACGGCTGGAAACCGAATTGACCAGATTGCTGGGATTGGTAGATATAGGCGATATCGAAGCATTACCCTACGAGATACCTAACACCGGAGGACTCACCGTAAAGGGAATAAAGCAATCCTTCAGCCTGGAGATAGATGGAGGAGAATTGCTCCTGGGTTCTTACAATGGCGAAGATGCTTTCTCCATCGAAGGGGAATGGAAACAGCATAAAAGCGTAGTACTCGTAATAGAGTATCAAAGCCAAAATATCGATGTGCCAATCAACCTTGGAAAGACCTTGACTGTGGGTGGCGGCGAACTAAGCGTTAAGTACTATGAACTTGATATGGGTGAACCTATCAACGAAAATCCGTTGGAATGGAACTTAAACGAAATCGTGGAGACGGTGTCATATTCACACGATGACCAAAACCAGACACTCACTGCTAGCGGAGCTGATGCCGGTAATAAAGTCCTCTACAACGGTACATACAAATACAAACGGATAGGTAATGCACTTATGTTCTCATATCCAGCATCAGATGGTGAAGAAGCGAAAGATCCCTCATACTATACCCAGGAATAGAAGATAGATCAAATCATTAATCATCGTGGAAGAATGTATATATGTTCACTGCGATGTTTCTAGGGATGCATCCCACTTTCTCCAATTCATCCACCGAAGCGTTCTTAATCTTGTTAAGCGATTTAAAAGTCTTATACAAGGCTTTCCGCCTTTTTTCGCCCACTCCATCAATCTTATTGAGGATGGAAGTTAGGCTTTTCTTGTCTCGCTGTTTCTTATGGAAAGTGTTGCAGAAGCGATGAGCCTCATCACGAACCGCTTGAAGCAATCTAAGGGCATCATTGCTCTTCTCCAGCTGGATTGACTTTGATTGACCGGGGAGGTATATCTCTTCTTCCTTCTTAGCCAGGGAACACACAGGCACATCCAGCTCGAGGGCATCCAGCATTGACTTAGCTGCGTTGAGTTGACCCTTTCCTCCATCTATGAGTATTAAGTCGGGCATCTGCTTCTGTTCATTCTTCAATCGCTGATAACGTCTGGCTACCGCTTCTCTCATGCTTTCGTAGTCGTTGGGTTTGTCTACGCTTTTGATACCAAATATGCGATAGTTCTTCTTATCAGGATAACCATTAAAGAATGACACACAAGAAGCATAAGAGGTCTTTCCCAACAGGTTTCCTATGTCAAACCCTTCGATGCGTCTGGGCTCCTTCTCCAATCCCAGTATGTTCTTGAGCTTCACCAGGGTTATCTCCTTATCAGTCATCTTCTTTTCAGCCTTATATGAGAATTTAGCATTCTTATTTGCCATGATGACCAGCTCCCTCTTCTGTCCAATCTTAGGGACAGTCAAGGTTGCCTTCTTCCCTCGCTGTTTAGTTAGGAATGAGTTGAGTAGTTTTTCGGATTCGAGTGTCTTCCCGATAAGTACTTCAGAAGGGACAGACTCAGCATCCTGATAGTACCTAACGATAAAGTCCTCCAGCAGTTCATCAGCGTTTTGGTTAAGTTCGAAGTGGAAGGACTCCTTACCGATGAGCTTCCCTTCTATGATGTGTAAAAGCGTCACTGCTATAAGGTCCTCGAACTTAAAGAAACCCAGGATGTCCAAATCGGAGCTTTCATCGATATAGACCTTTTGCTTCTGCTGGACCTCTTTCACCACATTAATACTATCCCGCATCTTTGCCGCCTTCTCAAACTGTAAGTTAGCTGATGCTTCTGCCATCATGTCTTGGAGGGTATGGATTAACTCCTTATACTTTCCGGATAGGAACAGCAAAACCTTATCGATATATTCCTGCTTATATGTCTCAGAATCAATCTTGCCGATACATGCACCTGAACACCGCTTTATGTGGTAGTTGAAGCATGGTTTATGTTTGGAGAGGTCGAGGGGGAGTTTGCGGTTACACTTCTTGATTGGGAACAGGGTATGTATCACATTTAGATGCTCATACAGTGTTCTACCACTGACATACGGACCGAAGTACTTAGCACCGTCCTTGTAACGGTATCTGGACTTGAAGACCCGGGGGAAGTCTTCGTTAAGGGTGACCTTTATCCATGGATATCCGCTACCATACTTAAGCATGATGTTGTATTTGGGCTTATGCTTCTTGATGAGATTGGACTCGAGTATCAATGCTTCCATCTCGTTATCTGTTACAATATAGTCAATGGTTTGTATGTTGGATACTAAAGAGATGGTTTTGGGGTCTTTTTGGTTTTTTTGAAAGTATGAGTGGACTCGCTTTTTCAGGTTTTTTGCTTTACCTATGTATATAATCCTTTTCTTAGCGTTTCTCATGATGTATACGCCGGGTTTATCCGGGAAAGTCTTTAAGTCTATGTTATCGGGTATTTTAATCATAGCTATTGCCTAACCTATTTCGATTCCTAAGCATTATATAATTTACTTATAAAAAGGGATTTTAGGAAATAATAGTTTATATTGATTTAATTGAATATGTGTATGTTATTATGAGTTGCCGAAGAGCTTATCGCTATTGAGGACAGTTTCCCTGACGAAGATGAGTAGGTCGGTAATAGCGTCTTTATCGAAATCTTGTTCTGATTTGATGAAAGGTCTGTTATTGATATCGATGACCATTTGTATGCCTTCACCAGTCTTGACTGCTCCTTTAAGCTCTTCTTTAGTGGGTTTCTTGGGGTTGTTGGGCTTTTTGTTTAGGACTTTCTGTTCGTATCGATTGAAAGCGTAGTTAGTAAAGTATTTGTCTCTCTCCTGAACAGAGAAACTAAGGTTAAGGGTGTGTATCTTATCGATACTGGGTACATTAAGGAACTGCTCGAATAACAGCTGGGAGGGGTTTAACGATGGAGTGGGTATATGCAGATAGTTGATGCAACCCATCACTTCAATATCGGATAAGTCTTTAACGATATCGGTTATTGAATGGAAAACCGTTTCACCCATATCGGTGAATAGAGCCATGCTTGCCTTTACATTAAGCTGGTAGGTAGGATGATAGTTATAAGTCAGGGTTGTATTGTGCTTTGAGATAGCCAGCTGAACGACGCTGTCTTTACTCTTCATCATCACCACATCGCTTTTCAGCATAGGGTTCTTTTCCTTCTTGTAGTCTGAGAAGGGTTTACCTTTCAGGTCTGAATATATCGCCACGTGTTTATCCATAACTTTGGATTGGTTTTTGAATTTAAGTATCAATTTTGAGTTGATTATTCGTTTCTCTTTTATATTTATAACCATTTTTATCCTACTTAATTTTATGTGTGTTTATACAAGTTAGTATCTAAAGATTAGTTTTACAAAATTTATTTTATTTACTGAAATGAATATATTATAGAATATAAGCAAATTCAACTGAAAAACTAAAATAAAATATTTGTTTTTAAGTCTATTTATTATTTTTTCGTTAATAATCAATAGTTACAATATATGGTTAAAGGGGATTTGTCTTGAAAACCATTAAAAAAATCACAAAGGGATTAATAAATTTATTTATACTAATCATTATCATGATTGCCATTGCTTACATTGCCAATTGGCTTATCGATATCGCCAATCAACAAGAAGAACCGTTCGATACAGAAAGCGACGACATCCATGATGGCGATGACATCCGCGATGGCGACGACATCCACGATGGCGATGACATCAATGATGGCGATGACATCAGTGAAGAGACAATCACAAAGGAAGGTGACCGAACTAAAACCACCCGAACCATTATCTCAATAACTGAACCATACTATAATCAAAATCTAAGTGAGCCCAATCCAAATATATTCGTGAAACAGAAGCATATATGGATGACGAGTAATCTATCCCGATGGTCTGCCGAGTGGAGAATTCCCAAAGACCTTATCTATGAAGCGATGGAAGAATTGACAGAGTTGGAAGAGATAACTCTTTCCGGTAACATAACCAATCAAGAGCTTACGAATGGAGACAATAAAGAGTTATATCAGACATTAATCGACCGATGGACAACACCGGAGAAGTTCTGGGAAGCAGTATTCAAACTCATAAAAATAGACAATGAACAACGGGTAGAACTCATATCCAACGTTTTCCAATATGCAATAAATAAACACAATCTAAGTTCAAATGAGGCTATCGATATGGTTACCTCCTTCGTCCAGCACATACGATACCAAATTCCATCCAACTATTTTGAGATACTCCCTCCCCTTAACTCAGTGAGTTCAGACTTTGGTGATTGCGATACTAAAGCGATACTGCTTGCTATGGTTTTTGAGGATTTGGGTTATGAGTCGGTTGTTCTTTACAGTTCACATTATTTACATGCTATGTGTGCTGTATACCTAAATGGTTTCGGCGATTACATTGAGTATAAGGGTATTAAGTATTCGCTTATTGAAACGACATCGACGGGCTGGCTGGTTGGTATGATACCATCGGAGGTGGATGACCTTCGTTACTGGTATGTTATTGACTTATAAGTGGGCATCTTCGTTATTACAGCATGCACCGCCCCTGGTGGTACATCCTGAGCATATAGGTTCACCCATAAGAGCATTCATGACGATAGTCAGGTTATACTGGACTTTCTCGTTATCCGGGTCGATTTTGACTGCCTCCGATAGTTCTGTATAAGACTCTTCGTATCTGCCCATATTGAAGTATACGATACCGAGCAGGTTTCTGAGAGCGATTTCGCCAGGGTATTTTTCTCTCAGTTCTTCGAGGATGTCTAATCCTTCCTTATTTTTGCTATTCTGTATAAGTTTTACAGCTTTGCTAAATCTATCATTAAATTGGTTTGTTTTTTCCATGTATTAATATCACCTCATTTATAAATTTTATCCTATGTATAAGATAAACACTGGAATGTTGTATTCCAAAGTATAAATATGATATTCTATATTAAAAAAAGAAATGATCAACTGGTGGAATTTACTG
>CAYUUC010000072.1:0-13842 GCA_964447635.1 uncultured Spirochaetia bacterium
TGGTCAATCATACCGATTATCATAATAGCAAGCGGATTCATGGTTAGAACTTTTATCATACTACATGATTGCGGACATAATTCATTCTTTAAGTCAAAACGAGCGAATACAATATGGGGGCATATCTTAGGCGTAGTCACCTTCACCACATACCATGAATGGCAGAAAGGGCACAACATACATCATGGTTCTGTAGCCAATCTGGATAATCGAAAGGGTGGCGATGTGTGGACTATAACGGCACAGGAGTACAAGGACATGTCAACTTTTAACAAGCTCATATACCGCATCTTTCGAAACCCGCTATTTTTGTTCACCATAGCTCCTCCGTTCTCATTCCTCGTTTTGAACAGGTTTCCCAGTAAGACGACACCAAAGAAGGCGATACCAAGCTTCATTATAACAAACCTGCTTATCATAGGTATTATACTCGCTTTCCTTTTCACGATTGGTATAAAGTATTACCTGATAGTATATCTGCCGGTGGTTGTTCTTGCTGCTATTGTTGGGGTATGGCTGTTCTACATACAGCACCAGTTTAAGGATGTCCATTGGTTTAATGATGATGAGTGGGATATCGTTAAGGCTTCACTTTATGGTAGCTCCTACTATAAACTACCGTCTGTATTGAGGTGGTTCACCGGCAACATTGGCTTTCATCATATACACCATCTGAATCCCCGCATCCCCGAATATAACCTCAAACAATGCTATGATAATGTATCCGAGGTTCAGGAAGTAAAACCGGTAACCCTTCTATATAGCTTAAAGTCGCTCTTCCTCAGATTCTGGGATGAGAAAGCAAAACAGCTCATTAGTTTTAAAACATATAAAGTGAGACTGGCTATGGATATGATATAATTTTAGCTCAATTCCTATGTTGATTCAATCAAAATTCAATTTGTGACTATAAATGGTAGTAGACTGGCGATTTTTTTATTAAATTTTACACATATGAAATTCATTTTTGATGAAAACAATTGAGGTTAATATATGTTTGACTGGTTTTACGATTTATCCGTTTTAGAAAAAGTTTTCTGGGTTATAGCTTCCGGTTTCTCTGTGATTTTCCTAATACAATTAATATTAACATTTATTGGTATTGGAGGGGCTTCTGATGCTGAGATTGATACTGATATAGGTACTGACTTTGATACCGATGTCGATGTAGGAACGGATGTCGATGTGGACACCGATGTTGATATGGATGCTGATGTAGGAGCAGATGCTGATATGGGAGCAGATGTCGATACAGATGTTGATGTGGATGCGGATGCAGACCACCCCCATGTTAATGATTCGGATATGACTGACTATGACCGCTCCAAGACCAGCCGTAAGCGAAGGTTTAAGCTATTGACCTTCCGAGGGATTGTGGCTTTCTTTATGGTTTTCGGCTGGGCAGACATCATAGCGAAGAATTCTGGTATGAACACTCTCAATTCTGTTTTGATTGCCTCAGCGATGGGATTAGGGATGATGTTCTTAATATCGCTAATCTTCTACTTCCTACTGGGTCTAACTGAGAGTGGCAATATAGACATCAGAAATGCGGTAGGCTCTACAGGGAAGGTCTACTTGCCCATTCCAGCCGAGTCACAAGGCTTTGGTAAGGTTCAAATCATTGTTCAGGGTGCAGTAAGAGAGATGGATGCGATAACCATTGGAGAAAGGCTCCCTACTGGAACTAATATCCGAGTTATCGGAATAGTTAAAGGTAAACTTTTGGTAGAAGAAATGGAAAAAAAATAGAATAATAGCAAAATCCTATTAACATTCGCCTATGATTGGTTTATATTATTCATGAAATGTATAAATCTTTTTTATAGGAGAATGTTATTATGCCACCACTTGAAATAATAGTACCCTCTGTTGCCGCAATCATTGTCTTCATAACGATTGTGGGAATATTAAAAAGGTATCGTAGATGCCCATCTGATAAGATTTTAGTAATTTATGGTAAGATAGGAAAAGATGACGGAGTATCCCGTTCCTCAAGGTGTATCCATGGTGGAGCGGCTTTCATATGGCCCATCTTCCAGCATTACCAGTTCCTCGACCTGACCCCGATGTCAATTGAGGTTAACCTAACCAATGCCCTTAGCCGGCAGAACATCAGAATCGATGTCCCATCAAGGTTCACAGTAGGTATATCTACCGAATCCGGTATCATGACCAATGCCGCTGAAAGGCTTTTGGGTCTAACCTTAGCTCAGATACAGGAACTCGCTAAGGACATCATCTTCGGTCAGTTAAGGCTGGTCATCGCAACCATGGACATCGAGGAAATCAATTCAGACAGAGATAAGTTCCTTGCTAATGTATCCAACAATGTGGAAGCTGAATTGAACAAGATTGGTCTAAAGCTCATTAATGTTAATGTTACCGATATCCGTGATGAATCCGGTTACATAGAGGCTCTCGGTAAGGAAGCCGCTGCTAAAGCGGTCAATGATGCTAAGAAGAGCGTAGCCGAGAAGAACAGAGATGGTTCTATCGGTGAAGCCAATGCACAAAGAGACCAGAGGATTCATGTATCTAAAGCCAACGCCGAAGCAGTCGATGGTGAGAACAAAGCAAAGATATCCATCGCTAACTCTGATTCACTGAGAAGACAGAAAATAGCCGAAGCTGAGAAAGAAGCGGTAGCCTCTGAGAAGGTACAAACCGCTATGGCTCTGGAAGAAGCATACGCAGCTGAACAGAAAGCTGAAACCTCCCGTGCAGAAAGAGAGAGAGCCACCCGTCATGCCGATATCGTTGTACCGGCTGAAATAGATAAACAAAGAGTTGAAATACAAGCAGAAGCGGAAGCCGAGAAAACCCGTAGAAGAGCAAAAGGTGAAGCTGATGGATTATTAGCTAAGATGCAGGCTCAGGCTCAAGGTATACTTGAAACACTCAGCAAACAGGCTCAAGGATTCAATGAGATTGTCAAATCAGCTAAAGGTAACCCAAGAGACGCTGTCCTGCTCATGATTGTAGATAAGCTTAATGAGCTGGTCAGGACACAGGTTGACGCAATCAAGGGAATCAAGATTGATAAGGTCACTGTATGGGATTCAGCTGGGAATAGCGGAAATGGTAAGCCTGCTACTGCTAATTTCCTCTCCGGTATGTTTAAATCTATTCCTCCTCTGGAAGACCTGTTCAAGATGGCTGGGATGAATCTACCGGAATACCTTAAAGGTAAAGAGATTGAAAATAGAAAAGAAATTGAAAAAGAGGATGAGAAAGAAACTGAAAAAAAGTAAGAAACTTCCCTTTTAAATTATCACTAAATAAACATCATACCAAGAAACATAATTGAAAATCATTTTAATCCCAACATTTTAAGTAAGGATTCCAGTAAACTATCATTACTGGTTGGGTTTGGGGATTTTTGTTTTTTCTTTCTGGAGTTTTGTCTTTTTTTCGAATTAGTTCTTAATGCTTTCCTGATTGGTGGTTTAGTCTTTTTTGACTGATGTGATGCTTTCTTCTTCCTGCTGTTTGGTCTTGGTTTTAGTTCGGTGGGGAAAATCTCATCGGATAAGTTTTCCCTGTTCTTCAGGTCTCTTCTATAGCGTTTGATAATCTTTAGCCATTCATCGGTCGTTTTCCTCTCACCATTGGTGAACACATCAAACAAAGCATTCTTGATATAGCGTGGCATGTGGCTCCAGATGAACCGCCATGCACCATCGGGAGTTTTTTTTTACGGTCTTTTCCATACGGGTATGAAAACTCAGTTCGTTTGATGTTGGTTGCAGGGTCACTTCCTCCACGTTTGGAATAAGGAGGCTTCCCCGGCATCAGTATCATGAAAACCAGTGTAGAAACAGCGAAGTATTCATGCTGGAATGTTCTCAATGTCCGTTTATAGTCCTTACCTTGAAGCTCAGGAGGAGTATAGTTCACCGTCCCCACCGGACAGGGGTATGCCTCTATCTGGAAGCTGTCTGTATCTACGAAATAGACCTCGTGTTCGTCTTTGACTAATATGTTAAGCGGATTTATATCACCTATGATAATGTTTCTCATGTGTAGTTGCTTAATCATCCTAAGTATGTTGATACATAAGGTCAATAGGTTCAATCTTGTCCAGCCTGGGAAGGTCTTAAACAGCAGAGGCTTAATGAACAATGACTTCTGCAACTCCTTACCTGATGCCTTATTCATAAGATAGCCCACAAAGTCCCCTTTGTTATTGTAAACCATCTCTATTGGCCAGCATATCCCTTTATAGTCAACGGGATTGGTCAGCATAAGGGTAATCTTATCCCGTTTTATGGTTGTGAGTTTGCTCTTCTTATAAACTTTACAAGCGAATCCAGTATCCGTAGAGTAAACAGATCCTTCACCCCCTTTGCCTATCTCCTTGGTTAATCTATGGTAAGTCTTTTCCCCGGTTTCATCCTTCGTATATACCGTATCATTTATAGAAGGGATACCTGATACTTTTAGATAATGCTTTTTATCGAAATTAACAGGCTTTTTACATAGTTTGAATGTTTTAACAGGTTTGCTTATCTTCGCTGGATGCTTGCTAAGAGACATCTGTTTACCGACTGTCCCGGCGAGTAGTTCTTCTGCTGAGGTTTTACTTTTGATACGGAAAGCCTTAAACTCTTTCTTGCCGTTCACGCCTACATCTTGCCTTAACTTGAAGATACTTTTTACCAATGCCCTATTTTGTGTTATCAGGCATAAATCGTATTTATATGTAAGGTCGATACTCAGTTTACAGAACAAGTCATTAAGATGCGGGTCATTCTTATCACCGACTATCTCGGCACACTTCTCCCTAACTAATGACTTCAAAAGTTGGAGTGCCTTTTTAGATTTAATGGATTTGGTTTGTTCTTCACCGGCTTCCATTTTGCGAAGGTCTTCCACTAATCGATAAGGGATTACCAGCTTATTGCTGTGCTTCTTTAAAAATTCAGCGAAGAATCCTGATAAAAATCCTTTAGCGGATTTATGAGTTATGCTGGTTATATCTAGTAGCAATTTGTATTCTGAGGCTATTTTTTCGATGTCTATGGTATTTTTTAAATCATCCATAATAATGCTTTAAGTCTATACGAAGATTTGCTTTTTGATATAATAATAAATATCATAAATATATACAACATTTTTACCAAAAAATATTCTTTGGTAAATCATGCATAAATTAATCACCGCGTTAAAATTATAATAGAATAAACTTAGAAAGGAAAATCCATATGAAAATAAATAGATTAACAATGATAATCTTTATACTTCTTATGTTGTTATTGATGTCTTTCTGTTCGGCAAGTCAGGACATCGAGGTCAACATAAACCCGGATAACATTGCCAAACCGGCTGAATACTCCTTCGTAGTCTATGGTGACACCAGGACAAACTATCTTATTCATGAAAAGATGGTTCAGTCAATCTTGTTGCGAGAACCGGATATGGTCATCCATACCGGAGACCTTGTAGCAAATGGATACTCCAAATCACAATGGGAACGGTTTATGGGCATAATCCAACCTCTACAGGAAGAAGCAGAGTTCTTTCCAATTTTGGGAAACCATGAGTTCAATTCTAAGCATTACTATAACAACTTCGACCTACCAAACAACGAGAGATGGTATTCTATACTGAGAGAAGACATCTTATTTCTAATGTTAGACAGCAATACAGATTTAAGGCAAGGGTCAGTGCAATTCACATGGCTGGAAGATACATTTAAATCCTATGAAGGGAAGACCCAAGCCATACTGGTTTTCTTTCATCATCCGCTTTTAACTTCCGGAAAGCATCCTGGAGATGGGAAAGGTTTTGGAGATGACCTTATCCCTCTCTTAGAAGCGTATGATGTGGATATGGTCTTCAGTGGACACAACCATAGCTACGAAAGGTCATATTATAACGATATTTACTTTATAGTAACGGGTGGCGGAGGTGCTCCTCTTTACGGTAAACACAGGGAGAATGAATACTCACAAAAGTTCATTAAAGACTATCATTTCTGCGAACTTTACATAGAAGAGGGATTACTCATATTGAATGTCTTCGATATCAATCTCAATCTGATAGATAATGTATCAATACAACTCGATTAATATGTGAAAAAGAATTCATGCGATGAATATGAAATAAAAAACACCTTTTTTTAGCAAGAGACTAAATTTTTAACCATCTGATGACTATAATCTAAATAAGTAAAATGTAAAATCCGTTTTACCACGCATCCAAAATGATAGGAGAAAGTTTTTCTTCTATCATTTTGACTAAATTTTTAATCTTCGTCATTCTTCTCATCTTCTACCTGACAAAGACTATCTGAATCGAACGACACTCTCTGACCCGCTTTATTCCTTGAATAGTTGCCGAATTCTGAAAATTGATTCAGCATCTCCCTACTAATAACCGGACCTTCCACGCAAAGCCTTATCCCAACCGGGTCTATAGTACATTGACCGCATAAACCGATGGCACATTTCATATAACGTTCCAGCAGGAACTCAGCAGGTAGGTTATATTGGTTCAGGACTTCCAGTGCACCTTTCATCATTAATTCAGGTCCAGCAAGATAAACCATATCGTAAGCCTTTTCCTTCAATACTTCTCTCATTACATCAACCGTTGTACCTTTCTCACCGAATGAACCATCATCTGTTACATTGATAGATTTTAATCCCATGTAAGTATAGACCTTCTTAAAGATGAACTCACTCTCACTCACCGCACCATTGATGACTGTTATGCGGTGGGTCTTCTCTTTGAGTTTACGGGCGAGGTACCTAAGAGGAGCTGTCCCGCAACCACCACCGACGATGAGGACTTCCTTATCTTCTATGCCGTCAAGAGTAAAGTGATTACCATACATACCCCGGCAAAACAACTGGTCTCCCTCAATCAACTTAAACATACGGGAGGTAAAATCCCCTATTCGCTTTACAGTTATACATAGATGATGTTTATGTGAGTCAGAGACGGAGAAAGGCTTCTCATCACTCTCATAATCAGTTATCATAAGGAATTGCCCGGGTTTGATGTCTTTAAAGCGGTTTGTTAGATAAAATGTCTTTGTATTTTCCGATTCATCCTCGATTCTAAGGATTTTTACTGCTAATCTTTTATCCAAAATAAAACTCCGTTAATCTATCGGTTTAATGTCCCTAATGCTCTTATGACCTAGTTCATCCAGCAGTTTCAATGTTTCACGCTTGATTTTATTAAAAACCTCGATACCCCTGTAATATACCGCAGTCCCTATTCCAATAAGCCTAGCCCCTGCCATAACCATCTCTATGACATCATTACCCTTTACCACCCCACCGGTACCGATAATGGGTATCTTAACAGCTTTAGACACTTCATAAACCATCTTTACCGCTATAGGGCGGACAGCCGTGCCTGATATTCCACCGAACTTGTCCTTGATAACAGGTTTCCCGGCATTGATGTCTATCATCATACCAGGACCTAGTGTATTGATAAGGACAAGTGCATCAGCTCCGGCTCGTTCAGCTTCGAGGCATATCTCTCTGACATTGTATGTATTAGGCGACATCTTCGCAATGATTGGCAGGTTGGACTTTTGCTTGACTTTGCTTATCACATCGCCTACCAACCCTTTAGAAGCGGACAATGGCACACCATATTCATCACTGACATTGGGGCAAGACAAGTTAAGCTCGAGGAAGTCCGCCCGGGACTGGTTTGAGTATTCGGTTAGCTTGAGGAACTCCTCAGCATTAGTACCAAATACACTAAGTATAAGAGGTGTATCGGTAACTGTTTTGAATTGCTCCACTTCTTTAAGTCCTTCTTCAATGCCGGGATTACACAGACCCATCGAGTTAATCATCCCCGCTTCATACTCTGCTATGACCGGTCCATTATGTCCTGGGCGCGGTTCAAGAGTGAAGGACTTAGCAGTAACCATGCCAGCTCCATTCTTTACAGCATTATTCATACCGGAATAGGACACACCCATCACACCGGAAGCTAGTACTAGTGGGTTATCCAAAGTCTTACCTAAAAAGTCTACCTTCAGTCTATCAGTCATATAACCTTTCCATAAAGTAAAATTGGACTATATATTAAAGTATTTGCTTATGATGTCAGCATTGAACACCTTTTCGCAATATAAGCATCTTAATTTAGTCTTATCATCGATTGAAAACACATCAAAGTTAGAATTAATTTCTTCTTTATTCGTTATACACTTCTCATTCGGACATTTGATAATACCTTCTATCTTATTGGGACGCTTGACGGGTTTCTTACTTACAGCAACCATATTTTGAATTATGGTTAAAGTAGCATTGGGTGCTATAAGTGATATGCTATTTATCTGCTCGCTGTTAAACTCTTTGTTTTCAATCTTGATTATATCTTTCTTACCCATCTTTCCACTAGTTAGATTAGTTCCAATCATGATTTGGTCGTCCTCGGAGAGTTTCAATATCTCAATTATCTTAAAGGCTTTACCAGCAGGTATATGATCGATAACTGTCCCGTCTTTAATTGGGTCTACCTTTAATTGTTTCATATAAACACTTCTCCATAATCTATAATAACATTATTTAAACATTACAATACTACATAATCCTGTTTATCAATTCATCTGACCTAACAAAGTGCTGATTAATGCCTGCCTCATATAAATACCATTCTTAGCCTGTTGGAAATAATATGCATATGGAGTTTTATCTACATCGGTGGTTATCTCATTTACACGAGGAAGAGGATGCATGATTTTCATATTACTCTTGACATTATTTAGCATATTAGAGCTTATCTGATAGGAGTCTTTCACCTTCTCGTATTCCTCTGGGTCAATAAAGCGTTCTTTTTGGATACGGGTTACATACATCACGTCAATCTTATCCATGATTTGGTCCGGCTCCTGGTATTCCTCATAATCCATTCCCGACTTCTTCAAGTCACTCTTGATGTGTTTTGGCATCTGCAGGTGGGTTGGTGAAACGAGGTATAACTTTGGTGAAAAATGCATCAGTCCATAAACCAGCGAATGAACTGTTCTACCCATCTTTAAGTCTCCGACCATGGCGATGGATATGTTGTTTAGCCGTCCCTGTGTCTTATAAATAGAGTATAGGTCAAGAAGAGCTTGAGTGGGATGCTGGTTAGAACCATCCCCAGCGTTAATCACAGGTTTATCGGATATCTCTGAGGCGTATTGAGCCGCTCCTTCCCATTCAGTCCGGGTTATAATTAAGTCGGAGTATGCGCTAACCATTCGAATGGTATCAGCGAAGGTTTCACCTTTCTTGACTGATGTGGTTTGGGTTCCAGTCATGATGATAGTCTTACCATTGAGTTGCTTCATAGCGGTATCGAAGGAGAATAGTGTTCTGGTGGAAGGCTCAAAAAACATCAATGCGGAGACGAATTTGGATAGGTCCGGTTTATTACCATCACCCATTTCTATCTTTTCAGCACGCTCAATAAGCAGTAGTATATCATCTTTAGTAATATATCTCATAGAAGTGACATTTTCCATATGATAAAACCGCTCCTAAGTTAAACAAAATTAGGTTAATAATAATACAAAAAAACATATGAGTAAAAAAGTTATATTAGGATTTAGGCGATATATCGAAACATTTTTCATTTTACATAAATTTTATTCACTATTTATTGATGATACCCTTATCTGGTTTTAATAATGGACTTATGTTAAGAATTCTTTAAACATAATAATCTAAATCATATATATTTAATTGATATAATGGTATAGTCATCAGCCTGGTCTTTATTATGGTCCATAAAGTCTTTTAAGGTGGATTCTATATAGCTAGATAGAGTTTCTGGTGTCTGATTTATACATGATTCGGTAGTCTTAATAAGCCTTTCCTCGCCGAACATTTCACCTTTATGGTTACTGGATTCCGTTACCCCATCCGTATAAAGGAATATAATATCCCCTTCATATAAGTCTTCTTCATGCTGTTCATACATGTGACCTTCAATAGCCCCAAACAAAGGATCATTACCCTTCAAAAATTTAGAACTACCATCACTTTTAACCAATATGGGAGGATTATGTCCAGCATTGGTAAAATATAACTTATGATTTCTTATGTCTATCAAACCATAGAAGAATGTACAAAACTTCTTACTCTTCGTGAAAGCAACAACAGTATTGTTAAGAATATTACACATCTCTTTGGTAGAGGTTATCGCCTTGGACATAGTGCTGAATAATGCCATCACTGTAGACATAATGAGAGCAGCAGAAACACCTTTCCCGGAAACATCTCCTATAGCCACCCCAACAGTATGATCATTAAACTTGACGAAATTGTAAATATCCCCGCTAACCTGATAATATGGTTTATAGATAATGGATGCACATAGATTATTTATCGAGGGGAAAGTCTCCGGTAGAATCATCCTCTGGACTTCGGAAGCCATCATCATATCACGCTTAAGCATCTTGTTTCTTAGCTCCATCTTGTGTAGGTAATGGTTCTCCACAGCAATAGCTGCGGGTACAGCCAGTGCTTCCAAGAACTGGGCATCTTCATCAGTAAAGCCCCTCGGTTTATTCATAAGCTGGATAACGCCGATAATTTTACCATTATAATTCTTCATAGGAACGGTGCATAGGTTTTCAGTATGTCCACCAATCTTCTTATCGATATCTGATGAGAACCTATTATCGGAATAAGCATGATTGGTTATTATCCTTTCACCAGTCTTGGCACATGTACCCGAGACTCCATTCCCAATATCCATTTCAATGGTTTCTAGCCTGGGATCATCCATAGCTGCTGAATAGATAGTCTGTTTTTCTTCATCGATGAGGTATATGGTGCAAAATTGTGCGTTGAGGTTCTGGGTTGCTGATTTACGGAATGTTTCCAGGATTTCTGGAAGGTCGAGTTTAGTATTTACAACCTTTGATATTTCAACCAGGGATTCTAGTTGATATATTTTTTCTTGAAGTTTCTTTATTTCCATACAAAGCCTTATTATATTGACATAATTGTGTTAACCTAATAGCTAACTATTTTAAGTATAATGAATTATTGATACTACCAACAAGCAAATTATATAAATATTTAAATATTTTGCATAAACTCAATGGTAAATTTTGTACCTTTATCGCTATCAATACTAAAAGAGCCTTTTAATCTTTCCTCGACTAAACTCTTAGCTATCTTAAGACCAAGAGAGTTCAGATTGTTAATATTCAAATCTTGTTTTAATCCTATACCATCATCAGATATTATTAGAGAATATAAATATTCTTTATTTTTTAATGGTATATTTTTATCATCCTGTTGATTCTCAGGTTCTCTTTTAAAGAACTCTATCTTAATATTACCTTTATTATCGGGGAAAGCATATTTTAAAGAATTGGAGACTAATTCGGTAATAATTAATCCACATGGTATTGCTAATCCTACATCCAAAAATAGATTACTAACCAATATCTCTCTATTAATCTTTCCATACTTACCATAAGAATAAAAGAGACTATCGACCAGGTTCTTTATATACTCACCAAAATTAATCTTCTCTGAGGTTTCTGAGCTATACAGATTTTCATGTATTATTGACATAGACTTTATTCGATTCTGACTCTCCTTAAAGATTTGCTTAATCTTTTCATCATTTATGTGTAGAGATTGAATACTCAATAGGCTTGCTATAACCTGTAGATTGTTCTTAACCCTATGATGGACTTCCTTTAGCAAGGTCTCTTTTTCTTTCAACAGCGATTTCAGCTTCTCTTCAGCCTGTATCCTAGCTGTTATATCCTCCACTATTGTGGCGAAGAAGCCATCCTTCAAGCTGTAAGCATATATAGAGAGCCATTTATTGAGGGGTCTGATGAATTGTTCGAATCTTACTTCCTCGCCTTTTAATGCCACATCTCCAAAAACATTGACCCAGTTCTTTTCCGGAGTATTGATGATATGAGTAAAATCTACTAAGGCTTTTTTACCGATGAAATCCTTCTTCTCTCCTTCCATTATCCGTTCAAAAGCCCGGTTAACCTTTAGTATAATATAATCGACGGGTTTATTATTGTTATCAACTATAATTTTATTATAAGCAAAACCATTAATCATGTTGGTAAATAAAGAACGATACTTATCCTCGCTTTGTTTCAATTCATCTTCAGAATGCTTCCTTTCTGTTATATCCTCACAGATACATATACCACCGTGGATTTCTCCATCTTCGTCTATTATCGGATTAAACATGGCTTTTAAAATAGCCGATTTTTTAGTTATAACGGATTTATAGAAACCTTCAAAGGTGGACTCTTTACCTTCTAAACATTGCGTCACAGCCCCTTTCATTTCGGGATTGTCTATCATGCTAATTATATTAAAGCCGGAATATGTCTTTTTCCCGGTAGAAAAAGTATTAATGAAGGCATCATTAAAATGGGTTATGTATCCATTACTATCAAAGCGGAAGATACCGATTGGCGACCTTTCAAATATTGCCCGGTATTTCTTCTCTGAGTTTCTAAGGATGGTTTGTGTCTTGGCTAGTTTAGTGATATCCTGTCCTGATATTAATAAACCGATAGGTTGGTTATTATGGTCTTTTAGTAAGGTGCTTTTCCAATCGATTATCTTCTTGTTACCGGTTTTATCGTATATATAACTATTTTCCAGTTCATATACTGAAGATTCCATCGATAATTTCATATTAAATGAATCCCTCATTTTACCTCTTATTTCTTCTGGAATAAAGTCATTATAGAGGTTCTTCCCGATGATGTCTTCTTCTCTAAATCCTAAAATCTCACATCCTTTTCTGTTAATCATGGTTATACTGCCTTCAGTATCGGTGGTTAATAGTATCACTTCGGCAATGTCAAGATATTTCTGGGCTTTATCCCTCTCTTCTTTTATGATTTTCTCTGAGTTTAACTTTTCGGTGATATCGTTTATTAAAGCTATATACCCGATTAGTTCTCCGTTATCATTTCTCTTATAATTCCAATTTACCTGAACATATATAGACTTACCGGATTTGGTTACATTCTTTAATACAAAATGCTGTGGGGAAGGTTGCTTGAGAGTATAATACTTGAATCTCCTATAGAACTCATTCTTTAATCCATGGTTATCGATTAATCCATATATCTCCTTACCTAAAAGCTCTTCCGGTTCAAAACCGAAAATCCTAGTGGTTCCTTGGTTAATAAATGTAATGATAGCTTTTGTATCACATTCTATGATACCTTGTGGGATGGTTTCAAACAGGGTCTTGTATCTTTTTTCGCTTTCCCGCAAGCGATATTCCTTTTCTATAAGTTCCTTATCCCTATTATGGTTGTATAGAGCCAGTTCAATCGTTGTATATAAGGCTTTTCGTTCATAAGGTTTGATGATATAGCCATATGGTTTGGTTAATTTTGCTCGATTGAAGGTATTATCATCGGTATGGGCTGTAAGGTAAACCACTGGTATGTCATATTTATTCTGAATGATGGAAGCAGCATTGATGCCATCAACTTTACCCTTAAGCATAATATCCATTAATATCAAATCTAATTCATTATCGGAAACGATATTTAGGGCTTTCTCACCGGTGGTTATTATATCTACAATCTCATAACCAAATTCTACCAATGTATCTTTCAAATCTTCTGCTACGATTAGCTCATTCTCTACTATCAATAATTTAGGTTGGCTCATTTATGCATATCCTATTTACATAATTGGTCTTTATATATAAAATAATGGAAATTATGTTATATAAAAAAATAACATATTATATACTTTTTATTAAAGTATTAAGATAATAATAAGGTTAATAATTTTATAGAAAGTTAAATGAATTTAAATATTGTAACTGGGATCACCGGAATAAGAAATTTGCAAT
>CAYUUC010000073.1:0-13780 GCA_964447635.1 uncultured Spirochaetia bacterium
AAGAAATCGAGAATCTATAGGCAAGGATATATTAACAGAGTTTGAGATACGGATTGGTAGAATAATTATCAACTACCGAACCGATTAAATTATATTACCAATTAATCAATATAAAAAGGAGTTGTGCATATGCCATTTTTCAAAGGACTTCCCAACGAATACATAATAAGATACTCTTCCGGCAAGGTCAGCAAGAAGGGTCATGGTATAAGCTTCTTCTACCTCTCATACAACACAAACATCGTCGTAATTCCTACCAATACACAGGATTCTAACTTCATATTCAACGAGGTAACCGGGAACTCGCAGAACATAACCATACAGGGTCAGATCACATACAAAGTTTCAGACCCCGAGAAGCTCAACACCGTCTTAGATTACACCATAGACCCTAAGACCAAAGTCCCCCTCTCTAAAGACTCGGAGAAACTCACCCAGCGTCTTATCAATGTAATGCACATCAAGGTTAAGGAACAACTCAAGAACATGACTCTGGAGGAAGCCCTCAAGAAGGGTGATACGATGGCTAATGAAATACTACCTCAAATCAAAGATGAACCGATACTCCATACTATGGGCATCGAATGCCTGTCCCTATTCATACTATCGGTGAAGCCTACACCAGAGATGGCTAAGGCTTTCGAGGCTGAGTACAGAGAGCAACTGCAGAAGAAGGCTGACGAAGCTATCTACGCTAGAAGAGCCGCCGCTGTCGAACAGGAAAGGAAAATCAAGGAGAACGAACTTAATACTCAAATCACAATCGAGAAGCAGAAGAAGAACCTCATCCAACTACAGGCAGAAAACCGCATCAAAGAAGCCGAAACATGGTCAAAATCAGAAGAGATAAGACTGAAACCATATATCAAGATGAATTCCGCACATCTACTCGCTCTATCCATGAAAGCCCTATCAGAAAGAACTAAAACCATAGGCAACCTCAACATCACCTCAGAACTACTATCATCCATACTCGACAATCTGCCTAAGGAGTAACCATGGCGTCTTTTGATAAGATTGTGATTATAACCAGAAAGACACCACTCGATGAGCTTATACATAAGTTCAACACCAAGTCTCAGGCGAAATTCTATATAGAAGCGACCGGCGGAGACTTCTCATGGTACGAGCGGGTCTCTTCGAAGTATGAACAGTCGCTGGATAAGCTCAAGAACACCCTACCACAAAGCATCAAGAAACAGTTCATAGATAGAGACTTCCTCCCCAACTTCCTCTTCGGTGAGCGTGACCTTATCATAACACTGGGAGTGGACGGATTGGTGGTGAACACAGCCAAATACCTCAACGGACAACCTATACTCGCAGTAAACCCCGACCCATCAACCATCGACGGGGTATTGCTTCCCTTCTCGGTGGAGCAGGTAAGCGAAAGGCTGTCCCGTGTATTGGATAACGACTATCGAACCAAAGACATAACGATGGCTAAAGCCGTCCTCAATGACGGTCAATCCATATACGGCTTCAATGACCTGTTTATCGGACAAAAGAGCCATACCTCAGCTAGATACAGCATCCAATACGCAAGTCAGATGGAGCATCACATATCATCAGGCATCATCATAACCACCGGAGCGGGTTCGACCGGATGGTTCAAGTCTATCATCAACGCATCGATGAAGATAAGCAAACAATACACAGACCCATCGGATAGTAAGGAAGGTATAATGGATACGGGTTTCGATTGGAGTTCTGATTATCTATACTTTTCAGTGAGAGAACCATTCCCAAGCAGATCATCCCAGGCAGGGATTGTATTCGGAAAGATCACATCTATGGACATGCTAAAGGTAGAATCGGAGATGCCGGAGAATGGAGTCATCTTCTCTGATGGAATAGAGGCAGACTTCATCAACTTCAATTCCGGTTCTATTGCCGAGATAGGTTTAGCAGACAAGCATACCATGCTTATCGTTAGATGATGGTTGGAAAGTGGGTTTTAGCCTTATTCATCCTTAGTTTGCCGTTCCTCATCACCGGACGCTTTATAGTCGAGAGCCTTATGGTAATCACCCTTATCCAGCTTGGAGTCCATCAGGATGATGTCTTCAATGGCGTTAACCCGGTCTAATAACTTATTAGACTTGATTAACTCGACTTCTGATTCCAGAGACTTGATTCTATCTTCGTATTCACCCTTTACTTTCTTGTTCTTTGTCTTGGTGATTGTATCAGCGATAATACCTATGATACCGGTACCAAAGACCATAGCACATATAATAACAACAGCAAATGCCCAATCCATAATGCTTCCTCCTTAAGTTCTGCTGATTCTTCCGCAAAAATTTTTTTAAGAGACCCCCAAACCCCCTCATAGGGGGCTTTTAAGATTCATTTTTTACCTACTTACTAAGGAATTAAACTTAATTCCTTTATTACCAAACTTTTACTAATTCTTTCCCCTCATGAGGGATGCGTCTCCAAAGGAGACGAAGTTAGATGCGTCTCCTAAGGAGACGAGGTTAGATGCGTCTCCTAAGGAGACGAGGGGTCTTTTTCATAATCTTGCGTAACAACCGTCCTGCTTATAGTACCTATTTCAATGCTTCCTTACCGACAAAGTCTCTATACATAGACCATTTATCGAAAAGCTGTAAATCTATTATGGGGCGACCCTCAAAGACCAGCGATGCGAGGTTCATCCCCACACCGGGACCCAGCATGAGACCCTGTCCGCACATGCCTACCCCTACATACAAACCCTCAACCTCTTCTACCTTATCCACAATGGGACTACCATCCGGAGTCATAGGGTATAAGCCGCGCCATGTCCTTCGGATGAGCAGGTCTCTGAACTTAGGTATAAGGTCGATGAGCCTTCTGGAGATGACCGGCATAAACTCGCTGGTGCTTCGCCTTTCCTTACCCTTAAAGAAGTGAAGTGGCGTATAGCAGAAGATGATCTGACCTAGCTTGTTCTGTGCGAAATAGAAGTTGGATGTCTTACCATCCGGACCAGGTCTCAAGTCCACGACCAACGGCTGGAGGAACTCCTCCACCGGCGAAGAGATACCCGCTTCGTGACTATCCGGCTCAACCGGCAGTTCGATATCGGTCAGCTTGCCTATCTCACGGGCATTAGCTCCCGCCGCATTAATCACTATATCTGAGTGATAAGTATCCTTATCGGTGACGACACCACTCACCCGTCCTGCTTCTACTTTTATGTCGGTGACCTTCTCATTGAAGTGGAACTCACCTCCGTTCTTCCTTGCTAGCATGAACCATGCGTGTGCTACTCTAAGTGGTGATAGGTCACCATCCTTGGGTGAATATGTTCCACCGATTAAGTTTCTTTCGTTGATGCCGGGGACAATCTCCTTGATGGCTTGTTTATCCACCCAATCGATTTTTAGTCCATTCTCCTTCTGCATAGGTAGAATAGCTTTGAGTGTTTTCTCTTCTTCTTCTCTGAATACAGGGAAGCAGTAACCTCCCTCTTTCCATTCTATATCAGTTTTATAATTATCAGCAAAATTCCTATAAACATCGAGGCTTTGCTGGCAAACCTTGATTTTAGTCGGGTCGGAGTGGGTAGCCCTTATCCCTCCGATGGAAGACTTGTTCTGTCCCTGTCCGACCTGAGGTAATTCTTCGATGACCAGCACACTGAGCTTTTTCTCGGTAAGATAGAAAGCACTCGGAAGCCCGACGCTTCCAGCACCGATGATAATAACGTCATAGTTTTTGCCCATTTTTAAGACCCTCTCAATTAAATAGACAATAAAATTCAACTTATAGAAAAGATAATAAAAAAACATATATAAACCATATTTTAAATAAAAAGTGAAGAGATTGGTGATTTAGGCAAGTTTGGATATAATTTGGAGTTCCTCTTCGCATCTTCTGATTAGTTCTTCTTCATCAGCGATGGTTTGTAGTACTTCTTCCTTACCAAAGAGATAAGCGAAATTAGAACTAACCATAACCACCTCATCGATGACCTTTTCTACGGTCTTTCCGTCGTGGTATCGGTTTATGATGACCAGGTCTTTACCATAGGGCAGGAATCTGGGTGAGGATTCTTCCACAGATGCGATAGGAATGTCTTTTTCCTTCTGAGCTCCTAGTAACATTTTTCCGGTAAGCCCCCCTGCGAGGAAATTGTTATACATAGCATCGTTGAGAGTATCTCTTATGCTATATAGAGCGTCTAAAGCCCTTTTAGTATACATACAGAGTTTGTATTCTTTATCTGAAGTAGGTTTTATATTCTGCTGGTAGTTGACGAAAGTGCTTAGGGTGATAGTGGTATATTCGCTAGCTTGTTTCATAATCTCATAGTCTTTTATGGTTTCGTTTATCTTGCTTATTTCATTCGAGAATAGGCTCTCTTCGAAGATTTGCACCTTTTTCCTTTCCTTACCTGCTTTGATATAGACTCTATCATTAAGGAAGTCGCTGTATGTAAGGAGGAATCCGCTTAAGAATCTGTACATAAATCCTGCCAGGTCTTCTTTGATGAATCTAAATGGATTTGATGTCATAGGATTTTCCACCTTATCCATAGTCTGTATATCCCGGTTAGCAACGCTTATACGATTAATAAACCGAACCATGGGATTATGTTTATCGGAATTCAGCGATAAGTTCTTATCGATTGATCTAATGCGAAACAGCTCCTTGTTGACTTTGTTATATCTTCTCCTCGCTTTCTTGACCTCGTCTTTAACTGCTTCTCTAACTTTTTTATGGAAATTATACCTATTAGTGTTGATAGGTGGTAGCTTAAAGAATGAACAGAGAGTCTGTAGGGTAAAATTTTTCTTATAATGTAGCATATATATGGAGAGTACGATATTCAAGAAGCTTAGTGGTTTGCTTATGTTTATATTGATTATTTCTTCCAGGAATGGTTTTATAAATTCGATGTTCTCTATGGTTATTTTAGGTAATGTTTCATCGATGGCTTCTATCAGGATTTTCCTATACTCCTCCCTGCTGACTACCTGAAGGTAATTCGGCATACAATCATCGAAAACGAAGATTTGGTCATTTATCTTACCCTGTCTTAGGGGTTTGCTATTCTTTACGAAATAGTTTATAAAATGAGCGAATGATACACAGACATTATAGTGAAGCCTATCTAGATAACGCCATCCATTTGTTATTATATATGCAAAAGGTTTGAATAGCAGAGCCTCAATATCCGCACGATACCTTGCCCATTCTGCGGAGGCTTCGGATGTATTCCTCCTTATCAAGCCGAAGAATCTTATGATAATGGTATTCGTCCTTCTTCCGAATGATTTAACCGGTTTCCTTTCCCCGAAGATGAAATTCAGAACCGAGTTTTTCCTAAGCTTCTTTTTTTTACTTTTTGAAGGTGGTATAAGGACGATTTGTTCTTCTTCTTTAAATTTTTCTTCTTTAGATTTTTTGCTTTCTTTTAGGTCAATCTCGTCAATGTATCTTATCCTTCTCATTATGGAAGATTCATTTTTGACGAATTCGTCGATTTTGGATTGGTTTTCAATCTTTCTTGGCTTATTGTAAAGCTCCAGGAAATTAAAGTATAGCTTTAGGTCTTCCCGAATTTTTTTCAAGGTTTCCTTATCTATCTTATTCCTCATAAAAAAATCCTCTACATTGTTAACGACAATAAATTAAGTATAATATATTATATCTCATGAGTATAATCACATATTTAATAAATTCTTTATAGATAATTATGGAATATTATATAATACACACAACTCTCGATAATTACACCACTTTTTTAGTTTATCGACTAATAAAATTAAAAATATTCTACATCATGTAAAAAATTCGGACAGCCTTACAATTATTACAGATCCTATCGGGTACTGAGCCTAGCCGAAGTGTCGGGTAGAAGGTCATTTCAACTTCGCACAATAACCGAGATATCACTAAGATGTTTAGCATTACCAAAATTCGAAATTCTATTCTTTTCCTAATTTTTTCCAAAAACGCTAAATTTCGTGAAACTTGCTACAGGAATTACATAATAAGTAAAAAAGTTTGTTTTCAAAAGCCTATATTAAGATTAATCATCATTGGGAGTTATTCCAGTTAATCTCTTTCAATACCTCGCTGAGTGAATCTCTATCCAGTAGTTTAACCGGTCGGGTCTGTGAATACTCCATAGCTTTGGGAGTAAACCCGGATGAAGAATAGACCATAACCCCTGAAGCACTGAGCTTTTTCATCTTCTCTTGACTATTACGCAGAACCTTATCGTTGATGGGTTCTTTATGTCGATGGAACTGGATTAGTTTTTTAGTAGTCCTTGCTTTTATCCATTCCCCTTCACTTTCTGATACTAAAGCCTGGAATGATTCTTCTTTGGGAGCTTCTAGTATCTCCATAATTTTTTGGTTATTATGTCCAATGATTTTGATGCATATTCTTTCAAATTCTTTATCGGTAGCGGTTAAGAAATCCTTCAATCTATCATCCACCCTTAAATCGGAATACATCTTCAGTTTATCCGGGACGTCCTCGTATTCAGGGTTTTGTTCGGCTATCTTCTCCCATTGGTCCAGAGCGGCGAGGATTTTCTTTTCGGATTCATAAGTTTCAGCCAAATGATATCGTAAAGATAACATCAATGGAGATTTACTAGAGACGTTTTCATCATTTTCAGCTGCTTTAAGTCCTCTTTCGAAAGTGGATATAGCCTGTATAGGTTCATTCAGTTTTAATAAGCATACTCCTTTCTGGAATAAAGCTCTCACCCGAACTTCCCGGTTCTGCGAGGCTTTCTCAAACTCGGATAAAGCCTTAGCGAAGTTATTGGTGCTCTTATATATCATCCCTATATAGTAGTTTGCTTTGAATAGGGTGGGCTGGTGTTTAACAGCACCTTTAAGGTAACCTAAAGCCTGGTTATAATCCTTCTTGTAGTAGAAGACCTCCCCACATTTAAATAAAGCTTCCGAACCATAATCCCTTATAGATAGAGCCTTCTGGTAATAGGAGAGGGCGTTATCGAAGAGGGTTCTTTTAAAAAAGATATCACCGATTTTTATATGAGTATCGTAATCATTAGGAGAGATATCCAGGATGCTTAAAAGTGACTTCTGAGCCTCCGTGGTCTGACCGAAACGCAGGTATAAATCGGCAAGCCTTTCATGAAGGAGCTTCTCGTCAAAATGCTTATATTCATGTCTATTGAAAGATTCTACTTTCTTAAACTCCGTCATCGCCCAATCAAAGTCTTCACTCTGGTAATAAGCTTCGGCTAGATAGAAGTGAACTGCAGGGTCGAAAGGTCTCTTGTTGACTAAGTTCCGGAAAACTCTAAGGGCTTCTTTGGTTTCGTTCTTATCCAAAAGAGTTTTCCCATCTTCTATAGCCTTGGAATATGAAAACTTGTTTATATAGACTATTACTATGGTTACTATAATTAAACCTATGGGGGCTATAATGAAAAACGCTGTCATTTTTTCCGCCTATTTGTTATATATTTTTTACTAAATACTAAAATTAATATTATTCTAAAGTGTTATTAAAAAAACAAGCATAAGATACATAAAAATCACATAAATATAGTTTAATAATATTATCAACAATTCTTATATTAAGATTAACATCAATAAAGAAATTTCAGAAATTCCATACAAAAACTAACATAAAGTCCACTTCTAAAGTGGAATTTTAAATATGGAGCTATTATACGGATTTCTTAAATGTAAATGCTAATATAAAGATAAAAATATATACCTTACTTTACAATAATATATTCATATAATATATGCATATACTAGCAAATTAAATCTTTGTAAAAACCGGAGTAGTCAAAAAAGTCACCATATTATTCTTATGAAACAATTTAAACCCATTACCATTAAAAATCTTACTATAGAAAATCCTATAATTCTCGCCCCCCTATGTGGCATAACAGATAGCCCTTTTCGCAGGGTCTGCCACGATATGGGAGCAGGATTGTCTTTCGTAGAAATGATCAGCTCTACCGCTATTCAATATAATAGCCAAAAAACATTCCAGATGATGGAAACACATCCCAGCGAAAAGAATGTGGGTATACAATTTACAGCAAGATTCCCCGAAGAATTGCACTATGCAATCAATGCCGTCCAGGATAGAAATTTCACCATCATAGATTTGAATATGGGATGCCCGGCAAAGAAAGTGGTGAAAACGGGCGGTGGTAGTGCTATCCTAAAAAACCCGGATAAAATATATAAGCATGTAAAAATCGCCAGACAAACCACATCAAAACCATTATCGGTCAAAATAAGAGCAGGATGGGACAGAAACTCCATAAACATAAACGAAACATCTAAAGCCATAGAAGAAGCTGGTGCCGACCTCATCACCATACATGGAAGAACCAGAGAAGATACATACTCCGTGGAAAACAACCTTAACTGGATTAAACAGGTTAAGGATAATGTAAATATCCCGGTAATAGGTAATGGAGACTTGTTCTCCGTTAAAGATGTCCTAAGGATGAAAAGGGAGACCGGTATAGACGGAATAATGCTGGCGAGGGGGATATTGGGAAACCCATTCCTGTTTAAAGCTCTAAGCCTCAATATGGATGAAGACTATATCCCAACTATCCAACAATGGAAAGAAGTGGTCTTTCAACACCTGGATTACTTCGAAGACTTCTATGGTAACGACTTTGCAAAAGTGGTTAAGATGAGGAAACACCTCCTATGGTATTGTAAAGGATGGAGGGACATAAAGAAGATTAAGGTAGTACTAAGCCAGATAACAGACTTAAACGATGCCAGAAGGATTATCGATGATTATGTGAAGACATATCCAGAAATGATTGCCGGTGAAGCTGAATAAAAGCAAGACCACCCCGCTTATGATAGGATGTATACACAATAACCGACGAATATCCCCTTGATGATAAGATTGGTTATACCAGAGGATATCAATGAACGAGTATAATAATAAGAAGCAGTGACGGGTAAAGCCAATATGAAAAAGAATAAGACAGAGATGGAAAAATATCCCATCAAATCATATTTACCTACAATGGGTGAATAGGTTATATTCCATACAGCATATAATACCGAACTGAACAGTAATGCGATGAGGTTCGCCCCGTCGGGATTGGAAGCATTCATAAGGCTTCTGGTAAGGAACGAGCGGAAATATATCTCCTCAGCCACTACCCATATCAAGACAAATAAAGAAATAGTCCAGAAGCTCCCCCTGGGGAATAATAAAGGTTCGACCAGTAGAACAAACAAGCCAGCCCCTGCTAATCCCATAACCACAGGTAATAAAAATCGGAAACCAAAACCACGACCTTCTCTAGTCTTGCCAAATCCATCACCAAAGATATAAGTGAATATAATACCCAACAGGATTAATACTCCATTCCTAATAAGGAACAGGGGGGATAAGAGGTTAAAATTAGCCTCCGAATCCAGCCAATCCTGAGCAGGAGGAAATACCCCGATGAAAATAACCATTCCTACAATCAGTAACACAGTAATAATAGGCGGTAAAATAACTTTCATTTATAATATTCCGTTTCTATTAATTTATGAAAAGTATCGGTAAATCTTTATCAAAAATAAATATTAACATGTTT
Source organism: uncultured Spirochaetia bacterium (assembly GCA_964447635.1). Taxonomy (GTDB): domain Bacteria; phylum Spirochaetota; class UBA6919; order CAYUUC01; family CAYUUC01; genus CAYUUC01. The sequence continues at coordinate 9,563 of CAYUUC010000073.1, forward strand.
TTATGCTTATACTCAGCATAAACTACATGGTATATATCGTTCAATATCAATAATATATAAACTTTTTTCAAGGTAAGAAACAAAAGTAAGAAAAGTCCGGTCGGAACTCTAGATAAGGATAAGAAACTATCTAAAAAATCCACCTCATAACAAAATTCAAGATGATGGGTAGTTCAAAATAATAAAACATCTCGTAGTGAAATGCTAATATAATACTCGCTCCTATCTGATAATACTCCCCTAATTTAAAGAGGAAACCCTGGTCAACAATGAATCCAGGATAAGCTGTAAAGAAGCTCCGATAGGTTAAATCCGTAACTAAGATCAAACCTCCGCTTATTTGTGTAGAAAGGATAAATCCATCATTCTCATATTCAAAAATAGCAGAAGGTGTCAAAGCTCCAATTATCCCCCATAATGTAAGGTATCGCAATCCAAAACCAAAATTCGGACTCACCATCTCATAAGCTGAAAAGTCAAAAATCGTTATTAAGAATGGAGCTGAGTTAAGATAAAAAAACGAGTATTCTCCGATAAATCCTACACCCAAAGGAGAATTTATCCCTAAACTAATTTTAGTCTGAGCAGAAGCAACAGACCCCCCTATCAATACCAATAACAATACTAGAACAACAATTATCGATATTTTTCTCATAGTATTTACTCCAAAATTTTAATTTATCAGTAATCACAATATTAAATATAACACAAATGTTTGATTAAAAAATGGAAAAAAATTTTATCAACTTTTTAAAATTTATGAAGATTATTTCATCATGGGCTCTTTTGTTTTTATAAATCTGTAATCGGTAAATTCCAGATAAGAGCTTTTATGAAGAATTATATCTGTTTTCGTATAATCATCCTTTATAAACACATAATCCTCACCCGCTATAAAATAGCTCATAGATTGAAGTAAAGGATTATAATCCGATTTAACCATCCTTAGAACCGGTTTCTCCAGCTGAAGGAAAGTATCGGAAGCACCAGACTCTTCGTATAGACGGAATCTCGCATTATAACCGGAGTTGGAGGACTTTGAAAACCACATCATAACCCTTATATCCAACTGAGCAAGCTCCAGCCAATAAAAGTCCACCGAATACTTGGAGACCCTGAAAGAGGTCTCTATGTATCTAAGCTGTCCATACAGGGTTTGCTCGATATCAAAACCCTCCCTATCTAAGGTAACTCCTCCGAATGTCCCGCTTAGTATAAGTTCACCGGATATTAGTGCATTAACCTCATTCATGATGAATACCGGCGAAGGAGTAAAGATAAGGTCATAGAAAACAGCACAGGAGATAAAAGTCATAGAAAACAATATCAGCAGAAGGATAATAAGTCTTCTAACCATAATTATTCAACTAATCCAATGATATTTCCAACACACCAAACTCTAGCCAGCTCTTCTTCTTAAAATCATAATAATATCCCATACCACCCGCTATGGGCAGAGCCAGGTAATAATTGTTGGACTTATCATAAAGATAATAAAAAACATCATCTTTCGCATATTGTAGATAATAATTAGTGTCGTTACCCGTCTTCTCCATCCAGGAATCATCACCGGTTTTCATGAAGTATCCATCGCTGTAAGTGTATTTTACATTGATAAAAGGAGGAGAGATGTATTCTTCCCCGTCATCCCCTGTATCATCATCATCAATATCAGCAATATCACTATCATATAAGTCATCAGGGACTATCGAGCCGAAATTCTGTGTAGCTGTGAATTTAGGCCATTCATCCCTCTCCATAAAAAAGAAATTTCCACAACCCAGATAAACGAAATCCTTTTTCAAGATGTTTCTTCGATGACCGGGTGAATGCATCCATGCATCCACCAGGTCTTCAGCATAACTTATATATGTATGAGGGGGGATATCACTTATCGATGAAACGGAAGTTCCTGATTCATATTGTATTCCGAAAGCAGTGGCGATGTTCTCATCTCTCGCTCCGCTATCTACCCCATACATCTTGAGACGGTCGGTGAAGTCCCTCTTCGAGGAGTCTATCGTATTATAATGGCTAAAGAAGTTCCCCTCTACCATATCCTCGGAATGCATCTGGGCAGCGTCTTCCAAAGCCTGAGAATGGCGGAACTCTTTCCTATTGTTTTTTAATCTCATCCGATTCGTTTCGTAGAATACCGCCGCATTGAGCAGGGGAAAATCGATATTATCGAAGTCCAGCTCTTTGTTAGCCGGTGCATAATCCCTAAAATCTTCTATAGTATAATCAGGATAATATGATGGTTTCCACTTAGAAGTAGATTCTGCATGTATTCCAGAAAAAATCACTGTAGACAGGAAAATCATTATTAAAAGCGGATAAATTTTGTTCCTTTTCTTCATAGCTGTCTCCTAGGATAATAAAGTTTTATATTTATAATATAAACACAGATGAGTATAAAGTTAAAGTATTTTTTAAAAATTTAGAAAAAAATTTTGCTTATTTTTCTTCCTCAACACCAGCTTCTTTTAATAAGTTGGTTATTATATTCTTTAATGAATCACCCATTAATCTTATCTTCCTGTCATCAACCATAATAGAACGGAAGAAAAAGCCCATAAGTACAAAAGAGAGGGTATAAATAAATTTATCTTCATCCACACCTTGCCTGATTATCCCTGCTTCTTTATACTTCTTTATGAGTATTTTTCCATAATCAATGATAGGTTCGGATAGTTTAGAATAAGCGCTCTTTATCCCTTCTATACCTTCCTCGTGAACATCAATAAGATTGAAGAAGTTTAATAAAGAAAGATATACCTTCTCCGGTTCATTTAATGCAACATTGATCAAATTGTCAATAATACTATACAAAGGAGATGAGGATAAGTTTTCCCTATTTGGTTCAAAATGCTTCTGTAAATCGATTATAGGGTCTATATTCTTTTTAGAATTGACGGCGAATTCATTGAAGCATTCCTGAAGTATATTTTCTTTGCTATCGAAATACAGGTAAATCGTAGCCTTACCAATATCAGCTATATCGGCTATATCCTGCACTGTAGTGTTTTGGATGCCCTTATTGGCATATGCTTTCAATGCAGCTTTAAGTATGTCTTTCCTTTTTTGTTCTTTGTCTACAGTTCTTGGCATGTTAAAATCCTTCCTATAAGATAGATTAGAACGGCGGTTATTGTATGATAAGATAAAAGATAATTTAACAAGATTTATTATATAATATATCCTCAACTAATGATTTTTTCAAGAAATGACTATAACTCATAAAATGATGATTCTTCTATGGTTTATATCAAAATAAACCCATACTGATAAAAAAATAAAAAAAATGTTGACTCTTTGTAGAAATATGAGTATATTTATAACTGAACGGTCGGTTATAAAAAAGAAAAAATTTAATAAGGTTACAGAAGAAATAATTAACATAATATAAACTATCCTTTAATATATTAATAAGGAGACATGTTATGGTTGATACTTTAGCTTATAAGAAGGTAAAGAAATATGTTTACTATATTTCTCTAAGTTTGTATGCTGACCATAGCGAGCTTCCCGATCAGGGTGGGTTCGTATTAAGTATACCACTGGAGAATAATCGACACCAAGAAGTAGAACTTACAATAGTTGTAAGGGAAATTGATTTTTCGAAAGAATTAATTTTAACATGCAAGACCTTTATAGGTAAAGCATATCCATACATTAATTTTATGGAACTATTAAGGAAGAACAGCGAACTCAATTATTCCAAGATAGTGGTTATAGATAATGATTTAGCCTTAGTGGGTATACTGGACATAGAAGAGACAACCAGCAAAAAAGCCATACCTACTATATTGGAAGTAGCCAGAGTTGGTGATTCTTTGGAAGAAGAGTTATTCGGATATGATGATTATTAATGATGTTGATTTTAAACTATAATAAGATTAATATTAAAAAAGGGTTCATAATTGTTAATAGGATAAAATCATGAATAATTTTAGACTTGCTTATGGAAAAAAGACTCAACGGGCATTTACCCTACTGCTTATATTGATAGTCTTTTCTATGGGTAGTGCCATGCTACTTTATGGGGAGAAATATCATTTCCTGGATTATCCATTGAGCTATTTAGGCGGGTTAAAGACGGTAAACGGTAAATCGAATCTATTATCCTTCTTAACGATAAGTTTAGGTTTCGTATCAGGCGGGATATTAATGTTTATCATAGGATATTACTTTAAAAAGCAGGAAGACCTGAAAAAC
>CAYUUC010000074.1:0-13699 GCA_964447635.1 uncultured Spirochaetia bacterium
TTTGCCCGTTTTGGTGATGAAGAATTCTCCGTACTTCTCATAGGTGGTGGATTTGGGTTTCTGGTTTAGGTTGTATTCGTTGGTTCTGGACCATTCCCTCATCTCTTGCCATACATATTTTGCCAGCTCGTTGTATGAGATGTATCCGTTGTCATCGTAGTCTGCTTCGCCTTCCAGTCCTTTGACAAGGAAGTATGTATAGATGCCGTGACCAAGCTCTCTCAACTCATAAGAGTATTTCCCGGAAGAAGTAGAGCGTAACATAGCTAAGCCGTTAGAGTCGATATCACCCCATGCATCGTATTCGCCCTGAGCGATAACCGATGGGTCATTCCGGCATGCATCCAGGAATAGCATGACTTTTGCTTCTTGCTGTGCTTCATTCAGCTCGTTGATTAGGTTGTCGACCTTTATGGCTGTGTCAAGGTATTTAGGATTGGTGTCGATGGTGGCAATATAGTGCTTACTGCTTTTTTCAATGCCGTGTCCTCCGAAGTAAACGATGAGAGTATCTATCCAACCGTTTTTTGCTGCGTAGTTTGCATCTTTGATAGCATTCATGATGTTTTGTTTATTCGGTTTGATAGCAGTTGGGTCGTCATGGTCGTCGGCATAGTATTCTATGGTGAATTTACCTTTTTCCTCGAGGACTTGTTTTATCAGCTTGGCATCCGATACTCCGAAGTTAAGGCTTTTCATGGATGCGTAGTCATTGATGCCTATGATGATGGCGAGTCTTTGTGAGCTGTCTTCCTCGTCCCCGTCTTCATTAACCACAATGACTCCACCTCTTGTATCCTGCGGTGAGCTGTGCTGATATGTAGCGATGATTGGCAGGACCAGGCATAGGATGATGAGTAATACTTTTGTTTTCATGGTTATATCTCCTTATGTTGGATTAGTACATTCTATATATTCAATAATATTATTGTTAAAAAAATAATAATTTTTGGAAGATTTTCATGTAAATTTTAATAATTATGATAATATTTGCTTTTATATTTTATATAAATTCCTTCTGACTCGAGACTTTGGACGATATCATAATCGGGAGATTTTTTATCTATTATCAGGTTATCGCCGACAACATCGATCATGGAAAGTCTTGGTAGGTTTATATCCTGTAGAGCAGATAAGTCTTTTATGAAGTTATTTTTCACGCTCAGCTCCTGTAATGCGGGTAGGTCAACTCCGATGAGTCCTTCCAGAGTATCAATCCTATTAAAGTCAAGTTGAAGGAAGCGTAGCATGGGTAGTCTCGCTTCCGATAAGCCTGATAGACTGGTGATAATGTTCCCGCGGAGGTTCAATGATGTCAAGGCTGGGAGTTCTAATCCTTTTAGAAAGGATAAGTCTGCTATATGGTTGCCCGATAGGTCAAGATTGTTTAGGGAAGGGAGTTTGAATCCGTTTATCCCGGACATATCTTTTATCTTATTCTTGCTTAGGTGAATGCATCCGAGTTTAGGCAACTCCATACCGGGTTTATCGGGGAAAGTAGTAATCCGGTTATTATTCAGGAACAATTCAGTAAGGTTGTTTAGATGAGCATGGAAAAGTCCTTCTATACTGGTTATATCCTTGTGATTGAGTCTCAATGATTTGGTATGTGCGAAGTGGTTGGGATATATGAATACTGAACTTATGCCCAGTTCTTTCCGTAGTGCTTTTTCCAGTCTATTATCTGTAAAGATAATCGGTGCCTTTTTATCCATAAAGACTCGCTTTCCCATGTTTTATATAAACTTAAAATGAGTACTTATTTCCATCTCTCCACTTAATTTTAAGTCCTTTACTCTCGAGGAAAATAAGAGTGTCGAGGTTTTCCCTGCCTATGTCGCGGTGTTCTTCTTGTTCTTCCTGTGTTCCATCATCAGAGGGTGTGTCGTTATCGTTTTGGCTTTGGTTGTTATTGGTTTGGTCTTCGGGTTCTTCTACCGGTTGGCTATTCTTTTCTGGGATGAAGTCCATATTGTTGTATGTCATATATATATCGAATTGTCGTCCACTGCTTTCTCTGAAAGCCCCGTTTTCGTACATGTCTTTCAAGACGGTTATATCTTTAATCTGGTTGTAGGATATGTATAGCAGTTTTAGAGATGGGAAGTCAACATCAGCAAATCCTGATATGTCTCTAATCCGGTTTCTATAGAAGGACATAAACTCAAGGCTGTAGAGGTCGGCTTCATAAAGTGCGGATATGTCTATCACCTGTTGTTTGAGGACTTCCAGCTTCTTGAGATTGCTTAGCTCAAATGGATAAACCTCGCCAAAAGACTTACCAATAGCATATCTCACTGCATTCTCCAGCTTATAATCGGTAAACACGAGAGGGCTTTCCCCTGTATTGTTCCCGAAACCCCAGCTCATCCATACACCATTGCTCTGTAGGTATTTGACCGTTTCCCTGTTTTCTGTTCCATCTTGAATGTCCATATTATTGTCGGAAACGGTAATGACCAGATTATCCTCATCGGTTAGACCTTCGGACATCTTATCATAAAAGTTTATAAGTGGTGTCACATCCTTAAGTTGGTTATAGTTAATGGAAAGCCTGCGTAAAGCTGGTAGGTCTGCTATGGCAAAGACTTCTATATCGCTTATTAGGTTATGGTCAAGGATTAGTCGGCGAAGTGAAGGTAGTATCAACTCAGGTAATGGTGATAGGTCTGTGATTTCATTGGATGTCAGGTCTAATACCTCGATAGATGTAAGGTCAGCGTAATAGAGGTCTGAGATGTCCTTTATCCCTTCATTGGTTAATGATAGCTCTTTCATACCGGTAAAGTCATCGCCGAAGATGTCTCCTTCCGGTTTATCGAGGATATCCCGTATAGCCCTTTCCAGATTAGTGTCTGTAAAGCTGATGGGTGACTGGTCGCCAGCTTCTTGAGCTGTTGTTGGGTAATAAGCTATCATTGAGAAGATGATAAATATGGTTATAGTTAATAATGCTTTCATTCTCATAATCTAAACTCCATTTATTTACAATTATATGGCTTTTCCTAAATTATATTCTATAATATAACTAAATTTTGTTTATATAAAAATTTAACTCTCTTCTACGATACAATGGTTTATCTAATCTATTCTTGAGTGCCTTTCACCCTGTCTTCGCACATCCAGTAACCGCAGAACAGGCAATTGTCCCTATTAGGGCGAGTCTGGAAGGTCTCCTCGTTTGAGCCTTTATCAATACGGGATTGTATCTCGTTTATGATTTGTTCTATCTCATCTTTAATCTCATCGAGGTTATGCGGGCTCATATCCTGTGTATACACTCTCTGGACATCGAGGAAGTAGAGTTGAGCCTTATCTACCTTTCTGCCAAGTAACCGTGATGCCGCTATAGTATAGACTTTCAGCTGTAAGTCATACTTTTTCGCTTTTTCCTTCATCTCTTCGGTTATACCATCAGGGGTCTTCCCGTGAAAGCGGTTCGTCTTATAGTCCAGGACAGTGAGTTTTCCCTTCTTATCCATATATACCTTATCGATAGCCCCTTCTATAACCGTATCACCAATCTTGAATGAGAATTTCAGCTCGTTATGGTTGAACTCTGGGTTAAGCCGTTTAGACGCTTGTATCTCTTTATAGATATCGGTTTTGGTAAACTCTTCGATGATAGAGTTAATATGGTTTATGATGATTTCTTTGTGCTTTTCATCGCTCAATACAGATAGTTTTTGGTTATTAATTTCACTACTAATTAGGTTTATGAAGTCTGACTTGTCTTCATACTTTTCCAATAGACCATGAACGATGTTTCCAACCATGTTGAGAGGAAGGGCATTCTTAACCAGCTTTTCATCGTTTTGTTCACTCACCGGATTGTTGAGTATATCCTCTTCACTTTGTTTGCCTTTCCTTGGTCCGATACCTTCGCCGGTCTCTTTAATCCTTCTCTGGAACTTATAGAAGTACTTTCGAGGGCATTGATGATAGGTTATAAGCGAGGTTGCAGTGATGTAACCGAGTTCATTCATTATCACAGAGGCGATATCGATGTCTTCTTTTGGTATAGCTTGCTTTACTTCTTCCATTGGGGTGATAATGGTTTGCTTCGTGTTGAAGTATACTCTCACCGGTAAACCATCCGTTTCGTAATCCATAAAGTCATTCCCATACTCATCCTGTTTAATATCCCTTATCCGATGGTTGAAAGCATCGAGCATGAACTCATCATCGATACCCAGATAGAATAAGACCCAGCTTATGAAGGGCGAGTTAAGCCTGGTAAAAGGATAAGGCTTTATGACCGGTTTCGGTTTCCCTTTATCCAGGTCTCTGATGTTAATCCTGGCACTTACAACGAGGTGTTCCCTTGCCCTGGTAAAGGCAACATACATAAGACGCTTCCTCTCTAGCTGTTCCTTGTTTTCATCGCAGAAGCGGAGGTATTCCAATCCTGGATTATACTTGTCATTATACTTTTTCTCTTTACCCTCCGGATAGAACTTGAGAGCTAACCCTATGGACAGGTTATCCGGATGATTGCTCTTACCAATGAATACCGGTTCGTCTAAGATAAGCCAATCCTTGTTGGAATTAAAACCCTTATCCATCTCCGGGACAAAGACATAGTCGAACTCAAGTCCTTTCGACTTGTGGATAGTCATTATGGTTACACTGTCCATGTTTTCCGGTATTGAAGCGTCGCTGGCAGACTCCATGCTCTGGGCTACACTTTCCATGTATTCGATGAAGTCAGCCAGTAGGAGCTGTTTGTTCTCCTCAATCTGGTTTACGAACTCGATAAGCTTCTTTAAGTTCGCCACTTTCTGCTCCCCTTGTGGCATACCGATTAGAGCATTTCTGTAACCGGATTCATCCAAAGCAGTATTCAAAAGGTCAGTGATTTTCATCCGGTCTTTGTTCCGCCTGAGCCTATCTAGCAAGTCTTTAAGGAAGTTGAGCTTCTTCCTCTCGTTAGGGTCTTTGACCCGTTCTTCATGCTTATCCAGCCTGTAGTATAGCCGATTAGCGTATCTATAGTGGGGTTTAGACTCACCTCCGTTTAGGTCTTTCTGAAAGCTGTCGAGGTCATTAGTCAAGAGAAACAGAGTTAGGTCGCTAATCCCGCAGAAGGGAGACCTAAGCACGCCCAGAAGGGCAATCTCGTCTCTCGGTCTCTCTATAAGCTTAATCAGGTTAAAGCAATCCTTAATCTCCTTCCTGTTGAAGAACCCTTTCCCTTGAACCACCTGATAGCTTATGTTCCTCGAATACAGCTCCCGTTCGAAGAAGAATGCGTCATTCAAGGATTTCATCAGTATTGCGATTTGCCCGGGTTTCGCCCCTTTATCGCTAATCAGTTGGGCTATCCTATCGGCAACCATCTTTGCTTCGCTTGTTCTATCGCTGGGACCATCCTGACTGAGTATCTTCCACACTTCGTTCTTAGGTTCTATGGTGAGTATTACCTCTATAGATGCTGTAGAAGTCTTATCAGAGCTTACTTTCCGATGAGCGGAGATGGCTTTCCCGTATCCGATATTGTATTCTTCAGGCATATCTATCATCAGCCTACTGAAAAAGGAATTGGTGAAGTCTACTATCGGAGATATGCTTCTATAATTGGTATAGAGTGAGTAATCATCATCTGTGATATGGGTTTTAATCCCTTTCTGCTTTCTGATAAGGTCTTTCATAGTGTCGATGTCTTTCATGATAAGGTTGAATGTCGATACATCGGCACCCCTGAACTTATATATTGACTGTTTGCCGTCTCCCACGATGAACAGGTTAGGTTTGCTTCTGCTGGAGGAGAAAGCAAGCAGTTTGATTAAAGCATTCTGAATGAAATCAATGTCCTGACACTCATCTACCATGATATACTTAAATGAGTCCACGATGTCTTCAAGGATTTCGTCATTCTCCGGATTAGCCAGGAGAAGGAAAGCATAGACCTGAAGCTCATCGAAGGTGAGGAGTGCCTTGTTCCTTCTCTGTAGAAGGATATCATCGGTCAGCGGGTAATTAGATTGATATAGTTTGTATCTCATAAAGTCGTAAACGCCAATCAAGTCATTGATTAAGTAGTATGACTCATCGGTATCCACTTCTGAAAAGTCAACTTCAAAAAGTTTCTTCGGTAAGAAGTTTAGAATAGCTGATAGGTGGGTTTCTACATCCTCTTTGTCATCTTTAAACTTGCCTAAAGGTGTCTTCTGTAACCATTTAGAATAAAGTAACATATCTGATAGAGGGGAGTCCTCGCCGTTCTTCAGCTTCCTGAGCATCTCTATGAAGGCTAATATCTCTGCAACAATAGCATTGTCAGTTTTTAACCTAGAAAAGTCCTTCGATAGGAGGTATTCAACATTATCTCTGAACATCGGTGATGATACGATGAATCTGAGATAATCCTTCTTCTTGCTCTCAACAGCTTTCCTAACCATACTGATATACTCGTCTTTGCTGTTAAAGCGGGTAAAGGACGAACGATGAAGCAGTTCCAGCGTCTTTTCCTTACCCATAAGCTCTAACACAAAGCTGACCGTGTTACCCAATCCATAAACCTGCACCAGGTTCTCGCACTGTTTCGCTGTCTCAGTAGGTTTACATCCATCGATAACCTGGATGATGCTGTCCCTCACGAATTTGCCTAGACTAATCCCAAGTTCAAGTTCATCAACCACTTCAAAGTCAGGGTTGATGTTCGCTTCTATGGGATGTTCCCTTATTATCTTAGAACAGAAACTGTGAATAGTTGAGATGTTGGCGAAACGAAAATTGTTCTTAATCTTGTTCCATCTCTCAATATCAGTCCAGTCCGGTTCTACATCTTCCTTCAATTCTGATATTCGCTCTAACACCTTTTGGAGTATACGCTCTTTCATCTCGTTTGCCGCTTTCTCAGTAAAGGTTATAGCGATAATCTCTTCGATGTTGGCACTCTTATCCGTATTCAGTATATGGATAAACCGGTCGGTTAACACTCCAGTCTTACCACTTCCCGCACTCGCCGTTACATACAGATTTTCATCTATCTGCTTGATTGCCTTTTCTTGCTGTGGGTCAGGTGTACGCTTTGTTCTCCTAACCATACCAAAAACACTCCTTATTTCGTTTTTAATGTAAACCTAAGATGATTGCGTTTTAGTCATCAACATCCGCTTTGTTAGAATAACCCCGCTTCTCCCAGAAACCACGGTAGTCCTCGTTATCGGAAAGCTGTATTCGGGTAATCCACTTTATCCATTTATAACCGAGTTTATCCTCAGCTACTAATTGAAACGGGAATCCTCTCTCCGCAGGAAGCTCCACCTCATTCATCTTATATGCCATCAAGATATCGTTCTCCAGGATGTAGTCCAGGGGAAGTGATGTAGTGTAACCGTCTTCAGCATGGAAGATGACTGTGTTAGCTTTATCATTGACTACAGATGCTTCCATCAGGTCAGCAAGCAAAATACCTTCCCATAGTATCTTAACGCTCCATCCTTCTACACAATGGAGGGTTACTACTTTTTTGTATCGGTCATATTCCAATACTTCATCATAAGTATAGATGAGGGATTCATCGACCAGACCGTCTACTTCCAGAGTATAGCTGGATTTATCGATGTATTGAGGACCCTTGATGGAGTTTTCACGGAAGTCCTCAATAGAGGATAAGTCTTCCCCTTGATACTCATCAACCTGAACAGGAGCGAGTTGTTGGACTTCAGTATCGTTATTGTCTGTATTAGACATCTGACCTTTGGTTTGTTCACTGCATGATGTGTTAAGTATCATCAATATAGAAAGCAAGGCAATAAATAAAATAAGTATTATTGTTTTATTTGAATGATAAATCATCTTTTTTCTCCAATAAAAATATATATAATGAAAATATAAACACAGTAAGAGTTAATACAAAGAAAACTATTCAATAAAGCTATAGATAACCAAGCCTATCTCAGCTAAATGATACCTGTCCATATATTGTTTAATTATTTGGTCAACTTTCTTTTGTAGTATTGATTTGTCTATATGGTAGTCTTCTTCTTTTATGTAGACATGATAATCAGGTTCATCGCATGTTACATGCATGAATTTCATAATAATGTTTGCATCATCGACTCCATCGATGTTCTTTATATCAGTGAGTAGTTTATCAAAAATATCATCTATATTCAATTTATCCTACCTTTATACAGTAGTGAGCGGTATGAAAATTGCTAATGTGTTCTTCATTTCTGGAAAAGAAGAAAAAGCAAAATATATGCCCCTCACTAATGACCTTTATATAAAATAGTTTCTAAATAATTCTATTTATTAAAAGTTGTATTATAAACAGGTTATTCCAAATATTTAAGTAGATTTAAGACAATTTTAACAATTATACTGCGATGCATAACTTTCCATAAGTTCAACACATTCTTAAGTTTCCGATTGAGAATGAAATTATGGATTGTAATGTATTTAACTGCATTTATACTTAGTATACTATAAATATACAGTTCGGTAGAAAATTATTATATTATATTTATAAGATTATAAAAGATAATAATACATTCGATATTTTGTGAACATCTATTAATCGACTTTATATAAATATATAATGGGTAAGTGTAAACGAAGATATATTAAAGATTTTCACAAAAACATCGAAAATTATCTTAAATACAAATGATTTTGCCCGATATGGGGCGGAGGGTCATTATGAGTAATCTGTCAAACTCAACATTACCCAAAAATGCTTTTGACAACACAGTTACCCTACTTAAAGATAATGTTAATACTTCAGATAAAGAAGACAGGGTAAGAGATTCAATTTTAAAGTCACTTAATAAAAATGACAAAGTTAAACTGTCTTCCAATAAAGATGTGGGATATGATAAAGAATTAAGCCATATTATGAGCGTTATATCAAATACCATCTCCGATAGAAGATTAAGCGAAGGTGAAGTTTTTACCATAAAAAGCTTCATGAGTGCTATAAGAGGACTTAAGAACTCCGGCAACCAGAAATCCGCATATATCATAGCTAAGAATGCTTTAACCTATGTATCAGGTATAGCTTTCCAATACACCGATATGGCTCAAACACTAAAGAAAGCATTAAACTCTCCAAAACCCGAAGTTCAAGTAGATATAAGTGATACTGCCAAACTATATAAGGCATTTACCAGCGAACACATCTCATTGGAGAGAAACGATGATGACTCGTTCATGGATAAAGGGTCACTTTTCAACAAAAGCATATAATAACCATCAATTATGGGAGGGACAGTAATCTTCTTGAAAGGCAAGTTAATCTTATTTATCCTATTCTTTTTCACGGCTATTTTTGCTCTTAGTATAAAAGGAAACATCTATTCCCAGGATTCAGACGGTATCATAGAAGGCGAAGAACTACCCCCCAGGACCCGCATATCAATCCTGGATGTGGTTTATCCAGAGTTCACCCTTGATGAAGAGAATGTAAGACTACTTGATAAAGTACTATCAGGTGATACACTAGTCTTACAGACGATTAGCTATGAAGACTATGTAGACCTGTTAGACCTGATGAATGAGTACCGGTATTATATCTTAACACAATTCACACCGAATAATAACCTTGATGTGGAAAGTAGGGACGAGATTACCCGTTATTTCATCTTTCGAGCGTCATACCAGAATGCATTCATATCATTCGCTTATGCTTTGTTCAATCCTGATGAAAGGATAGTCATCAATGCTTTTATCCATTATAGAAAGCTGGCTCAACTCATCGAAGAACCGGAAGCCAAATACCTGAAACCTATGAAGCGGGACTTCCTGGTAAACCTCGACTACCAACAGAATGAGAGGGTGAAGACCATTCACCTGATGGCTATTCTGGTTATTGAAAGGTTATACTTCTTTATTATGCTGGAAGAAAACCCGGAGTTCCTCGCTACTGTAACCAAGAAGGAATTCCGTCTTATCTATGCCCGTATAGAAGAGGGTATCGGCACGCCTCCCTTCTTCCTCATGGATGAAGACGATGTGGTTTATCTTATCCATGGACTTAAGAACCCCTATCTAAGTATCGTGTATGCCTGTTTGAACCAACTGAAAGGCATTTACGATTCTACCCCTGATATTATATTAAAGAATAAGATAAGGTCTGCTGTTACCGGACTGGAAGAACGAATGGAGAAGTATGACTTATTCCTGGGTGAAACGATTTACGAACTCTCCGCAGAATTCCAGAAGGAATAATCCAGCTTATTCATTATTTATTATACAGATTATTCTACACCGATATAATACTCCTGAAGGTCGTTAAAGTAAGTAGGGTTCCCTTGGGAATCTGTTCGCAGTCCACCAAACAGTAATACCTTATTAGGTCCAAACCCGCACATCGTTAGAAGTCCTCTTCCCTGTGGGTGTTTGGTTGGATAAGCATGCGTCCATTCGTTGTTTGATATACTGTATTCCCATGTATCATAAGCGTATACTGCACTATCGTCTAGTCCTCCGAAATGGATTAGAGTGTCATTGCCATCATAAGCCAATGCTGTGTATGTTATTTGATCCGGAATATCCCCACTAGGAGAGAGTTCAGCCCATTCGTGAGTGCTTATGTCGTATTCCCATGTATCGTTTAGATAATTTGTTGAACCTGCTCCACCACCGAAGATGATGAACTTATTATCGCTAATCACCGCTAATCCTCCATAAGACCTGGCTTGTGGATTGGCTGTGGTTGCGAATGTCTCCTCGGTCCATGTTGTTGTACTGTGGTCGTAAATCCATACATCGCCTAAGTAGTTGGAGCTTCCAGCAGAACCACCGTATAGAACAGCTTTACCGTCACCGAGTGAACCCATCATGCCACCTACTCTCGCATCAGGTTTTACATCTCCGGTTGGTGTTATCTCGGTCCATTGGTTATCGTCTATATTGTAGACCCATGTGTCGTCAAACCTACTCGAATCACTACCTCCGAACATGAGAACATTACCATTACCGAGATATGCCATGGTGTGTCCTCTTCTGATTTGAGGTAAGCTGGTATCATCCGGGTCGTTTGATATCATCTCTGTCCAGGTCAGCTCGCTTAAATCAAACATCCAGGTATCGTTTAGGTTGTCTGTTTGTCTTCCTGCGAATAGGATGACAGCATTGTAATCCTCAGCATAGACTATATATGGGACAGACCTTGCAATAGGTTTAGTCCCGGAAGGATAAATCTGACTCCATTCATGGGATGGAGTTGTACCGGCAACGTTAAATGAATATTGGGTGTCATCGCTTAAGGTTAGGGTAATAGTAGCAGATTTCTCACCAGCAATCAATGGTTTGTATATCAGGATAAAGTCCATGGTTTCATTACCCCCAATGATAGAGCCGTTATAGTTATCTCCGAGTGAGAAGTGGGTTATATCTTCTCCTGTTATATCAATATTGTCTAACAATATATCAGAGTTAGATATGTTTTCTATGGTAAAAACAACATTCGTCATATCGTTTACCACACCTTCGCCTATATCGATTGTAGCACCTTCGTTTACTACTGCGTCCCCTTGTTTTACGGTGATTGGGTTTTCCGGTGTTATGTTACAATAAGCGAAAATGCTTAATATTAATATTGAAACTAAAATAATAATTGAAATTTTTCTCATATATATACCCCTTTTTTTAATAATGATAATAGAAATAGATAACCATTATATAATATACAAATAAAAATAGATTTCGCATATTTTAAGTAGTATATTTCATAGTATTTTGAAGATTTTTAATAAAACCTATATTTTATTTATTATATTTCATGAAAAGGTTTACGATAACCTATGAGGGAGTAAGTTTATGAAGTTCACCAAGATGCAAGGAGCGGGTAATGATTATGTCTACATCGACTGTATGAAAGAGAAAGCCATCGCAAGTATGACTAAACCGGAACTATCACTACTCGCAAAAAGGCTAAGTAATCGAAATTATGCTATCGGCTCGGATGGGATTATCCTTATCAAAGAAGGGAATAATGCTGAGTTCAGGATGGAGATGTATAACTCGGATGGCTCTCAGGCAGAGATGTGCGGTAATGGATTAAGATGTGTGGTGAAATACTTATACGATGAAGGATACAACCATAGCAAGGATATGCTTATCGAGACAGGAGCAGGTGTCCTATCAACCAGGATTGCCGAGTTTAACAGTGATGATAAGGTAACCAGGGTAAATATAAACATGGGTAAACCCAAACTTAAGGCAAAGGAGATACCGGTTATATGGAAGAAGGAGGCTGATGATAAGCATGTCATAGACGAAAAACTTCCCGTTCATGGACATCACCTCAAGTTCACTGCTGTTTCCATGGGGAATCCTCACTGTGTCATATTCATGGCAGATAGGGAAGGATTGAATAACCTTAACATAAAGCATTATGGTGGCGAGATAGAGATGCTGGAGATGTTCCCTAATCGGACTAATGTGGAGTTCGTATATGCTGAGAGTGATGTGGAAGTCTATCAGAGAACATGGGAGCGGGGGAGCGGGGAGACCTTAGCTTGCGGAACAGGAGCCTGTGCCTCTATCGTTGCAGGTGTCCTTACCGATAGGCTGAATCGCAGGAAAGTCATCCTGAATCACCTCAAGGGTGGGGAATTGATGGTCGAGTGGTCGGAAGCTGATGATTGCGTATACCTGGAGGGGGAAGCTGTCCGGGTATTCGATGGTGAATGGTTGTTGTGAGTCCTGGATTAACATATAGGAGGTTAGATGTATGATGTAGTGGTAATCGGTGGTGGTCTTGCCGGATTAACTGCCGGCTATCAGTTATCAAGAAGCGGTGTGAAGGTAACACTGCTCGAGAAAAACCACTCACCCGATAAGTTAGACCACCCGTGCGGGGCTATGGTCTCACCGATAAAGGGCATCATCTCTTTGAGTCTCACTGATGATGGTATATACTTCAAGGAGCTTAACTTCACAGAAGCTGCTTTATGAGATGGCGAGGACTGCCGGTCATTTGAGAATGTAAACCTTGAACCGTTCTTTATCGGCTCACCTCTAGAGATGATGTGTGCATCGATAAAGCTTATGTTCAAACCAAGGATCATCAGGAACTGGCGACTTTTAAAGAGGTTGTTTTGATTATAATTATGAATAACTTATTGATGTTGTTTTGTGGATTATCATTCGCCTTAAAGCTCAAAAACGATTACGATGATTAATCTTCATCCCGTTCAACGATTTCAGCATCGGGTGCATTCTTTTTCACCGATTCAATACCATTGAGACATCCGTCTTTCGAGGTATATCCTTCGCTATAAGCTATAATCTGACCATTACTAGCTTTTAGATTGAACCGATATTCACCCTTAGCATCTTTATAAATTTCAAATTTACCAGCCATCGAATCCTCCTAAATTTTAATTGAAATATAAATTTCATAATAATCAAATCCTAATCATCAGTCAATAGTAATTAACTAACCTCTACTTACCCTTACGGAAGCTTAATATAAGTATAACCACCAGAAGAATGAAAACCACACCGAACAGGATATAGTTAATCATGTTCCCGGTCTTTACAGTCTCCAATAGCTCTTCTATAGTCTGATTGTTCTCGGTGATCCTCTGTAGAAGTTCGTTCATAACTTCTTCAAGGCTTCTCTATCTGTCAAAAATGTTCATAGAATGATCCTCCTATCATTTTGTTAATATAAAAATAGTATAATTTAACGCTGTTAGTAGAAATGTTGTTGATAAATGTCTCCTCGTATTAACTTTAATAA
>CAYUUC010000075.1:0-13630 GCA_964447635.1 uncultured Spirochaetia bacterium
TGGGTCTCTTTGTATTTCTTACAATTATCGAATTTTGGTATTATTAAGAAATTTCAAAAAGATTAGATATGATAATTAGAAGGAATTAAGGTTTATATATGTAATCCCTGCTAACCAATAGATATGATTTTTTTGGTAAGATTTTTTGTTGGTTTATACCAATTAAATGGTTTTCCTCAATCCTGAATTAGAATCTACCTACATCATCACCAACAACAACCCAACCAGTCCAATATACACTACTTGGCGAAGTCTGTCTTTTAATGAATAGCTTTCCGTTATCTCCTCTAACCACAAAGAATAACCTTCCATCCTGGAAACTGCCAACTTCCGGAGCAGATGTTATAATACCGCCATGAGTTGACCATCCAGACCAGCTTCCATTGGATAATCTATTACTCCATACAGCGTTATCTTGTCCTCTGGCAAATATCATTAAAGAACCATTTGTATTGCTTGAAGCAGCAATCTTAGAGGTAGCAATGAATGTAGCTCCACCAGGTTTAGACCAACCCCACCATGCTCCGGTAGAGTTCCTGTACTTCTGCTGGTTAACATATACGCTATTATCCGATCCTCTTACAAACTGCCATATATATCCATCATGGTTAATAACTGTTGGTGCTTCCTGAATGTAGCCACCAGATGAATACCAATTCGACCAACTTTCAACACCGTTGACCGTTGTCTGATACATATAAGCCGAGATACCGGATTTCCATCGAGTAAACACAACTAGTTTACCATCCTGATTTTTGGTTATGGTTGGTCCATGGTCTGTCCAACCACCTTCATCAATCCAATTATAGTTGTATGTTCCACTGTTATTGTATTTCTGATATCTATTATAAATATGGCTTGTGGTTCCTCTCTGAATAACCTGTATTCTTCCATCATTGTTGGGTGCTATAGCAAGGTCGTGTGTTGATATACCGCCTAAGCTATACCAATTTGTCCATCCTTGACCTGGTATTTCTGTTCTTCTAAGGCTAGCCCCATCATTCCTTACAGCATAGAGTACAATTTTCCCGTCTTGTTGATAAACTGCGGTAGGGTTACCTTTTACCTGTGTATTATCAAATGGGTACCAATTGGAGAATGAGTTTAGCCATCCATTGTTCCAATTCTGCCAGCAATGCCATAATCTGCCATCAGCTCCTCTCATGTAGATTTCAACCTGTCCATTGGAGTGGATAGCAGTCTCAGCTTGTGGCATAGTAGCTCCTGTAGAGTTTTCAGCGAGTAAGTCGTGTAATGGTTTATAATAGTAATACCATGTTATATTACTATTGTAAACCCTTTTGTATGCACCATCTGGCCATGCACAATCCCACTGATAGTGAGTTCCATTCACTTTACCAGCATACATACCACCGTGCCATCCATCTAATCCCCATCTATGACCTCTTTCATTGGCTAAAAGGTCACCAGGAAGCAATTCATCAGGATTGTTTATAGGAACCCAATCATAATCAACTTTTGTGTTTACTGGTATACCACCGGAGATTCCGTGCCATCGTCTATTATCGTAATTTGAATTAAAGTCTTCGGAATGAACCTTACCATCGTATAAAATTGCATTCCAAGTTTGTCTACAGTATCCATAACAGTCCTGATATCCATTACCGATATATGGTCTGTTGTATGGTGCGATACCGGCTGCTCTTTGCATAACCATGTCTTGAAGAACCTGTCCGGTTAACCCCATATTTCTAAGCATATTAATGTTATTCTGTAGAGCAGATGATACTCTTGTATCACCATCATCACTGCTTGAATCATCATTTATGTTTCTATCAGGATTTATACCTTCCGTATTATTTGGAATAGGAGATGGGGAGCAGAAAGTAAGATTTAATGTAAATACCAAACTTAAAATTATCAAAAGTGGTACAAGATTTTTTAATTTTACAAGTCTCATAATAATTTCCTTTTTTATTTATTATTCTTTATTTTGATTATCTTTTCACTTTAATATGATTAATTTACCCTCCTGTTAAAAGAATGATTGATTCAGCCAGATTAACCATCATATTATATGAAGTTAAAGATAACTTATGAAAATAATAAGCAAACTCTAATAATTCGTCAATAATAAATACTTCCTAAGATTTGATTTTTTTAATATACACTTAAATAATAAGGTTATGAATCTTTTTTCAGGTTTATCATAAACCTATTCTATTTTGCTTATATAGCTTTTAGAAAATTTTATAAAATTAGAAAAAGTATTGATTAATTAGAAATGTAAAATCGAAGTATAAATTTAAAAAGGCGGTTTTAGAATAACATCTGAAACCGCCTAATAATAGAAATGATTTATTATTTACTTTTTAGAAGAATGATGATGATAGCCACTTTTTTCTTTATCTTTATAAGAATCTTTATAATTATTCCTGGCTTCATTTACATCAATAGCTTTATCTTTATCATCAACTAATTGAGTAAAAATCATTCTTCCTGCAGGGGTTTGAAGTATACTGGTTACGACCACCTCGACTTCTTGACCAATTCTATCCTTACCATTATCCACGACAATCATTGTTCCATCGTCGAGATAAGCAATACCCTGCTTCTGGTCTTTTCCTTCTTTAATAATTGTTATTTTTAATTGTTCATTAGGTAAGACAATAGGTTTAACTGCATTAGAAAGCTCATTAACATTCAACACTTTAACACCCTGGAATTCAGCGATTTTATTAAGGTTAAAATCATTTGTTACTACAACACCGCCTATATGTTTAGCTAGTTTAAGAAGCTTATTATCCACTTCTTTAACTTCGATAAAATCTTTATCAGTAATGGTAATAACCGCTTTTTTACTCTGTCTTAAGTGGTTAAGCATATCCAGCCCTCTTCTTCCCCTACTTCTTTTTAGTGGGTCAGAAGAGTCTGCTACTTGCTGTAACTCTTTTAAGACAAATTTTGGGACAATCATTTCTCCTTCTAAAAATCCTGTTTCTACGATGTCAGATATTCTTCCATCTATAATAACGCTGGTATCTAATATTTTATTGGTATATTTAGGTTCAGTATTTCCGGTTTTTGCTTGACCAATAGAGCCGAAAGACACTTCATCGGATTTGAACCATCCAACAATGAATCCAACATAACCTAAGATTAACTGGAATATAACGATTATTGGGAATCCTATAAATTCTTTCAATGATTCGACCAGGGAATAACCCAGTAAATACCCGGCTATAATTCCCATCATCATACCAAATAAAGCAAATATAGACTGTTTTCCGCTACCTTTTCTGGTTAATATAGATTCAATAAGTATCAATAATGTCGATCCTACAAAAGATACCATAGAATAGATAAAAATAGTGTTAAAGTTAAGTTCACCTTCTGATAAAAACCCTATTAATCCTCCTATTATCGTAAAGAACAATACTATAGCAATTCTTAGTATCATTTTTCCTCCCAGCTTGAGCTGTTTGAGTCATTATGACTCTCCATTAAAATCTCGCTTATTTTGTGTTCTACCTCTACTTTTTCTTGATTTTTGGATAATGCTATTTCATCTACCATTAGCTGTAATGCATTATCGAATAATCTTTTTTCAGAGGTACTTAATTCTTTCTTTTGATTTCTAATATACAAATTTCTAACTACTTCAGCTAGTTCTAATATAGAACCGCTTTTAATTTTAGTTTGATTTGTATTATACCTGCTTTTCCAATTCTCATCCTCATCTTCAGGACTATCCTGTTTAAGGATTTGCATAACCTTTTCGATCTTTTCGTCCGATACCACACTTCTAAGACCCAATTCCTCAGATTTTTCTATAGGTATCATCACTGTCATATCAGTCATAGATAGTTTAAGTATATAATAAAGTTGTGATTCTCCTAATACTTCTTTCTCTTCTATTTTACTGATTACTCCTACTCCATGCATAGGGTAAACAACTTTTTCACCGACTTCATACATTTTTAATATCCTCTTAGTTAAAATAATAAAATTCTGTATTTAAAAGAGGTGGTAAAATTCATCCTTACTATATAAGATAATAAGAAAGATTAAACTTTCCAATATTATAACTACTATTGTATATATGCTGTTCCAGAAAAAATATAAAACTTTTTCTATATTGGATAGCATATCTTTATTACTAAAAAAAAATACCTCTTTTTATCTCATATAAAATTCTAATTATAGTGTTTACTTATAAATAGATAGTTTTTTACACCACTATAAATATATTTTATTGCTTTTCTTGACATTAATTGAATTATTTTTTATATTAAATCTACATTAATGAACAGAAGAGAATTGAATTGGTGCGATGGCCGAGTGGCTAAGGCAGCGGTCTGCAAAACCGCTTTTCGTGGGTTCGAATCCCACTCGTACCTATATATCACATTTCTAATGCCCGGGTGGCGGAATTGGTAGACGCAAGAGACTTAAAATCTCTCGCCCGAAAGGGTGTGCCGGTTCAAGTCCGGCCCCGGGCAAATTAATTATTCCTCAATAAATAAGCCTACCCTGTCATTAATATTTAATTCAATTAAGTTTAACTAACATATTATTAACATGAATAACTTTTATATCTAAGGTGATATAGACTTTTACTTAAAACATTAATATGGATAATCTAACAAAAGAGAAAACTATGATTTATAGAAAGAGAATCCAGGGAAGATATCTATTTTTGCTATATACATAAATAATTTTCAATATATTATGTAAACAAAAATCAATCTCCTGATGAAAAAAGTGAACTGTAATTTCGAATAGATTCCCTGAATATTAATAAGATAGTTATGATGATATTTCGAAAGATAAATGAACATATTATATAATATTGTAAAAGTTGATTTAAGTGATTATTAAATAATTATAAACCTATAATTATCAATAAACCTATAACATATATGAATATTTTATTATTGAGAATAAACATAAAGATGGATTAGACATGTTACGATGAAGTAAAAGCCGGCTGGGTAACTCAATATCTAGACGACCAAGGACATGTATATCCCAGCACGATTAATTCAAATATCGATGGTGGTATTTTTAATGTTTTCGAAGAATATACAATAACCACAGATTCTAATAGTACTGAAACTTACGATAATAACTGTTGGAGCAACACACATACACTAAATGGACATACTGACTAGGTTGTTGATGTTGATTTCAATCATGATGGTATACAAATCGTTTCAGGTGATAATGCTAATATTATTCGAGTGTAGGATTATAAAGTAGGAGATGATTCATGGACTCACACCCATACTCTAAAAGGTCATATACAAGATATTGCTGAAGTTTCATTCAACCAAGATGGTACACAAATTGTTTCCAGTAGTTGTGATTCGACAATCCGCATATGGCAGTATAATAAAATATCATAGACCTGCGAGTATGTTCTAGCAGGACATACAGGTAGTTGGGTTAACGATGTTACCTTTAGTCCTGATGATAATATGATATTTCCATGTGGTGAAGATAGTACTTTTCGTGTTTGGGAATGGGAATGGTCATAGGATTCAGATTAGTATTTTTCTACAATAGATTGGTAAAGAAGAAAACTAATATATAATAATAGAATCGAAAAAGGGGAACCGAATAAATATCCGATTCCCCTTTCATTAGTTATTAGGAAAAACTTCTTAAATCTGGATTATGGTCCAGGATTGAATACTTCGTCTTCGATTTCATCAACACCGTGCCAATCTGGTATGTAATCCCAAATTGAATCAGCAACGTCAATTACGTCAATTTCTGTTAAGTCAAACAGAGATTCAACGAAGTAAGTGTTTCTTCCTTCAGCTCTTTGAACAGGTTGTCTTCTTTCAGCTTGGATATCGCACTGGAAGAGTTGACCAAGACCCATTCTTCTAAGGAGTTCATGGATATCAATTCTGTAGTTCCAATAGTAACCCCATGGATTATTTGTATTATAATCCAGAACATTACCATCGTTATGATAGAATATAATCCTATCGAAATCACCATCATTGTCTCCATCATAACCTTCAGCAGGTCTAGCAACGTCTACATATTGAGAATATCTAACTTCTTCCCAAGCCTTGATAGCCCATTCTACATATTTGCTTTCTCTTGCTAAGTTGTTTATTACACCCTTAACACCAACAACGGTTCCGGTGTAATCTACTTTTATGAATGGGTCAGAAAGCATAATAAGTATTCTTGCACAGTTTTCTCTAACTACAAGGTGTCTGTTGATTAGTCCACCAAAGAGAGCTCTTACGAACTTATCTTCATTATCGAACTCGTCTCCGGATTCGCTGTAGTTGAAGTATCTGATATCATATAGTGTTTGGATATCCCAGTTACCAGCATGATCTTTGTATCCTATATAGAAATATCTGTTGTCATCTACATAATAATATGTAGTAAGAACTTCGAACTCAGAATTTCTAAGTAGGTCTTGATTCATAGCTGCTTGTCGGTCTTCAACTTGAACATTGTATCCTAAGTCATCAGCAGTCTTTTCTGAATAACCTTCTGGTACATTATCAACTATAGGAAGAATCAATGTATCAACAGCAACTTTCTTTTGTCCTCTTTCTTCGTCGAGGTTTAATAGGTTCATGAACTGATCTTGAACCATGTAACCTTGTGGTACATCTTCAGCGACGATGAATTCTTCTCTGAATTCTTTACCTTCACCATAGATTCTTTCAAAAGCTTCTTGGTTAATTCTTCTGGTGTACATTAATCTATGAGCTACGATAGCGTTAAGAACTTTAACGTCAATCCACCATGGGGATAATCTGATAGATCTTATTCTGATTCTATCATCTATACAATAAGCTCTTCTTAAGAAGATTTCATCGTGGATTAGAACGATAAATTCTCTTGCTGTTATCTGCTGAAGTATGTTTTCATCACCATTGTAAACCTTGTTTAAGATTATTTTTCTAACAATCTTAAGGTCAAGGAGTCTAAGTGCATATCTTACTTCTTCTCTGGTTTCAATTCTGGATACGATTCTATCTCTGGTTCTCTTTTGGATATCTCCAAGGTCGAGACCAATTTCATCTACCCAGTCACCTAACCAACCGATACATCGTAAACGAACTTTCGGGTCTTGGTTATCAAAACCACCAATGAAAGCAGGTATAGCATCAGCCATTCCCAGTATCTCATAATAACTGGTGTTAGCTTCTCTTGCTCTTCTGATGATTTCTCTGTGAACTTCCTCGAATACATCATATACGATGAATCTGAGAACATTTGGATCACCCTGTCTAACCTTCTGGATGATGTCATTTATTCTCTTTCTTCTTATTTCTTCAAGGTCTTGAACAAAAGTTGTTCCAGCACCTTGCTCGTTTACGGTAATGTCTTCTTCATCTTCATCATAACCAGACGGTAATGTCTGTGCTACTGCGAAGGAAGATGCTAAGAAGATTAACCCGATAACTAATAGACTGATAAACAGTATTCTCTTACTCATACTTAACGATCTCCTTTTTTAATTTTAAATCCCTAGCTATTAGTTTTGGAACTAACCATACTTGAAAAAGTTGGCTTTTCTCGGTCTAACGATTTATAACAACCGATAATGACTCTTTTCATCATCTAGTCAATCTAAATCTCCCGAGCATAATATTTATACTGCTTGGATAAGCTCCAAATACCCTCACAGTTTTATAATTATAGAATTATAGCG
This sequence comes from uncultured Spirochaetia bacterium, assembly GCA_964447635.1. GTDB lineage: Bacteria > Spirochaetota > UBA6919 > CAYUUC01 > CAYUUC01 > CAYUUC01. The sequence goes on from CAYUUC010000075.1 coordinate 7,658, forward strand.
GTTAAGTTTTATCAATTAATATAATAAATAAAACTTACCCTACATAATTCTATATATTACCATTTTTTTGGTTATATCCCCCTCCCCCTTATTAGTAAAGAGGGAGGGAGAAAAATTTATCTTAAATTATTTATTAATCATCGTCATCGTCGTCGTCATCGTCATCGTTATCATCATTATCTGGACTTGCATCTTCTTCTTCTTCGCCTTTAACATCCGCTTCATCACCAGGTTTAACAGGAGTATATGTACCTTCACCAGAGAAATATCCTAATGTATCAGTAGCACCGACAGCGGTTTTTCTTCTAACACCAAGGATATTAGCGATTTCTCTTTCGAAGCTTTGAACTTCTCTATTGATTGTTCTTCTAACATCTCTTCTTAGTTCAGCAGGTAATAATTGTCTGTATTGTCGTACACCACCAGGATTGAGGTCGTTCCCAAGTCTACTTCCAGCCTTGATTACAGCTCTACCTTGAGGTTGTTCTGCTTCTATAGCGAGTACTACTTCTTCTATTACAATGTCATCTTTCTTGTAATAGAACATAGCATCTCTAATATCTCTCTTAGTTTCATCACTAATATTAGCATAGAAGTTGTAGAACCTTATCAAGAATTCAGCGGTACCTTTTCTAACCATGAAGTTAGGATTATCAACACCCTGTTGGATATACATAATCTGACTTTCTCTGAATATAGGATACTTATTGTAAGCATCTTGAATTCCATCTTCATTGCTTACATCAAGTAGTTCACCCTTAGGTAGCAAGAATGCTTTATCAGGGTTGTAATCTCCATTTCTTAGGTCTACACCACCAAAGTCTGGATCAGCACCATAATTAGGATCTAATCCAAAGAATGATGACATAGGTATACGTAATACATATTCATAATCTAATGGTAGAGATAGTATTGAGAACTCAAATCTGGTCATGCCAACGAATTCATCAGCTATGTTTTGAGTCTTAATTCTATTTACAATTCTCTTCCTTAGAATGAATCTGTATAGTTTTTCTAATTCTTCAGATGGAGATTTAAACTGATACATACCCCAGGATTTGAAGTTATATTCATATCTATCTTCAGTATACAGAGGATTAGCTACTGAAATTATCTGAAGTAGGTCTTGTTCCTGTTGTGGTATGCTATCAGGATAATCAGCAATTCCTTCTAAGACTTGCTGACCGGTTTCATTCATATATGAGAATTCAGGATATTCCAATTCTCCAGTAGGATCCGCAGGTTTCATATCATCTAGTGATATAACATCACCAGGGTCGCCTTCTTCTCTTATGTTTAATCTATAGTAATTAAACTTCTGGAAGTCTTGAGATACGATGTATATAATAGAGTGGAAATATCTATTTCTTATCATCTCAACAGCAGAAGCCCTACCAGTAGCTCCTAAGTCTGAGCGATACTCGCTAACTGTGGTAACCATCTCTGTTTCATAGTTAGCTTGAGTTAAATTAGACTTCTGAGCTCCTAGAGAATCGAATAAACTATTTATTCTTAATTCAGCATATCTGTCACCACTAACAACATCCGGATAATTGTTTCTATGATAGATATTGGTATCGAAGAACTCAAATCTATCTAAACCGGTATCCGGTCGGTCTTCTCTTAGTGGTTGGTTGAATGGGTCAGTCTCATCAAGTTCATATTCTTCCTCAGGAGGTACTAGATTGTTTCCTTGACCGGTCATGATATCAGTATCTACGATATCTTCCTGTCTTAGGATACCTCTAGCCTTAGCTACTTCTTCAAACATCTCTTCAGCAGGACCGAGTCTTCTTAACCAGTGTATAGCAGTTAATCGTACTCTTGGGTCTTTATTATATAGACCAGGAAGAGCAGCGTTGATGAAGTTTGTTTTCTGCTGAGGTGAATAATTCTTTTTGAGGTTAGCTTGATAGTTTTGAGATGCCCATTGGTCAACCTTCTGAGCAATATCTTTGAACAATTCTTTATCTAACTCATCAAAGTATTTATATTCTTCTCCACCAATAGAATATTTACCTATAACTTTATCATAAGTATCTGTCAACTCATCTACTTTTGTTATAGTCTGGAATTTTTCTATTTCAGCATACTCTGACTCTAAGAAAGCATCAAAGAATACTATTCGAGAATCTCTTTCAAATAGTAGTTTTGTTGCTTCAAAGACATAATCTTCATCACTATCTGGACTAGACATGTCTGATTCCATCATTAAGAATAGTCTATACATTGTCAATAGTTGAGCAGATTCTACAATATCCCAAGTAGCTGTTGCCATTACTTCATTGTCACCATTATAAACAGCGTTTATAAAGTCACATACTCTATTGTAATGTTCTACATTGAAATATGGTACAGGTTCATTTCCTCTTGCTGCTCTACCAACATTAACAACGTTTTGATAGTAGTATCTCTTGGCTGCTAGATATACGTCTCTGTTGCTATAATATGTAACAACCGGAGCTGTATAATCAGTCTGACCTAAAGTACCTTCTACTCTTTCTCTAATAGCTTCAGCCGGAATAACACGATTATTCTCATCTACTACAAATCTGTAGAATGAGAATGAATCTAATACTCTGTCTACGAAGCTAAGTTGATTATCTTGTAATGCTTTTTCTGGGTCTGCTGTTCCTCTGATAGAATCTCTATACCAGTTGAAGTCATCTTTGTAAACCAATTCTGTATATCTTCTAGCAATGATTTCATCGTTAGGGATAGCAAAACCGGTAATACCTCTAGGACCTTCATCTTCTTCTTCAATGGTTCTCTTTCTTGGTATATATACACCACCAGCATATGTTCCACTAGTATTAGGTAGAGGATATCTATCATCATCATCCATCTTTACTACATTGTAATTCTCGTTTTGAGTGAAATCTATCTTTCCAACAGTGATTAACTCTTCATGTAATACAGCACCTTTGATAACGTCTTTAGCTAAAGCGTCATATTTTGCTTGTCTCAAAGCCCAGTTAATTCTAGCTTTGTTTTCATGAGTAGTTTCATCCATCATAAAGATGTCTTTCAATGCTCTTGCTATAACCCATTTTGTTGAATAAACAGGGTTCTTCAAGAGACCTTGAATTAGAACAGGTATATGTCTCTGGTCAAGCATAGGAGCTCTTGGCTGTTCTTCAGGGTCGGTCTTAACAGGAACTGTATATTCACCACCAGTATCTGTATTCCTTCTTGGGTCTTCATACCTTATTCCAGTAGAGAGGAAAGGAATATCTTCTGCTGATTCACCATCTATTGATAGATACAGAGTTTTGAATGAGTCTTTTGATATGATAACGAGTGAGTTTAACTCAAGGTTTCTTATCTTATCATACCATATAGCTCTTACGATGAACTCTCTCAATTTGATTAACTCAGCCCAGCTGTTACCTAATACGATTCTACCTTTTATGTTTCTGTAGAAATACTTATCACCATGACCTATAGGTACCATAGTCTTTATAAGCTCTTCTACTACAGAATCAGGTAGTATATTTCCATCATGGACTACCTGTAATCCATCTTCATCATTTGGATCATCACTAGCTTGTACAGATTCTCTTGCCTCTTCAATAGATAAGAATTGAGCTAAATTCTTATACTCGGAATAATTGTTTTTATAAGATGCTCCTAATCTGTATTGATAACCTAATAGATAGCCATCAGGTGTGTTTCTGAATCTTCTTAAAGCACCAGCATCCATCATTACTGATATATAGTGGTAGAGTTCTAATCTTCTTTCTTCAGGGTCGAATGGATTACCATTTCCCCATTTTCTTGCGTCTAATTGAGTAGCATTTGGTCGTTCTTCAGTTAAAGTAATGATGTTATTGTTTTCATCATATTTGTTTACTTTCTCGTCTGGGTGAACCATATCGCCTGTTTCTTCATCATATTCATCAAATGGATAGTATATCGCTTCTTCATCTACTTCATATTCATATTCAAGAGAATCAAAGTTTGTTCCATAAGCACCAGGTTCATCAATTGAAGGTATATCAATATTTTTAGGTCTATACTTTTCATATGAGGAAGCTACTGTTTCATATTCTACTGCTCTTTCTACATCCCTGAACATAATAGCATCAGGTCTTAATCTTCTTAACCATTCAATTGCGGTTAATCTAACTCTTGGGTCTAAGTTGTAAAGACCTTGTAATGTAGCTCTGATAACCTTTGCTCTGGTTTCTGATGTCTCAGATACATCACCATCACACATATATTCTACAAAGCTAACATTATTTAATTCAGCTAAAACTCTTACTGTGTCAATAACATTAGGGGTTTTCATAGTGTACTGGCTTAATTCTAAAGCAAAGTACTCTAAGTCCCTAGTAATATCAATAGGCACAGTGTTTTCATTGATTTCGGAAAATGCGTCAATAGTTGGAGCATTTTCATCACCTACATCTTTTCCTGCTAGTATATCATTAGTGATTAATCGGAAAGCTGTGGTATCTCCATTCTTGACAGCATTAATGAAGTTAGCTACTCTTTCTTCTTTGGTTGTTATGTCTCTTGGTTCATCAAAACCAATTTGAGCAATAGCAACTGAGCTTAAAAGAGTGAATACTAAAATCATTATCAATAGTTTAGTTATTCTCTTTGCCATACCTTTTTTACTCCTTATTTTATTTTTATGGCTTTTTACCAATAAGCAAAACATCTTACTTATCGGCATAATATCGATTAAAAATATACCTTAACTGAAGGTAAATTCTTAATCTTACATATCTCTTGAGATTATTAATGATGTAAGTTTTTTCTAGTACATAATTATCCTTTTTATAATTCAAGAAATATTCTACACTAAATTAAAGATAATTTTCTGTATCGTCAACCATTTTTTCAAAAATTGTCAAAATAATTTGATAGATAGAATTCATATTCTATTTAAAATTCTGTATACTTATTCAAGAGGTATTTATAATGAAAATTCGAATTATAAAAGAAAATAAAAAATTTATGCTTATATGGAAAAATCAAGGTATACCTGTTACTCCTACAAAACAAAATCCATCCTCATTAATTACCGAATTAGTCGAATATAAACCCGCTTTAAAAGCTGTACAAGGTTATAAAAAAAATGAATACGGACTCATTAATAGATTGGACAACCAAACCGGAGGTATAGTTATCGTTGCTAAAACTAATGAAGCTTTCTATAGATTAAAAAAACTTATGATAAATGAGAAAATCGTAAAAACATATCTAGCATATTCTTATAATAACGGTTGTAAGAAAAGTGGGATTATAAACACTCCTATCGCACATCATAAAAGGAAAAAGAAGAAGATGGTCTTAGCTTTAGATACTTCGCAATTTCGAGGAAAACCACAACAATGTGAAACATACTTTGAGTTGATAAAGGAAGAATCTGCGGTGGAAATTTGGTCTAAATACTTAGATAATATGGTCTTATTCCCTTCTGTTAATATAAATAAATTGAATAAAAATAAATTTACCTGGGTCTTATGTAAAATCAGGAAAGGTAAAAGACATCAAATTAGACTTCACTTACATAGCATAGGCTACCCTATCCTATTCGATGACCTGTATAGCGTTAAAGAGATTAAACATTTATCTAAGAATGGATATCATCAATTATATTCAATTGGAATCGATTTATTAGAAGAATTTAATTAAGTTATTCATTTATAAAATAATATTCAATCGAATGTTTATAATAGAATACCTCACTATCATCAGCAGTTATAAGTATTCCAAAATTTGATATATCCTTTAGTTCTCCTTCTCTTTCCTCGCCTTTAATGAACTTAATTTTTATCTTTTTTCCTTTGTTCTCATTTAGAAAATCCGGTTCATTATCCCCCTTTAAACTATTATTAATTGTTTTACTCATCGGTTCTACTTCTCTTAATAAATCATCAATAAATTCTTGGTTTTCTTTATAAAAGGAATCTATTTTTTTCATTATATTATTTCCCAATCCTTTTTATTTTCTATTAAAAT
>CAYUUC010000076.1:0-13533 GCA_964447635.1 uncultured Spirochaetia bacterium
GTAATTCTTTTGCTTTCATACATATAAATATAACATATTTTAATAAAAATACAAGATATATCTTAATATTATTAATGTTTTATTGAACTATATTTAAGTAGGAATTGTGTTAAAAAAAGTGGTATTCTATTAGATAAAGATGAGATTAGTTTCTGCGGTTCATCTTCTTTTCTCTTTCCAGTGCGTCCTTTTCCTTCATAGATTTCCAAACAGCAATGGTCTTCCTTGCCTGTTCTACTTCGTCTGGCTCACCGATGACGGCACATATACGCCTTAGGTGGTCCTGGAACTTGATAGCGAGTTTGATGTCAGTATCGCCGGTTTCCCTGGTCTGAAGCATATATTTTTCCCGGAAAAGGTTACTTACCTTTTTTAGCCATTCCAACAGGCGCATCCTGATTTGTATCTTTTGGTCATAGAATGCTTTCATGTAATGAGGGTTGCTTATCTCTTTAAAGTCCACAAGATAGAGGAATGCGTTGAGAGCTTGACCTTCGAGAGATACGATATTCCCCCACCATCTAGTCTTCTTGAAGCCCTCATATAGTCTTTCTATATTATCCAGGTATGTCTTCATAAGTTCCAACAACCGTACATGATTAAACTTTTTAATCTTTTCCATGTATTGGTCTTTTTCGGTTAGGTAATCAGGTATTTGCCTGGTCCATCTTTCCAGCTCTCTTATAGAATTGGAATAGTTACTCCTTGCTTCTTTAAGGTCGTTATCGCTTCTTTTGTTTAGGTTTTCGATAGAGCTTTGGTTTATCTCCAGATAACGTTCGCAGATTCTAAGATAGTTGAATGAAATAGCTATGGTTCGGTACCCATCGAAATCTCCCGTTCTCTCCATCTTATCATCCATCACTCCCATGAGCTTACGGTTTTCCACGCTTATCTCGCCAATCTCTTTCCTTAGCTTCTCCACCGTATTCTTGTGTTTAATCCTCTTTTCGGTTGTTATATGCATAAACTTACCCCTCAATAAATATCTTACTTAACAATCAATCCCCTCATCTCCTAGTATATCGTCTACTGTGAGGTTTTGATTTACTTTAAAATCCTTAAGATGAATTTCAAATTCTTTCCTTTCTACCTGGTTTTCTTCGTTGACTATGTTGGTCATGCCTTTTATATCAGAAGGTACCACAAACCTGCCTATCTTCTTATAATCAATATCGACCCTTCCAGTTTCAACTTTATCTTTATAATAAAATGTCCTTTCCACAAGCATATCCTTACGATTGACATATATCTGGTAGTATTCGTCCTTTGAACCCCTAACAGACATCTTTATCACATAGAATTTATTGTTGGCATCCACTACTTCCCATAAATACTTCCTGAAGAATGATTCTGCGGTTATAGACGGGTCTAAGAAGCTTCGGAAGGATTGATACACCTCAAGATAATCCTGGAACTTGTTTCGAGTAAGCATACAGGCATTCTCTACGATTATACGCTCCCCATACTCCTTCAGGAATATAAACTTAATTGAGAAAGGCTGTTCCGGGTCTATCTTCTCGTAATCAGGAACATCTTCCAGCTCCTTGGACAGAGTCTTGCTTTGTATATCGGCGGTGAAGTCGGTAGGGAACTTTGCCATGTAGGCATTCCTTATCTTCATGAATAAATCTTCCGGGTCGACTTCCTGCGTAAATAGAACATTACCCAGCAACGCTACTGAGAATATCACGATTAAAACAGTTATTATCAAATTTTTACTTTTCATTTGTATTGAAATTCCTCCATTAAAAAAATAATAATTTTATCAGCAATTTTCACTTTTTACAGGCGATTTTTTAATAAACCTACCTCTACATTAATTTTGGTCTTTGTTAATAAACACTGCTTAATTGATTTTCGTTATTTTTTATTTAATCTAATCTTATTCATTAAGTAATAAATTAAATTCCATCATATTAGTAATATCATTTATCAATATAAGAAATGTAACGAAGCTAAGACTGAAGCCGAGAGAGTTTTAATTATGCTTTATTTCACAAACACAAACCCGGTAGAGAATGCTATATCCACCAGGTCCTGGTTTAGTTTTTCTATTATCTGTGTTTCTGTGATATATTCATTGATTTGAACATTCAGTCCATTTTGCTGATAGAAGCGTTGTTGCTTAGCTACTCTAGCGATAAAGCCCCGGTCGCTGGTGGTGATGCCTATGATTAGTATATCATATTGGTTATTGCTATGGCCTTTTGGACTTGCTTTTTCATCGTCACAATAAGCAAATGATTAACCAACCTCAACTCCAATTTATTATTGGTTTACTCAAAAACTATGCCATTAAGTTGATTTTATATATAATTAAAATAGATGTATGTAAAATGGTTTCTTTGGATTTATTGATTTATATGATATTTTTTGGTTATACGATTTTTTTCGATAAACGAGTATACTTATGCAATCAAAATATTATAACAAAAAAGTATTTAAACTACCTAAAGGCACTTTCAAGGACAATTTCCTTAAGTACAATATGTTGAAGCTTCTGACGACGGTAGCTTTGATTTTTGGTGGTTTATATCTGGTTTGGGGGGCTTTCTACGGATATTTCTCGCAAGCACCTTTCCTGGATGAGAGTTCATCGATTGAAACCAAAGCTGTTGTTGGGTCTACCAAAAATGGAGGATATTACTACTACATTGTTGCAAATGATGAATTATCCATAAATAAATATAACTCATTCCAAGACCAGCTTTCTTCTAAAAGCGAACGGCAACTGTTGGAGGAGGTTTATAAACTAACCGTAGGAAAGAACGGTAATTATAAGCTAAAAAGTAATATCAGTAAAGAGGAGTATAAATGGCTCTATCAAATACAAAAAGAACATGATAGGCTGGTCGAAAACATAATCAGGGGGCAAAAGATGCCCGATGATGTTCTCACTAATGATACCTTCCCTGTTATATATGAGATTGGGAATCTCGACCATCATTTCATCGGTCAAAAGGGACAAACATTCGAGGAAATGAGGGAATTTCTGCTTAAAGCGAGGGAGAACAATTTGATGTTTATGTTTTTAACTCCTCTTATACCCATTCTTGGCTTCCTATGGCTGTTCTTTTCGGTAAAGCATACCTATAAACGACAGCAGGAAGAGGAGAAGAAACGAAAATCAACTAAACAGAGCTAGTCTTAATACTCATCAGCCCCGATATCGTAGGTATTAATCCTTTCATCTTGTTCTATGTCATAGCTAACCAGAGCAACATCTTGACCGGCATCTATACATGGACTGCTATCTAACAGATGATGATCACTATCAATATGAGGGTCGGTTTCTATTGAATTGCTATCACCAGAGATATGCGTTTTCCATAGAGATAAGTTACCACTAAACTCATTCCCCGGTCTATTATCTTCGAATAAACAAGGCTGTCCTTCGTGATAGTATAAGTTGTTATCCATTACCGGCTCACCCGATAAGGCACTCATCCCGCCCAATTCATCTGAATATCTAATATCGATAATGGGATTAGTAATATATGATGACTGTTTAACCAGGTTATTAATGATAGTAGGATTAATGTTTGATGGTCTTCCTGCATCAGGGTCCCAGTCCTGAAAAGTCAATCCGAAATAAATAGGGCTGTGATAGGTTTTCGCACTATTGATGATGGTATTATTATATATCCTGGAGTTTTTCGATGCATACAGACTTATCCCGCCGTGTTCTGTTTCTGATATGATGCAGTTGCGGATTACACAATCAATCGATTCATAGTAATCTGGATTAACATCCAGGTCAAAGTATTCCGGGCTGGTATCGAATCCCGTCATCGCTCCTGCTCCACCTGTATTATGTATTTTGGTCCTTTGTAGGATACAGTTCATAGAACCGCCCTTAAAATATATCCCATTGGTAGCGATATCATGTATATAGCAATCCTGTATTAATATCCAATCACCATTAACACAGTCTATACCCTCAGCGTTTCCATCGTATCTCATACCTGAATTGTATATTTCGCAATTGGTTATCGTTATATAATCACAATTAGGGGTAATCTTTATACAATCTCTTCCTGTATCATGGATGATACAATCCCTAATTTCGATGTGGGAAGCTCCTGTTCTATCATCTGGGTCTCCCCAGTCCCATTTTGTTTCGAATTTTAGTCCATAATAATATCCCCCGATTACTTCTACTCTTTGGAGTTTGCTATATGAAGAGTCGACATCGAAGTAAACACATATATCTTCACCATCAACATCATAAGGAATTTGAATGATTGCCCATTCATCACTTTTTGACCGTATTGTTATATTAGGTTCCCGGATTCTAATCTTTTCCGGATAAGTTCCGCCTCTTAGTATTATTGTATCTCCTTCCATAGCGACATTATCTAATACATACTGTATTGTTTGATATGGATTACCGATGGAGCCGTCTCCATTATCATTGCTACCAGTGGTAGAGACGAAAATTCCAGCATCCTCATAGACGATATCATCCGGTAATTCTTCCTCCATCCCAGAATCATCAAGTGAACCGCTATCCCCCGAATCATTGCCCAATGGTTTACAAAAGGTTATTAATAAGATGAAAGCGAATAATATGCTTATCATCATCAATTGTTTAATCTTTACTTTCATTTTACTTTGTATCTCCTTTTTTCATATTTTATATAAGATATCAAATACTTAACTTAGGGTAAATATAAAACGCTAGTCAATAAGTATTGTTAATTTTAGACTAATTCAACAAATCAATCAGTTACTATCTTTAGAAGAAATTTGTTGCTCTATGCTTATAAATTGATTATTATTTAATTATAAAATAGTTTGCAAGGTTTATTAAGATGAGTGAAGGATATGTTAAGGCTTATTCAGACATATTCATCAAGTACCTTTTCGGTAAAGAAGGTAACGAGGACATACTACTTGACTTTCTTAATGATGTATTGACTGATGAAGGATTTCCGAAAGTGGTGAGTGTGACGGTAAAGAATCCATTCAACCTGAAGGATTTCCCTATGGACAAAGAGTCATATCTTGATTTGAAGGTTGTTGACGAAAATGGTAAGCATTACAACATCGAGGTTCAATCAGCCAACCACCGCTTCTTTGTTAATCGTGTTCTTTTTTATTGGTCGAAGTTGTATACATCCCAGATTAAGGAAGGAGAGGACTATGGTTTGCTTAGACCTACGATAAGTATAAATCTGTTAAACTTCAAATTTATAAAAGGTACGAGTGATTTACATAATGTATTTCATTTATCGTTGAAATCGAATCCTGAGTTAGTATTAACTAATCTCATTTATATTCATTTCATAGAGTTTCCCAAGCTATTCAAGGATAAGCCTATACAGACCTTAACAGATTTAGAGAGATGGGTTTATTTCTTTATCAACGAGGGAAAGGAGGATGATAATAAGATGAAGATATTAGTTGAATATGATGAGCCTTTATTTAGGGCTCACAATGAGTATAAGAAGTTTACCCAGGATGAAAGACTTAGAGAGATATACGAAATGCGAGTGGAAGGGGAAAGGATAAAGAAAACAATGATTAATAGTGCCTTAGAAAAAGGTATCGAAAAAGGTATCGAAAAAGGTAGGAAAGAAGAACAAAGACAAATCGCTAAAAAGATGCTGGGAAAGGGATTGGATATAAATCTCATAATGGAAGTGACAGAATTGTCAAAAGAGGATATCGAAAAATTAAAAGGCTGATAGTAAAAATCAGAAAAGGAATAATAAAATAGTTGGAATTCAGAATAAAGTTGAAAGGAGTATGGAATTTGATTACTAGGTGATAGATTTATATATTTATTCAACAAGTTTATAATTTAACTTAATGATTTTAACCTTTCCATCGAATTTATAAGGGCTTATTGACCAATCGAAATTGGTTGTTTGAATTGGAATAAGTTCGAGTAGACTTGTAGAAAAGATTTATCTTATAACCAAAAATTCAAGGAGATGTATAACCTTATGAAAAAACTGGTGGTATATGATTCGTTTTTCGGAAATACAGAAAAGATAGCTCAAACCATTGCCAAAGCTATTGGCAGTGAAGGAGGGGCGATAAAGGTAAGCGACATCAAAGAAGAGCATTTCAACGGGATAGAGACTTTAATCGTGGGTTCTCCTACCAGAGCATTTAACCCGTCTAAAGAGATAAACCAGCTGTTGAAAAGCCTGCCTAAAAACAGCCTTGATGGGGTTAAGGTGGCGGCTTTCGATACCAGAGCTGATATAAAATCAATCAATACTAAAATATTAACTTTCATGGTCAATCTTTTAGGATACGCCGCTGAAAAAATAGAAAATAAGCTGGTTAAAAAAGGCGGTACCGTCGCCACTCCTGCACAAGGCTACTATGTCAATGATAAAGAAGGTCCACTCGCTGATGGAGAAGAAGAACGGGCGGAAGATTGGGCTAAATCAATTATAAATGAATAAGAGGCTAAATTCAATATGAAAAGGAAATTAATCATAATTCTCATCATTATTTTGGTTCTGGTTGCCGGTGGCTTCATCACTATAAATATCATAATGTCCAACCATGAAAGACAGATTGATGATATTAGTATCACAGATTTAGACCTAAACAGGATACCGGATGGAACTTATATCGGTAAGCATTATGTATTCCCGATAGATGTGGAAGTTAATGTGACCGTGAAAAACCATAAGATAACCAATATTGAATTGGTGAAGCACCAACACGGACAGGGAGAAGAAGCCGAAGAAATGGCTAATAGAGTCCTTGAAGCTCAGTCTTTAATGGTGGATGCTGTTACCGGGGCAACTTCGAGTAGTAAGGTCATTCTAAAAGCGATAGAAAAGGCATTAGCTGAGGCTAACCAATAATCATCAATTCTTAACAATCAGGTATTAATATATATCTATCTTTATTAGCAATAAAGGGGAAACTATGTCAGAAATAAATAAAGATACGATTAATCGAAGATGGAAAGAGATATTCATCATCGGAGGGATTTTCTCTTTCTTACTTATATTAACAGCTTTAGCGGAGATTATCTTTACATTATTACCAGACGGTACAGCCACAGACCTGACTGTTGTAGAATGGTTCAACCTACTACAGCGTAACCCGTTTATGGGTATGCGTAATCTCGGGTTAGTAAACATATTCCTCGTTTCATTCGGTATACCAACCATGCTAGCCATTTACATCGCCCATCGAAAAGTAGATAAGTCATTTGCTTTGTTGGCTGTGGTAATATCCTTTATCGGAACAGCTGTCTTCTACGCTACCAATAGAGCATTCCCTATGCTTGAGCTAAGCGGTCAATATGCTGTTGCGACGACGGAAGCCCAACAGGCGATGATAGAATCAGCAGGCAAGGCGATGCTTTCAGTAGGAGGAAGTCATACCCCGGGTACTTTCCTGGCTTTCATCCTGTCCAGTTTATCAGGACTGTTGTTATCCATCGTTATGCTTCGTAACAATGTGTTTGGTAAGGTGAATGCTATAGCAGGCGTACTATGCTTCAGCATCTTCATGGTTTTTGAGGTACTTACATCTTTTGTATCATCGCTTAATGATGTGACCATGGGGTTAGCAATGGTTGCCGGTATATTGTATATGGTTTGGTACCTCTTGCTTGGTTTAAGGCTTTTTCATATAGCTCGTTCAGTAAATACTTCTGGAACAAATATGAAGATGGATACATGAAAAGCATAAACCATACAACAAGATAAAACCATATCCATCCGGTAAAATGTATATACACATCAGCCTTCGCGGGTTTACCTTTAGATATCAGACATGAGATGTTTACAATAGCTGGTGGGATATTAAATAAGGTCTGGTATGCTTTATAGGTATACGATCTAAGGTTTAATGACCCTTCTGTCAGGTTAACATAAAGTAAGAAGGAGAATGATTTATGTATATTGTTAACAATTCTGATAATAATCACTGGAAGACGATGTTCAAGGTGGGCGGTATCGCCGCATTCTTGCAACTCGTATCGATTCTCTTGTTAGTCTTGTTACCAATAATAGCTAACATTACGATAGATAAACCAACAACAACATTGGAATACTTCACCTTATATAATAATGAACCGTTCAAGGCTTTTCTGGTCAATGATTACCTCACCATCATCCTCCTATTCCTATACTTATTCACATTTTACGCCATTTTCGGAGCGATGAGGAAGACTACTCTTGCTTATTCAATTTTCGCCATGATATTGACTTTCATAGCGGTGATATGTACCTTCACCACCCATTCCGGATTCTCACTGATGCATCTATCCGGTCAATACGCATCAACCGTGAATGAAGCAGAAAGGATGATGTATCTATCAGCCGGTGAAGCGGTGATGGCTTCGGGTATGTGGGTTCACACTGCGGGTTTCATCGGCGGGATACTCTTGCAGGGTTCAGGAGTGTTGATATCTATTGTAATGATTCGTAGCAAACAGTTTGGCATATTAACAGCCATCAGTGGTATCATTGCCAACGGTTTCGATTTGACCCAGCATATCATGCACCCGTTCCTCCATTCGATTGCAGATACCATCATCATGGTTGTCGGTCCGGTCTACCTGATATGGTACTTATCGCTGGGGATAGACCTTCTTAGAATGGGTTTCAATAAAGAACAAGTATCAATAAAGGAGTGAAAAGATGAATAAATTCGAAACACAATACAAGGGGCTTCCCACAAAAGTCAATATGGCACTTGTCTATACCTTTATCATACTCATCGCCTTAATCATGGCTGGTATATCAATCATAAGTATTATCTTTAAGAATACCTTCTACCCAACTGATGAACTAATGAAGGCTTTCCATGTCACAGACATATTCAATATATCTTTGATAGTGCCATTAATCATTTTATCAGTGGTTCTTTCCATGCGTGGTAGCCTAATTGGTCTATTAACATTGCCTGGTTTATTGTTCTATACGGTCTATACATATGTAAATAACCTTCTGATGATGCCGTTTAATGTTATGTTTCTGCCATACATTGTCCTGATAGCTCTTAGCGTATACACTATGGTTGGCATTGTGGCGGGTATAGACGGTGGGTCTGTTCGTGATAGACTCATCGATAAGGTGCCGGCGAGGTTTGCTGCTGGGGTGCTCCTCATCCTGGCTGTATTCGTGGCTGGCAGACAAACTGTTCAAATCATAGACGCTGTTCTGAAGGATTCTCAACCCGATGTGTTCAAGACCACCCTCTGGATAAATGACTTGATTGTGGGCGTTCCTGCTATGCTATTGGGTGGCATCTTGCTGTGGTTGAAGAAGCCCTTGGGTTTTGTAGTAGGGGGAGGCTTGTTGCTGATGTATGGTTTGCTTTCACTTGGTCTTTTGCCGATAATGGTTTATCAGAGTATGTTCGATAACAAGCCCATTGAATGGGATGGCATCATTGTCGTTGGTGTGATGGTCTTATTATGCCTTATCCCGTATGTCCTCATGGCGAGGGGTATGAGCCTAAGACAAAATACTTAGATAGATTAGATTTCAGGATAAATGCTCTAACTATTTCCTACTGGGAAATTTTTGTTGATATAAGTCTGATCTTTTATTAAGAGACCCCATTCTACCTTTCCCCTCATAGGGGAAAGAATTAGTAAAAGTGTGAGTAGAAGAGGTTAAGAGATAAGTTCTTTAAGTCCTCCCTATGAGGGAGGATTTAGGAGGGTCTCTTTTAAAACCAGAAATTTCATACTAGGAACTATTTTAGAACCAACCTGTTTTTTATTATAATTTAATTTGTAAACCATTAGTTTAAGTAAAATCTTAAATAAGGATTCATTCTATGGAAAGAGTTATTCCAAGAGTCATTGTCGTTTTGGTGTTCCTGGTTTTTGTGATAGGATTAGGACTAATAGCTGATGTAGACAGTTACGACAACAATGTTCCAGAAGAAAGGACCAGAAACCTGTTTAATCGTTCTCAATGGAGTAACCCTTTCGCTTTTGAATTAACCGGTACAAATATAATTATTCTTTTCCTTACTTTTATCGCAACCATCTTCTTATCAGCTCTGATAGTCTTTAGCATCATCAATTGGAAGTGGGTATTGGTTTTGATGGCGGTATTGCTTATTGCTGTACTAATATTGATAATACCGGCAGATTTTAACATAATCATATTCAGCGATAATAGAGACGCAGAACAGGTGGAAGCTCCCGAGTTTGAAGGGTATATGGAAGAACTGGTCGAAGAAGAGGAAGAAGATGAAGCGCAGGAAGAATGGATAGAAGAGGAAGAAGAGGAGGCGCAGGAGGAAGAAGAAAAAGACGATACCCCATTCTCGTACAAACATGATGAAGACAAAGACAGCGAGGATGACTTCTATGACCCACCTATTAAGGATAAAAGGCAGGGGATAGACAATTCGGTTTTTTTCATCGGAGGATTAATTATGGTCTTATTTGTGACCGGCTCTCTCATCTTTACTCTATTAAGGTCTAAAGAACGGGGAAAAGTCAGTACTGAAGAAGAAGAGATTGACAAGGAAACCCTAAAGAAGTTCAGTAAGAGTTTAGGGATAACCATAGAAGCATTGAATGAGAGAGGAGAGCCGAGAGAGGTGGTAATCCTAGCTTATTCGGTGTTCCTGGATAGAATGAAGAATGTCAATCTATATAAGATAAGCTCGGAGACACCTTTTGAGTTCGCCGAGAGGGTGTTCAGGGCTTTTAAGATTAGGAAGGATGATATTCAAACCTTGGTTAGTCTTTTTGAGAAAGCACGGTATAGTATCAATCCTGTTACCGATGATGAAAGGTCTATGATTATCGAAATACTGAATAGAATCAACCAAGACTTAATCGAGAAGTATAAACTAATGGTGGATTCTTCAGCCGAGGTGAAAGATGGCAAGGTCTAAATTGAAAAAAGATAGTATCACCAAGAGATTGTTTAAAACGGATAAGTTCCCGGAATGGATTAAGATTATCATTGCTATACTGGTCGGGGGTTATCTGTTCTTGTCTCTATTCTCAGAGGGAATTCAGCTTTTACACCTGACCATTTTAGCTGGGTTGGTGGCAGTCCTATTCTCGCTGGGAGTATTCCTGGTCTTCCGTAATAAGTACAAGCAAGCTATGGTTGAGGTAGAGGGAGAAGAAGAGATGGTGCTACCTATAGGCTATTCCAAGGTATTAAACATAATTCAACGATTGGAACGGGAGAACGATGTGCAATATTTCGATTATTCGTTGGTACCGATACTCAGGTCGCTATTGCTGGAAAGGTACCGGTCTAAGTATGAGATGAGCCTATACAATACAAACTACGAGAACTATTTGGACGATAAGCTTCTTCGATTGGTCAAAGAGAAACGACCCTACAAGAACTATCAAAACATGGATATAGTCCTTAGTGAGGAAGTATCAGACCTTATCAGCCGGATAGAACAAGTGTAGTTAGATTAAGGGGGAAAGAGCTTGTGAAAGTCAAGTACAACAAATCTGTTATATACATCTTCTTTAGTGTATTACTTTTACTGGTTTTTTACATATTATCCGGTTTTAAAGTCTTTTTCTTATTCGGAGCTATAGCATGCATTTTAAGTCTTATAATCCCATTTATAACCCATAGTAAACCGCATCTTGAGTTCTCCCATTCTATATTGAAAACCAGCTTTGATGGGGAACTCATCCCAGCAGAGTTTAACCAGATTGACATCGGGGAGATATTCGTGATTAAAAGTGTAGTCAAGGCGAAGAAGAGCACAGGGTTAATATCGATAGACTTCTATCCTAACCATTTCCTGGGTTATGCAAATGAAGCATCGAGTAAAGAGGTGGTTATCCTGAAAAAAGGCGAAGAGTTCATCCTGGAAAATGAAGTTAAGGGTCTAAATCCCGGTAAATACATCGCTGGTGAGTTGGTCATCCAATATAGTAGTGCCATGAACTTATTCTGGAATGAATATCGGGTGGACTTACCCCTCATATCAGTCCTGCCCGATATATCGGTTAAGATGAAATCTGCCTTAATCCCATCTAAGACGACGAACAGTATAGGCAACTACACCTCAAATATGTATGGGGAAGGGTTTGACTTTGCCGATATACAAGAATATCAAGGTCAGGACAGGATTAAGCATATAAACTGGAAGCTGTCCGCCAAGAAGGGAAAACTCTATGTTAACCGCTATTATCAGGAATCTAATGCTAATATCCTTTTCATAATCGATAATAATCTTAATTACGGGACATTCGAGCTGAACTATCGTGGTAAGGTGATAGAGGCAATATCCATGCTGGCAAAGCATTATACTAAGCAGAAAGACCGGGTTTCTCTAATCGAGATAGGAATGACCATTCGGCGAATCCCTTTCCATACAGGTAAGAAGCACTTCCAGCGGATAATCGAATTCTTGATTGAGCTATCGGCAAATAGAGACCCCATCTTCAAATCAGGCGGGATTAGAATACCGGAAAGAATGCTCCCTCAGAGGGGATTAGTATATGTCTTTACCTCATCCACACTGGATAACGAAGACATATTAAGCCTTATAAGAAGGATGAGGAAGATAAAGCTGGATGTGGTGGTTATAAGTATTGATGTGATGGGAGTTGCTATAAATAGGATTGAATCGGAGGAGTGGAAGAGGATAGCTGGCAATATATTCAGTATCAGGTATAATAACCGGTCTAAAGTACTATCAGATAACGGCATAATACATCAGAACTGGAGCATTAATGAACCCTTTCATCAAATCATAAAGAGATTGGAGAAGATATGGCAGAGAAGGAGATAGTTAGAAAGAGTAAGACAATGTTCGGAGCTACTGGTGAAATGAGATTGCCTTTTGTATTGGTTTTATTGTCTATACTGCTTATTGGTTTGGCTTTTCCTTATGAACCGGGGTTCTATTTAAGTGGTTTATTCTTGTTTACCCTTGTCCCATGCTTGATTATCGCTGTCCTTTCCCTGATTAACCTTAGGATGTGGTGGTTTTACTTTGTTTTTTTTGTGGTTGTATTCCGGATGTTATTGATAATGAATAATGGTTACAGACTGAATCTAATTCAAAGCATCATTGGTGGTTTGGCTGTCTTACTATATATTAACATCTTAAGTTCCATCGGTGAGTTATCCAGGAGGTTCATCAATTTAAGAGCTATTGTGACAAAGGTATTGGACTTCCTATTGTATGCGGTGGTTTTTGCTATACTGGCTTTATTCATCATTGTTCCTCTGGGTCGGCTAAATGTGCTGGAGTCGCAGGGATTAAATGATTTATGGATATTCATCATTGGTTTCTTTATGATGGCATCCCTTATACTATTGTTATATATACTCTTAAGCCGTCGTGATAGATGATTTAACTATCAATTATCATATTATACATTAATTTATTAGATGGTGAACCTTTTTTTCCTGAGTTTGACAGAAACTCGAAGAATTTTCAGATATTTCGTTGGAAAACCTTTATAGAATTGATGTTTTTTTTTAAGAATATATGTAGTAGCATGTATTATTCACAAATATTAGATAAATTATCGCCCATAAGAATAATATTTACTTAATTTTTTTATACACAACTTGGGTTATTAAT
>CAYUUC010000077.1:0-11670 GCA_964447635.1 uncultured Spirochaetia bacterium
CATATTGTTGAAATTGTTATTTACTTCAAAAAAACCAATTAAAGGTGCTGTTCAATCCAATGACCTTTTAAAAACGGATTTAATAAAGATCAACAGTTATTCTATCAAAATCGATATTTTGGTATAAGAAAATCAACAATTTTTGTTAAATTTAAATATTTATATTATAATTTTAATCACCAATAACACAACTGGAGGTACAGTCTTGCGTAAACCTGAAGCATATCACGGTAAAAACCGCCTTAATGACAGGAATTTCTTTGAAGGTGTATATTATAAGTTAATCGATAAAGAAGAAAAGCATGCATATGCTTTTATCCCGGGGATCGCTTTCGGAAAAGATAAAACCAACTCGCATGCCTTTATCCAAGCATACAACGGCAAAGATAACATCTATACCTACCATAAATTTGATATAAATGATTTCTATTACTCAAAAAATGACCTTGACCTGCGTATTGGAAAGAATCACTTCACCAAAAACCATATCCTTATTGACATTAATGATGATGAAAGACAGATAAAAGGGGAGTTAAAGCTGGATAAGGTTTACGGATGGCCTCCCTCTTTTCTCTCTCCGGGGGCTATGGGCTGGTTTGAAACGGTACCTTTCATGGAATGCTATTACGGGGTGATTAGCTTTAATAACACTATCACTGGTAAGCTAATGGTAGATGGTGATGAGATTGACTTCACTAGTGGAAAAGGCTATATCGAGAAGAATTGGGGCAAATCATTCCCTAAAAGCTGGATATGGATGCAAAGCAATCTATTTGAGGGAGCTGAAGCTTCTGTGGTCATCTCTGTCGCTCATATACCATGGCTGTTCAGCTTCTTCCCGGGGTTTGTTATGGGCTTCTATTATCAAGGCGAGTTATACCAATTCGCAACATACAACCGCTCCAAAATCAAGGATTTAAACCTCGAAGAAACAAAAACTCCCGATGGTGAACCCTTAACCATAGTTAACCTTGATGTGATTAATAAGCATTATAGATTGGCGGTTAAAGCTCATAAAGTAGGAGGTATCGACTTGAAAGCCCCAATAATCGGGGAGATGATAGGAAGGTGTAATGAGAGTCTAAAGTCATATATAGACCTTAGTTTTTATAGTCTGAAAGATGGTAAAGACATACCCATATTCACCGGTAAGGGAACGAGTGCCGGAGTAGAAGTAAACGGTGATATTAGTAAATTAATATCAGCATTGAAATTAAAATAAAAAGGTTATTTTCATTAACTTATTAAAAATAGCTTAACAATATTTTGTAATATTAAATTATAATCTCATATCCATAATGGAGAAGTAATGAATAAAGATTTCCATTATTATTGTGTAGCTTATCTTGCTCTAAATGCGGGTTTTAGTAAGAAAGATTCCCTAACACTGGCTTATGCCTCCCAATATGTTGACAATTCAACGGAGAGTATGCTTATCAAGATTGGGGATATAGCCTTTGACCCCGTAAGGACAGCTCATTACGGCTTACAAATCTTTAATTGGACTACCCAGAAGAGGGTTTTCCTCCCTTTCCATTTCCTCCCTCCCAAGCCGGTAATCAAGATAGATGACCGATTCATAACCGAACCTGCATCCGAGTTTGCTGAGATGCTTTATGAAGATGCCCTTAACGAAGAGGATGATAGACTAAGGCTTTATCGGTTAGGGATAGCTTTACATACTTATGCTGATACATTCACCCATCATGGCTTCTCCGGTAGAAGACATATTGAGAACAAAACGACTATGCTATATCGGTGGACAGGTAGGAGATGGAAATACCTTACTTTTGAGAATATAGCATTCAATATATCACCTAAGATTGGTCACCTGCCTGCTGGAATGATGCCAGATTTATCCTATTTGGTGTGGAAAGGTGACATCGGTGGAAAGTTCTATATCAAAGAAAACCCGATGATCTATCTGAGAGCGGCAGAGATGATTTATGATAAACTATGCTTCCTCGAAGAGTGGAAAGAAAATCCATCTGAGGATTGGAACAATATCAAGGATGAAGTATATCGTATGTTTATCTACCAACCGAAGAATTATAACTTCTTCTCCTTTAAAAGCGATACCGAACTTCATTGTCATAAATGGAGAGATGCATATTCTCACTTGTTTCATCCTTACAAATATTATTACGATAAGTATGATTGTAGACGGGATGCGTTAACCGAAGACCTGGACTCTAACGATGTAAAGTGGGACTCATTCAATCATTCAGACTTTGAGAAACTACACTTCCCCCGTAAAGAAGGTTTTTTCGAAAAGGATTGGGTACTTTTCCACCAGGCAGCCCTTAAACACAGGCACTTTGTAATCGAAAACTTATTCCACTACAAAAACCCCACTCCGATCAATGTGATTGCATAGTATACCCGTTTCATACAATCTCAGCTTATGAAAAGGTTGGTATCGCTATTCTCGGAGGCTTCAAGAAAAGCGGTCGCCCCGGCAAACTCTATACCATCGATTAGCTCTTCCTCTTTGATACCCATAAGCTCCATACTCATTATACAGGCGATAACCTTCACTCCATTGTCTATAGCTTTCCTGACCATCTCTCTCAGGCTGTCCACATTGTTCCTTTTCATTATGCCTTTCATCATGTTAGAGCCTATACCCATCATATTCATCTTAGATAGAGTCGCTTTCTGAGGTCCTTTGGTCATCATAGACGCCATCAGCTTTTGGATGAAGCTCTTCTTCACCTTCTTAGGCTTCTTATCTTTCTTGAGTAGGTTTAATCCCCAGAAAGTAGCAAAGATGGTTACTTTGCGACCCATCGACACAGCAGAATTAGCCAGTATAAACGCAGCCAGCCCTTTGTCCATATCATCACTAAAAAGTATGATAGACTTGTCATCGGGTAGTTTTCCACCGGAATATTGTTTGGTCTTGGTCTCGCCTTCAGTCTTCTTGACGATAGCAACAAACTTACCGTCTTCCTTAGCCAGTGATTCGACATTGTTTCCGGTGCTTCTTGCCCATGCGGGTAGGTCCGCAGCGAAACCGGGGTCAGTTGCATATACTTTTATAGATGAACCGGGGGCTATTTCTTTCATCTTCTGGGATATTTTCATGATAGGTCCAGGACACTGAAGACCACTACAGTCCAGCTCTACGACCTCTTGTGACATCGACTTATGTATTGTATCATCGAGTGGACGACCAACTTCGTCTTCCTTTTGTTTAGCTCTATCATCCTGATATACTTCCAAAGGTTTATCAAATGGTTGATGTGCCATATGATAGAGCTTATAACCGCCTGTGAGGTTCCTTACATCCTTGAAGCCATTTTGCATTAGTGTCCTGGTAGCAAGGTAACCTCTAAAACCTACCTGACAGTAGACAAGCACTGGTTTATCCTTCGGGACTTCATCGATACGCCCCCTCAGCTCCATATCCGGTATGTTCAATGCCCCGGCAATATGTCCTACCGCATACTCTTCCTTGGTTCTTACATCAAGTACGATAGCTCCTTTCTCCCGTAGATGATCTATCTCAGACCAATGAACGATAGGCATGTCCCCCCTTAGATAGTTGGACGCCACGAAACCAGCCATGTTCACCGGGTCTTTGGCTGAACCATAGGGCGGAGCGTAGGCTAACTCCAACTCTTCTAAGTCAAACACAGTCCCTCCTTGATGAATCATGGATGCTATAACATCGATACGTTTGTCTACTCCGGCACCACCAACAATCTGCGCACCTAACACCTTACCATCGCTCTTAGAGAAGAGTAGCTTGAAGGTTAATGATGCGGAGTTTGGATAGTAACCGGCGTGATTGTTGGGGTGAACATAGACCTTATCGAAGTCTATATCCATATGAACCAAAGTCTTTTCGTTTAGACCAACGGAAGACGCATCAAGACCAAACACTTTCACAATCGATGTTCCGATAACACCTTTGAAGGATGTGTTTCTTCCTTCGATGTTCTCTGCTGCAATCCGGCCTTGTTTGTTCGCAGGACCTGCAAGAGGAACAGCTATGGGTTCACCTGTGATGAAATCTTTTATCTGAACAGCATCTCCGACAGCGTAGATGTCAGGGTCTCTTGTCATCATGTGTTCATCTACTATGATATGTCCTTTCTTTCCTACATCCAACCCGGAGTCTTTAGCAAGGGTTGAATCCGGTTTCACTCCTATTGCGAGGATAATCATATCTGCTTCGATTTTCCTTCCGCTTTTGGTTACTGCGATATTGGTGTCATACCTTTTCTCAAAGGCTTCTACACCATCACCAAGAACCAAATTTACTCCGTTTAGCAACAGTTCCTGATGTATATACTGAGCGATTTCTCTGTCGAAAGATGGCATAACCTGTTCCAGCATCTCGATTACAATTACATCTGATCCTCTATGCTTAAGGTTCTCAGCCAATTCAAGCCCGATGAAGCCACCACCGACCACCACAGCCGATTTAACCTTATTCTGTTCAACATGGTTCTTGATGTTGACAGAATCGGGGATGGTTCGCAGAGTGAACAGGTCAACTTCATTCATACCTTTTATGTTAGGTTTGATTGGAGATGCTCCGGGGGATAGAACCAGCTTATCGTATTCCAGGTTGTATGTTGAACTGTCTTTATGGTTAAGGACTTCGATTTGCTTCTTATCACGGTTGATTTTAGTTGCTTCGTTATTAGTTCTCACATCGATATTGAATCTGTCGAGGAACTTTTCCGGGGTCATAAGCTCCAGGGCTTCCCTTTCCTTAATCACATCACCTATATAGTATGGTAGACCGCAGTTAGCAAAGGATACATAATTTCCCCGCTCCAGCATGATGATATCGTTTTCCTCGTTTAGTCTTCTCAATCGAGCAGCGGTACTAGCACCCCCTGCTACCCCACCGACGATTACTATCTTTTTCTTGTTCATATATAAGTTCTCCTGTATGAAAAGTTTTATTGATAATCAATTTATACTGATTTTCTTGGATAAGGGTTCATTTCAAATAGGAATAATCTTAACGAATATTTTTAAAATAATATGATGAGTAAGAAATAAAAAATAAAAATGGTCATAGTTGAGATTAAGTTTTTCTAATAAACAAATTAAATCTAACCCTCTGTCTTTTGTAGGTGTATAATGCCTCTCTGTCTTGGCTTGAGCTTTCCATCACCATCATAGAAACCGATAAGACTTATTTGGTAACCGGATATGGGGTGTGATTCAATGCTGAAGAACTCAACTTCACCGGCATTCTTCCCATGTTCTAAGGTAGAGATTTGATAACGGAAAAGTATAAGGATGGGGTTTCCCTCTTCTTCATCTTCACTGAATAACATTGGAATCGTCTGCGAGAATATCCAATATCCTTCCGTTATAATCTCATTTCCAGAAGACTCCTCGCTGGGTTTATATCTGGTATAGCGATGGTCATCATAGAAATAGATGGTTGATTCCTCGAAGCCACCTTCCCACAATGGTTCTTGCCATGAGAAGAATTTACCGTTAAACTGTTTTTCTAAACTTTGAACCTTATCAGGCAATTCTTCGTTTTTTACGGTGAGATTTCCCCTTGATATTTGCTCTGAACTTTTCGATAGGTTGGCAATGGCTCTAGCATAAATATAGTAAACTCCATCTCTGGATACATTTCCGGAGAAAGACATATTCCAGCTATCCTCATCAAAGCCATTATTGCGAACCGAGAAGAACTCGATTGGTCCGGAATATTCATCATATAATAGGTTTTCCAATAGTATATCCGCTAAGACAAGCATAGGTTTGGGGTTTCCTCCTTTTTCATATGAAGGAATCCCAGTAGTGAACCAGTAACCCATCGGAGATATAGAATCTTGTTCGTCTACCATATAGTAAATATGGTTTTTGTCGTAATGCATAGTGTAGCGGTAATTATCTTCTGACATGGATGGTTCATCCCAAATGTATGTTCCATTAATTTTTTCTTCGAGAGTGTTTGATGTTAAGTAATCCTGTGATGACAAAATACTTACACTTAGTATTAAACAGATAAGTATGACTATAATTAGCATAATCGATAAGTTTTTTTTCATATTTGTCTCCTAAAAGATTTAATTTTAATCAAATTTTATTAATAAATTTAACAATAAGCAGACTAATTTTGGTCATTTTTTATCCTTTTAATTATTAATTATTTATCATATTTATGGGATTACTAATAGATAAGGATTTAGAAGTGAGGATTAACCTATTATTCTTCTATAGTATTAACAAAAGAAACAAATCTTTCAAAGACTTCATCCGGGCTACGATAGTCTAAAGCCTCCACATCGAAATAATAATCCGGCATGATGGACTTACCCTCCATCTGAACGAGGTTTTCATCGTAAATGGCTCTGAATGGCATCGATATATCAAAGCCTTTCAGGTT
The DNA here is from genome assembly GCA_964447635.1 of uncultured Spirochaetia bacterium. Taxonomy (GTDB): domain Bacteria; phylum Spirochaetota; class UBA6919; order CAYUUC01; family CAYUUC01; genus CAYUUC01. The sequence continues at coordinate 6,374 of CAYUUC010000077.1, forward strand.
ATACATGGTTACAGCCTGAATCCTCCCAGCAGAAGGTTTACCGAGTATGGTAGTGTGTTCATTTTTTGCTTCTTTAACACTGTATAAGAAGAGGTCACAAGCACTTCCGCATATGGAGTTGGACCAGATATAGACTGGAACATCATCTCCAACTGGTGGTAAACCATCGATGGTCTTTCCTTTAAAGGTGATTTCACTCTCTTTTGTGAAATACAGTTTAGTCTTACCTGTTACATTTATCAAACCAAGCAATGTATCAATGTTGATAGCATAACCACCTATGCTATCCCTCAAGTCTAGGACGAATCGGTCCGCTTGGCTGACATAATCAATGTAACACTCGTAGTTCTCGATTACTTTTTCTTCAGTCTCGAAGTTATACAAGAAGTCGAAGGGATGGTATATCATCCATGTTTCACCATCAACCTCTTTCATGGTTACAAACTCGTTTTTAGACATACAGGTGTCTTCTTCAGGAACATCATAGTAATCCTGTATGCTCCAATAGCTATCTGCTACCACTGCGAGTTTGTCCAATGGCATGAATGATTCAAGTAGTTCGAACTCGACTACTGCAACGTCTATCTTACCATTAGCTGGATTCAGGTATTGTATGCTTGCAGTCTCGCCATCAATCGTGGGTAATTCGAAGTAAGAATCCCAGGTATCGGTATTTTTTGTGGATAGGATTTTGGAGAAAAGTAATCGATATGCTTTTTCCTTTGTTTCGTAGGGTGTAGATTGAGGTAGCATTTCCATAATCTTATGAATATAATATAGCACATCCTTTTCATTAATCTTCAATATGATGTTTCCCTCACGCAACCCCATACCTCTCAGCTTCTCTGTAGACTTTACGATAACGGTGTTTCCATCTTTATCTTCGGTAAGGGTTAGCGGTATGATTTTGGCTTCCTCAAAGTGGTTTTCAGGATGTTTTTCATCAAGCCCAAAGTAGAAGTGCCCGTCCGGTACTAGCTTTCGTATCTTATGAGCCATCTCCATGTCTGTTTCATATCTAATTGCGATACATTCATCCAGAAACGAAGTATAGTCATTATATCGAAGTTCCATCCCCACCCAGTTATACGATATCTCATTGCATATAGATTCGAGTTTACGGATATTAAAAGAACTCATGTTTCCGGTTCCTGTATTGTCTGAATTAGTTGTTCCAGTACATGAAGAGAGGAGGGCAAGTATTAATATAGCTGTAAATACAATAATCAAATTGATTTTTTTTCGCATTGTCTGTCCTTATTTTTATTCTATAGGATTTCACGAGTTAAAGTTAATAAATAAAACACTTATATGAAAAAAATTGATGGAATGATTTTATTTTAATTAGAGTATTTACATTAACCTTGCTTGCTACTCAATCATACTAAAAAGCGTATTTAGCGACTCAGCGAAAGTCGGGTGGGCGAAGTTACCTTCCTTCAGCAATGTATAAGGTATCTTACCAAGCATCGCTATTTGTATCATGGACATAATCTCCCCGCCTTCCTCTCCGAGTATGGCACAACCTAGGATTTGGTCTGTATCATCATCTATTATCGCTTTCATTATCCCACGGGGCTCATCAATCTCTAATGCCCTTGCTACATACTCCATAGGCATCTTCGCTACTTTATACTTAATTCCATGTTTCTTTGCTTCTTTCTCGCTCAACCCAAATTTACCCAACTGAGGATGGGTATAGATTGTATAAGGAACAAGCCGATTTTTGATTGATGCCGTTTTGTCTTTTAGCAGGTTATCACGAATGATACGATAATCATCATACGATATATGGGTGAAGAATGGAGGTCCCTTGATGTCACCCATTGCGTAAACACTTTCTACGCTGGTTTGGAGCTTATTATTAACTACGATGAAACCTTTATCATTGGTCTTAATACCAGCTTCATGCAGATTCAGTTCTTTGGTGTTGGGTTTTCGACCGGTAGCTACGAGTAGGTGACTTGCTGATATGCTCTTCTCACTATCTGGGGTATCTATAGTGATATGTATCTCCCCTTCATCCTTCTGAGAAACTGTCTTGGTCTTAGCGTTCAGTAGAATGTCGATACCGTCTTCTTTTAGGATTTTGGTCAACTCCTGGATTATGTCATCATCCTCCCTTGGGATGATACTATCCTTCAGCTGGATAATAGTAACCTTGCTACCGAAGCGTTGAAACATTTGTCCAAATTCCAGACCGATATATCCGCCACCGATGATAGCTAGATGCTTGGGAACATCTGCCAGTTCCATGATTGATGTAGAGTCTAAGTAGGACACTTCGTCCAGACCTTCGATTGGTGGGATGAAAGGACTGGTGCCTGCATTAATGAAGATGCGGTCCGCAGTTAGGTTCTCTATGCTACCATCGTTCCTTTTTACTGATATTGACTTTTTACCAATAAAACTTGCTATTCCCATATATAAGGTAAGGTTGGGTATATCAGTCAGACGGTTTTCGCTACCTTCACGGAAGGTCTTTACTTTGGCTCTTTTCCTTTCCCTGATTTTCTTAAGGTCTATACTTACATTGCCTGTGTTAACACCATAGTCTGATGAACGTTTTGCGTAGTATGCTATCTTGGCACTTGCGACCATAGTTTTTGTAGGGGTACATCCTTCGTTAATACATGTTCCGCCGATATGGCTTCTTTCTATGAGTGCGGTCGTCAAGTCTTTTCCGGCAAAGGTTTGGGCAAGCGGTGTCCCTCCCTGACCTGAACCTATTATGATTGCTTTATAATGTTTATCATCCATTATCCTATCCTCCAATATTGATAAAGTAAAGTTAACAAAAACAAAGATGCAAGTTAATAGTGGTTGAAAGTTTTTTTATTATTTATCTATAGGTTGGTTTGCTTGATGTTATTTAGCTTTCTTCTTGAGTTTAGCCCATGTATCTTTCAAACCAATGGTTTTATTGAAAACAGGCTTCCCATCTTTGCCTGAATCCTTATCCACGCAGAAGTAACCCATCCTTAGGAATTGGAACTTATCCTCCCCCTTAGCTTCAGCCAGACCTGGTTCTAGTAAACATTCTTCCAGTACTTCCAGGGAGTTGGGATTTAAATCATCCATAAAGTCACCGGTTGCCTCGCCGGGTTCCTCTGCTAGGAATAGGTTCTCGTACAATCTCACCTCACCCTTGATAGCATGTTTTGCGGATACCCAATGGGATGTACCCTTAACCTTTCTGCCATCCTTTGACCATCCACCACGGGAGTCCGGGTCGTATGTACAATGAACTTCAATGACTTCACCGTTCTCATCTTGAACATAGTCTACACACTTGATATAGTAAGCATGTTTCAGGCGTATCTCCTTCCCGGGAGATAGTCTGAAGTACTTTCTTGGCGGGTTAATCATGAAATCATCCTTTTCTATGTAGATTACCTTGGAGAAAGGTACCTTCCTAGTACCAGCTGAGGGGTCTTCGGGGTTATTGTCTGCTTCTAGGTATTCCTCTGTATCATCAGGATAGTTGTCTATGATGACCTTTAGAGGTCGAAGCACAGCCATAACTCTGGGAGCGCGTTTATTCAGGTCTTCCCTGACGAAGTGTTCCAGCAGTGATGCATCGATAAGGCTATTGGTCTTGGCTACTCCTACTCTATCCCAGAAAGCCTTTAACGCTTCCGGAGTATAGCCGCGACGTCTTACTCCTGAGATAGTCGGCATCCTCGGGTCATCCCAACCGCTGACTATACCTTTATTGACCAGGGTTAGAAGGTGTCGCTTGCTCATCACTGTATGGGTTACAACTCCTCTCGCAAACTCAATTTGAGTAGGATGATGGATACCTAATTGCTCAATAAACCAGTTGTAGAGTGGTCGATGTATTTCGAACTCCAGTGTACATATCGAGTGAGTGATGTTCTCGATGGAGTCTGATTGCCCATGTGCCCAATCATACATAGGATAGATACACCATTTATCCCCTGTTCGTGGATGAGGAGCATGAAGGATACGATACATTACAGGGTCACGCAAGTTTAAGTTGGGTGATGCCATGTCTATCTTAGCCCTGAGGGTCTTCGCTCCGTTTTCAAATTCCCCATTTTTCATTTTCTCGAATAGTTCGAGGTTTTCTTCGATTGAACGATTACGATAAGGGCTCTCCTTTCCGGCTTCTGTTGGTGTTCCCCTGTAATCCCTTATCTCATCAGGGGTCAGGTCATCTACATAAGCTTTACCTTTCTTTATGAGGTCGATGGCGAACTCGTAAAGCTTATCGAAGTAATCAGAAGCGAAGAAGAGGTTATCACCCCAATCATAACCAAGCCATCTTATATCTTCCATAATGGAGTCTATATACTTTTGCTCTTCTTTCATTGGGTTTGTATCATCAAACCTTAGATAATATGCACCCTTATACTTCTCAGCTAAGCCAAAGTTAAGGATAATTGACTTAGCATGTCCGATATGCAGATAGCCGTTCGGTTCCGGCGGGAAGCGGGTTCTTACTTCATCATATACCCCTTCTTCGAGATGTTTATCGATGATATCCTCGATGAAGTTAGTATTCGTTCGTTTTTCTGTGTTATCGATGTTGTTAGACATAGGTTTATCCTTCTCCTTGTTGTGTATTACTTAAAAATATATTATTACATTAAATTTATGAAGAAAATTAGAATTTCGTGACATTGAAGTAAACAAATCTATCTAAATATTAATGTCAGAGTTTTTCAATATCCTTTCTACTAAGTCCGGTATATTTCATGATGATTTCTATATCTAATCCATCGTTCTTCATATTCTTTGCTGTCTGGATTTTCTCTTCTTTTCTACCATTTTCCATACCTTCTTTTCTACCATTTTTCATACCTTCTTTTCTACCTTTTTCTTCAGCGTTAGATAGAGCTGTATTATATCGTCGCTCTGCTTCTATACGGTTTTGGTATACCTCACGTAGTTCGTCGCTTTTGGTGAACCTCTTATATAGATTGTGGGCTTTCTGTAAGGGTTCATCGTCTTTAAACAGAATCTTCATTTTTTCTTCGTCCTCCTTTCCTTCATATAAATAAAAATATACCCATTTCTCTAAGTCTTCAGATAAAAGTTCTGGATGACACTTCACAAACTTGGGCATCTCTATTAATGTCAGAGTTTTTCAATATCCTTTCTACTAAGTCCGGTATATTTCATGATGATTTCTATATCTAATCCATCGTTCTTCATATTCTTTGCTGTCTGGATTTTCTCTTCTTTTCTACCTTTTTCCATACCTTCTTTTCTACCTTTTTCCATACCTTCTTTTCTACCATTTTTCATACCTTCTTTTCTACCTTTTTCTT
>CAYUUC010000077.1:11770-13444 GCA_964447635.1 uncultured Spirochaetia bacterium
CATATAAATAAAAATATACCCATTTCTCTAAGTCTTCAGATAAAAGTTCTGGATGGCGCTTCACAAACTTGGGCATCTCTATAAAGTGAAAATATATATGGTCTGTGAGAACTATTTCAGGGTCATCGCTAAGTGATAGCCAAAATAGATTGTGTAGTCTATTGTTTTCTCTCACCAAAACATAGTTAAGCAAATTTATACTGATTACTGGTCTCAGCAATGAATAGTACTCACCGCTTCTCATCTGACTTGAATAAAGCCTTGCCCAATAGTAAAGTATACGGTTTCTGTAATGTGGCTCAGGATTAGACTGTATCTCGATGTTGTATGTCCTTTCGTTTTCATCAACTGCTTTCACATCCAGTATCGAAAGCTTATCAGACCTGAACTCCTTTATGTTAAAAGGATTGAGCACCTCTACCCATTTTATTAAAGGAAAACCGGAATCCGATAATACATCATTAATAAAGTCTAATAGAATATCTTCGTTGCCTTCAGAGCCGAAAAGATACTTCACGAATATATCTGAATACGCCTTTACATAATCATCATCATTTAACATAATAATTATCTCACAAACCTGATAACCTTACGCTATCATTAAATTTAAACACCTCAAGTGTGAAAGTAAAGTGAATATTTCTTTTGTACAATACTTAAAGTATATTACTATTATTAGTAATAAATATTATTTTTTCCTAATTTTATAACAAAAATAAATATCAATAACCCCTCCCCTACATTTATTATTTAGATTATTCAATTATTAATTAATTATAAAAAAAGCATAATTATTTTATATATATTTATTATTATGCATAGAGTAAGTACTTAAAAAAACCATCAGGAGTTATCGGGTATGGCTGAGAGTCAAAATGACAACAACATAAAAGCCATAGTAGGTATAGGAGCATCAGCTGGGGGTCTTCAGGCACTCATACAGTTCTTCTCCCATCTATCACCTAATACTAATATGGCATATGTGGTTATCCTTCACCGATCAGGACAAAACCACGATTCACTCAGTGAACTGATACAGAATAAGACCGAAGTCCAGGTTGTAAGTATCGAAGATGGGATAGATGTTAAGCCTAACACCGCTTACATCTGTCCACCACAAAGGGATTTATCTATATATAACCGTAAGCTTCATCTGTTTGACCTTAAGGACTACGAGACCAAGCTTCACCCCATCGATTCTTTCTTCAAGTCACTGGCTAGTGAAGAAGGCAGGAAATCTGCATGTATCATCCTATCCGGGACCGGGTCTGATGGAACACTTGGCTTAAGAGAGATAAACGCTAATAATGGTTTATGCATTGTACAATCTATAGAGAGTGCGGACTATACCGAGATGCCTAACAACGCTATCAAGACCGGCTTTGTCGACTTTATTAAGTCACCAGACCAAATGCCACAAATACTAATGGATTTCTATTCAAATAAGTTTCATATGCAGAAGCCTACAGAAACTTTTGATGAAAGCTGGCTATCAAAGATGTTTGCCATCATGAAGAAGCATACCGGGCATGACTTCTCATTATACAAAAGGAATACATTGTTACGTAGGATTGCCCGTAGAATGGGACTTAACAACATCGAGAAAAAGGAAGACTATATTAGAGACTGTTGTGGAAATCGTACCTAATTATGAAATTTCTCAATTTTTACAAT
>CAYUUC010000078.1:0-7221 GCA_964447635.1 uncultured Spirochaetia bacterium
TACACTAAAATGGAAAAAATTTTGTTCTACATTCTCAGACAGTATTTAAAAATATGTTTGTATAAGAATCCGTATAGTGCGATGTTTTGGTATATTTTAAGTATAAAAAACTAGTCAAAAAGAGCATTTTTTTAGAATAAAATTTACTAAAAACATCTCTCACTATGATTTTCATTAAAAATGAAAAACAAGCACTGTCTTGAAAAGACTTTTATATTTTTTTTCAGATTAGTGTATAGTAAATATAATTGTGAATAATAATAAGTCTTATAATAGTAATTTATACAAAGGAATAACTGATGAAAAACATAACATTCCATTGTCAAGTAATTACTCCCATGTTTTTATCCGGTGTTGATAAAATCTCCCCTGAACTAAGACCTCCTTCCATAAAAGGAATGTTAAGGTTCTGGTGGAGAGCCCTAAATTCTCATCTTTCAATAGAGGATCTAAGAAAAAATGAAGCAAAGATATTCGGTGGTAGCGGAGAAGATGAAGGCAGAAGTAAAGTTGTAATCCGGATCGGTAATAAGAATGTTTATGAGAAAGATTCTTTATGGAGTGAAATACCACATGATAATAGGACAAGCAGAAAAGGTAAAAAATATAAGGTACCTAAAAAATATCATGGTATTTCATATCTTATTTATTCTCCCTTAATGTTGAATGATGACACTTTTATCAATGTTAATTCAACTTTTGATGTAAAAATAATTTACAATGAAAATAGCAACATTAACCTAGTGAAAGATGTTGTATATCCTTTTTGGTGTATGTCTTTCCTGAGCGGTATAGGTACGAGAAGCCGACGAGGTGGCGGGAACATTAGCGTAACATGTGATGATGATTATCAAAATTTGTTTTTACACAATGGAAATGTAATTTCAAAAAAGTCCGGAATGAAAGAATTCTTAAGTGATATATTATCCACAATTACAGTAAACCAAAACACACCGACCAATATATCTTATTCAATACTGAAAGATAGTAATGTTTATGTATTTGACCCGAAAGCTGACTGGAAAGATGCGTTAAACTCGATCGGAGAACCTTTTAAATCATTCAGAGATAGTGTAAAAGGACAAATCAAGAAAACACCAAACTTTGGTTTTCCTATAAGACACCGTAATAAAACACTTATGAGGGGTGGTATAAGTCGTAATGGAAGGAATATCAGCAAAATTGAAAGAAGCTCTTCCCCTTTGATATTCAGAATCATTAAATCCGAACAAAATTACTTTCCCCTTATTATATGGCTTAATTCAAAATTATTACCAAACGGACATTCTATAATGGATAAACACGGCGGTAATATATCTACTCCTAATAATACTATCATAAATGATTTTATAAAAACATTAAATAATTACGAGGTATTAACAATATAATGAATAAAGCATTACTATCATTTTCAATAGGTCCAGTTCAATCATTCATATCACAGGCTAGAAAGTTACAAGATTTATTCTCGGGTAGTACAATTTTATCCAAGCTTTCAACTAAAGCTATGAATATCGCAGAAGAAGAATATGGTGCTAATATTATTTATCCATCTGATGAGGTCATTTCAAAGCCCAATGTGTTTTTAGCATCATTAGACATAAATGGAAAGAATGATAAAGATATACAAGAAATTGGTTCAATTATTGAGAATCGGACTAAAGACTATTTTCAAGAAATAATGTATGATAACATATGTGATGAAGATGATTCGGAAGCATTAAAAACTCAAATAAAAAGTCATCTATCAGTTAATTGGCTGATTTATCCTTACGATGAAAAAAAATCATCATATTATGATTCATTCAATGAAGTTCAAAAACTATTTCAGGAAATAAAGAAGACACGAGCTTTTACCCAGTATAAACAACAAGGCAGGACCTGTTCAATTTGCGGAGAAAGAGTAGCTCTATTCTATAACGAAAAGAAACCAAGATATCTTAATAAATCAAATAATATCGCAAAAAAAATTAAGCAGAATACCTATAAATTCAATTCCGGAGAAGCATTATGTGGTATTTGTTACTCAAAAAGACTTTACAACATTAATAAGTCGTTCCCTTCAATAGCTAAAATCAGTATGATGGATGTCATAGATGAACTTGACACTAACAAATTAAAAAGATATAAATCATATTTCGGTAACGGGTTTGATTATGAATTACTATATGAGGAGAATTTAAGCGAAAACTACTTAAAGAAAACAGGATTTGCAGGTCTTAAAGATAGACTTGAAGAAATGAAAGAAACCCGAAAAGATCTCATAGCTCCTAATAAAAATAGTAGTAAATCTCTGAAAAAGTATTACGCCATCATTATGTCAGATGGAGACACGATGGGTAAATGGATAAGCGGAGAATATCTACAAGATAATGAAAAAACCAAAATGCTCCTCAATTTCCAAAACCACATGTCAGAAACACTCGGTAAATACGGTTCTAAACTTAAGAATTACATTGATGATAACAATTATGGAAGGGTCGTTTATAACGGCGGTGATGATATTCTGACTTTTGTAAATTTATCATACCTTTTCGATGTATTGAATAAAATAAGTGACTTCCCCGACATATCTAACAACAGCAAGTATATTACTAATGAGGAATTCACAGCATCTGCTGGTATTGTAATCGCACATTACAAAACCCCTCTCCATTCAGTCTTAAAGAAAGTTCGGGAGATGGAACACACGGCAAAGGAAAGCGGTAAAAGAAATGCTTTCGCCCTTTCTGTCATGAAACATTCCGGAGAAACATTAAGCACAGTTTACAAATGGAAATATGATAAGGTAAACCCGATTACATTGATGAAAGACTTGTATGAATCCATCCAAGTAAAAAAAGAGTTCTCAACAACATTTATACATGTTCTCGGAAAGGAATTACAAAGCCTTATCGATGAAAAAGGCACTCTTGGAAACACGGTGAATAGTAAAATGGTAGAGTATGAGTTGAAAAGACTTATGGGAAGGTCTTGCATGATGGAGAAGAGGGAAGTCGAAACAAAAGATGATTTTACACAAAGAAAGAAAGATCAAGTAAAGGCTTTTTCGGAAAGACTTTATAAATTGTTTAGAAAAGAGCCTCAAGTTAATAACTTTTTATCCATGTTAAATGTAATAGACTTTATGACAAGGAAGGTGAAGTAAACTCATGATTACGATTAACATTAAACCTAACGATACTTTGTTTTTTAGAAACAACAAGCCTTTTTCAATGGGTGATGAAACATGGGCAGACGGTACTTTTCCACCCTACCCCTCTGTGATATACGGTGCTTTACGCACAGCTTACTTCTCTAAAAACATTGATGAGTTCAGGAAAATCAGGGATAACAAAAAATTAAATGATGATTTAGATGACCCGACTACTGCACTTGTAATAAATAAATATTCATTAAATATAGATGACAACGATTATTTTCCTGTTCCTTTAGACTTTAACTATATAGATAAATCAGAAAAAAACAACAAACTTTATCAGGTCAAGATAAAAAAAAGAGATTCAGCCAAGTTCTATTCCAATCATTCATTATCATATATACCTGATTTAACCGGTTTAGTAAATACATTACAGGACTCGAACTTTGACACAATAGACGATGGGCTTATTCTAAAAAGATATTTAGAAAAGTATCTAAAAGGTTCGTTCGATGATATAAGATATGTTAGATTATCCGAAAAGACTAATATAGAGCCGAAAGTCGGTATAGCAAGAAATTTCGACACGAGAACAACGGAACAAGCTCATCTTTACAGAGTCGGGATGTATCGTATGCATAATGATTTATCAATTTCCATATCATTTTTCAACCTTAATATTGACAACAATAGTTTTCTTAAATTGGGTGGTGAAGGGAAATCCGCATCATATCAAATGGTTAAAGATAAAGACAACAATTTTATAAAAGCACCTCAGTTCAGTTCTGAAGATAAACATTTTAAGTTATACCTATCCACCCCTGCTGTGTTTGAAAAAAACGGCTGGTTACCTGATTGTGTTGATAATGCAAGTTATGAAGGTATATTACCTGATACGAATGCTAAAGTTAGATTAATTGCCGCTTTCATAGGAAAGGCTGGCTATCTGTCGGGATTTGACATGAAAGATAATAAGCCCAAACCTATGCTTAAAACTATCCCATCTGGTTCTGTCTACTATTTTGAGATTATTGATGATAATCCAAATTGGGATGAGATAAAGAGCGAGCTTCACGGTAAGTCTATATCAAGTGGAGATTATAATAAGCAAGGTTTCGGTATTTCATATATCGGTAAATTTAATATTTGATAAAGGAGGTTTAGGGAGAATGAAAACTGTAATAACCACTGTCGGAACTTCAATATTTACCAACTATTTTGAGGAAAATAAAGATAAGAATACTGTAAAAAATTACTATGATAGTATAGAAGGAAAGCCTTACTCACAATACCAAGAATATGAAAATGACATAAATGATTTAAGAAAAGCTATTATAAATCATATAGAAGAGAATAAAAGTAATCTGAAAAAGTTATCAGCAGAATTGAAAAGTCTTATACTATTGACAGAAAAAGAAGAAGAAAAATTAAATGTTTATTTGTTAGCTACTGATAGTATATTATCCCCGCTTGCTTGCGAGATAATTAAACAAACTATAGATACTAGTAATGACTTGAATATGAAAATAATATATAATAATAAGACAGAAGTAATTAATGATCTACAAGTGCTTGATGATAGTAATTTAAAAAATGGTTTGTCAAATCTAATTCGAAGAATAAATGATATATCACAAGGTTACTATCAGAATGTTATAATGAATATCACTGGAGGGTATAAAGGTATTATACCATATTTAACAATAATTAGCTCTATAAATAAATGTAAGATAATCTATACATTTGAAAATGAAAGAAACTCATTAATCAATATTCCTGTTTTACCTATCAGTATAAACGAAAAAATATTTGAAGACAATTTGGAACAATTAAATGAATTAGAAGATGAGGATACCATTGAACAATATAAAAAAGTAAAAAACAGAAATTACGAAAAATGGGAAGTTTTAGAAAATAGTGGAATTATTGATGTAGTAGATAATATGGCATCTTTCAGTTCAATTGGTAAGATATTCTTTGATAACTATAAGAATAAATTTTTTATATTCAAATGTCCTGAAGATGTATGGAAAGACATTGAGAAACAAAAAGATATTAAAAGAATATTAGAAACAAAGTTTCATAATGAAAGTATTAGAGAGAATAAAACTGAAAATAAAAACTCTCACCTTGTTTATGATGACGGTAATAATGTTAATAGAATTTTCTATTTTATTGATAAAAACAATATTTATATCTATAAAACTTTTCAAGACGAAGAAGCTCAAAAGAAATACATTAATGAACCAAGCAGCATTACAGATAAAATCAAAAATGACATTATATCCAAGTCTAAAGTAAGAAAAATAGTCAAAACAAAGAACACTTTAATTTAAGGAGAAAAGATAAAATGTATAGAAAGTCAAAAATCTTTTTCATGCAAAATGTTGCCCCTTCCCATGTCGGAAGCGGTGAAAGTTTGGGTGTCATCGATATGCCTATACAAAGGGAAAGGCATACCAGCTACCCCAAGATAGAAGGCTCGAGCTTGAAAGGAAGCATAAGAGAAATATTCAGGGAAATAGCCAAAAAAGCAAGCAATACAAAAGATTTTGAAGATAGGATAAATCTGACATTCGGACATGAAGACAAGGGCGATGATTACGCAAGCTCAATAGGGTTTACCGATGCGAGAATATTGCTCTTTCCCGTTAAAAGCGTAAAAGGAATCTTCGCATGGATTACATCTCCTGAAGTATTGCGAAGATTTAAGAATGATTTGACTCTGGTTTCCGATCATACAAATCAAAACACTTTTAATATACCAAGTGTTATTACTGATGGTAATATGAGCCAATGCATAACAGCATCAGACACAAATCTTATCGTATCCGGTAGCAATATTATCTTGGAAGAATATTCGTTTAAGGTTACGAAAAAAGCTAATTGCGATGATATTGCTACTTTCATCGGAAATAAGCTGTCAATGACGGATGAGTTAAAAAAGCGTTTACTGATTATACCTGATGATGACTTTAAGGATTTCGTCAACCTATCAACAGAGGTTATAACCCGAACAAAGATTGATCCCAAAACCGGAACCGTTAAGCAAGGTCAACTCTTTACTGAAGAATATCTGCCTACAGAAACCATTATGTATTCGTTAGTCTTAGCTTCTCCGGTTTTCTCAAAGGATGATGGAAAAAAATTGGGTATAAACTCTGAAGATGATGTAATGTCATTCTTCACAAAAAATCTGCCGGAACTATTCCAAATCGGCGGTAATGCTACGCTTGGGAAAGGATTAGTGAAGGTGATAGGAGGTCGAGATAATGCCTAATAAATTAGAACAGGGACGGGCGAGCTTCGCTTATAACAAAGTACAAGAGTTTTACAATAATCCTAATAATTCGGAAAAAGAAAAAAAGGAATATCGCTCGTATGTTAAAAAGATACCAATGCTTATAAAAACTAACGGTTTGGGTGCTACTTATGCTTTCGCTTACAGCAAGAATAACAAATCATATAAAGCATTATACAATCAAACCGAGGAATGGCTCAGAGAAGATGAAAAACATCTGATACCTGTTAATGAACTCGGTAATAATACTGATTTTGTAGAGACTTTAGTCAAACTGGATTCTTCTAAATATCGTGCGGTTACCGTGGAAGTTCTGGCATTATTCAACTGGATGAGACGATTCGCAGAAGGCATGTTGGAAGGAGGTGAACAAACTTGAAAAAAGGGAAGTTGGATATCGCTGAAAAGAAAAACGGGAAAAAAGATTTTTTGATTAGACCTGAAGGCGGAAGAAAGCATAGAGTAAACTTCCTTAAAGATAAGATAAATGAGAATGAATATGATAACTATAACCAAAAAGACTGCGAATACGAGGAAAAAGAAGGTTTAATTGTAAAAATTATCATCGAAGGTAAAACATTCGAGAATGAGGAAGCAAAAAAAGAAGTCAAGAAACAACCACAGCAAACGAGAACCAATACAAATAACCAAAGAACAAATAATTCAAATCAAATGCCCGACTCATTTAAAATTGAAAAATGTAAAATCCCTTCAGATACTAAAAATATTAACGAGATAGATAATTTTAATTTGAAGTTGAATAAGTTTGCAAGATTTGATA
>CAYUUC010000078.1:7321-13438 GCA_964447635.1 uncultured Spirochaetia bacterium
AAAAATGACAAATACTCAATTAGTGCAGATTTCTCCAATGTTGATTTCGACAAAATAAATAATGACCTCTCATCTATAAAAAACTTTTACGAAAGTCTGGGCTATGAAATTCTATCCGATATGGAATTCAAGCCGGAATGGAGACTTATCGTAGGATTGGGAGGTGCTTCGGTTTATGAAACATCCATCACTTTGCATCACATTTATGGAATCCCATATATACCGGCAAGCGGTATCAAAGGAGCGTTTCGTAATTTCATCATAACGGAATACTTTAACAGTGATGAAAAAAAAGCAATGAAAGATAAAGGCTTTGAATATATCTTCGGAAGCCAAGACAAGAAAGGCAAAGTTATCTTTATGGACGCTATGCCGAAAGATAATAACATCAATCTTAACTTTGATATTATGAACCCGCATTATTCAGACTACTACAGCGGAAAAGAACCACCCGCAGACTATATCTCACCTGTCCCAATACCTTTTATCGTTGTAGAAAACACCGCTTTTGATTTTCCGATTGCCGTTGAGAAAAACCCTAATCTTAATCTTAATAATGGTGATAGTAATTTATTCAATGAAAGTGAAACCAGTATCAAAGACTTTATAAAAAACAAGATGAAACAATCTCTTACTGAATATGGATTAGGTGCTAAAACAGCTGTTGGATACGGCTACTTTGATTAAATCCATATATAATAGAAAATGAGCTCATGTACTATTTTGATATGATATGTTTATTCTTATATTTATATAAAGTTACCCAAATAACTTTTTTAAATAAATTAAAATTAGGAAGGATTTCTATATGGCAGAAAATAAATTTAATTTTAATGTCAAGAAACCTAAACCAGGAAAAGTAATATTTCTGGTAATAATCGCCATAATTGCCGTGGTTGTTATTATAGGATTATTTTCCAGTTTCTATACTGTAGATGAAACAGAATTAGGTATACTAACCCGCTTCGGAAAGGTAATAGATGGCAATGTAACTTCCGGTCTCAAGTTCAAGTTACCTTTTGTAGATGAGGTTGAGATTGTTGATGTCTCGAGTAAGAAGGCGGAGTTTGGTTTTAGAACAGCAGACGCAAGTTTAGAAAGAACTACTTATATAAAAGGGGAAAAGGAAGAGCAGGTCTCTAGAATGTTAACAGGCGACCTAAACATATCTGATGTAGAATGGGTTGTTCAATATTATGTTCATGACCCTTATAAATATGTATTCGAAATTGAAAATGCTGATGATACCCTAAAAGATTTAAGTGAATCTATAATGAGAAGATTTATCGGAAATAGGACATTACTTGAGGAGATAATCACCACTGAACAAGAAGGAGCTACTGATGAGATGGAATTTGATCTTAAAGAAGAACTACAAATAGAGTTAAATAACTTAAATTCAGGTATTACCATAACAGATGTTTATATACAAAACCTGAAAAACGCTAATGACCCGGAAGTTGAAGCAGCATTCAGTAAGGTAGTAAGTGCAGATCAGGAACAACAAACCATCATAGAAGAAGCACAAGAGAACCAAAGCAGGGTTAAAAATGAGGTAATGGGTGAAGCTGCCAGCATCATTGCTAAAGCTAGAGGTTATAAAGAAGAAAGAATCAATAGAGCTAGAGGTGATGTTGCAAAATTTACCGAGTTATACAATGAATACAAAGATTATCCAAATATAACTAAAAAGAGAATGTACATAGAATCTATATCCAAACTCTATACAGAATTGGAAAAAATAACAATTATAGATTCTGAGATTATGGACACCACCCTACCACTTTTAAACCTGAGAGAAGGAGGTAATCAATAATGAAAGTAAAAAAACTCCCTATTGTTATTATCATATTAGTTATAATCCTAATCATCATAGCTATCCAGTTCATTTATTTTGTTAGAGAAGACCAACAGGTTGTATTAATCGAGTTCGGTAATATGAAAGGATCGGTTAATGAAGGTGATAGCAAAGAAGCAGGATTACACTGGAAAGCTCCATGGGTTGCTGCTAATACTTACACTAAAAAGATACTTAGATGGGATGGCGATCCTGACCTTATACCTACAAGACCGGATAACCAAAAGATTTTTATAGATACCACCGCAAGATGGAGGATAATTGACCCCAAGATTTTCTATAAAAAGCTTAAAGGTAGTATGAGTGAAGCTTCAGGTAGGTTGGATGATATAATAGATAGTGCTGTGAGGAATGTAATAAGAAGCTCTTTCTTTATTCAAGTAGTATCATCAGATGAAGAAAAGATTAATATGGTCATAGAAGAAGGAATAGTAGTACCAAAAGAAATTCCTATAGAAGAATTTGAAATAGATTATCTAGAAACACTAGAAAATTCAGAATATATAAATTTCCTGAACACTATATATACAGAAAAAGAAGGAGATGATATTAGAGTCCACCTTAAACCAACCATAACTGATAATGAAAGAAAAACTCTATTAGATATATTAAAACTAATCAAATATAATATCCCCATAGATGTTCCAATGAAAGGAAGAAACCAACTAGAGACTGAAATACTCAATTTGGTAAAAAAAGACACTATGAAAAACTTCGGTATCGAAATTAGAGATGTTATCATCAAAAGAGTAGACTATAACGATGATAACAGAGAAGCCGCATATAACAGAATGATTGCAGAAAGAAACAAAGTTGCTACCGAGAAAAGATCCATAGGGCTTAGAAGAAAACAAGAGATTGAAGGTGAGATAGAACAATTCAGGAGAACAGAAATCTCTAAAGCATATGAACAAGCCCAAACACTTAGAGGTGAAGGTGATGCCGAAGCAGCAAAGATTTATGCTGAAGCATATACAGATAAACAAGAAACCCAATATTCCAAAGAAGATTTTTATGAATTCTTTATTATATTACAAGCTTATGAAAACTTGTCTAGGAAATCAGATGTAACTCTATCCACGGATAGTGACTTCTTCAGAATGCTTAAGGATATGGAATCTACTTTCGATGATTAATTTCATGATATAAACCATATCAAATATACAAAAAAGGGCATCGCTAATAGATGCCCTTTTCGATTCCTATACACATTAAGATTCTATAACCCTATAAACCGATAATTTATTAGAAATACATAATTAAGTGTTATATTATTAATTAAGGATAAATCTTTATGAGGGGAGAAGAGCCATGCCAGGAGAAAAGATAACAACTTTAGCTAACCTCCTAGAAAGAATCAAACCTGATATCCTAAAATCAATAAATCTTATATGGAACACTGGCGAAGAAGAACTAAATGATATAGATAACCTAAGGAATGATACACTCACTGCATATCTAGATAGGAATATATTTAAAAAACGTTACAATAAATTAAGTACAAAAGAAAAAGAAGCCGCTTTATACATATCTGAAGTGCCCTCTGGTATGGCATTAAAAGATATAGTCTCCGAGTTAAGTCAGGAAAAAGGCTGGGACAGGAAAGAAGCTTTGAGAATGCTTAAAAGACTCTTTTCCGAGTTTTTTTGTATACCTTTAAAATCAGATACGGATATGATTCTATTTATCCCCAAAGAATTTCGAATACAGATGTCGAGATTAGAAAACATCGATGAAACATTATTAAACCATATTATAAGTGAAATGTTACCTCAGATATTAGATAAATGGCGGATGAAGGAGATATGTAAGACACTCGGAATTTCTGTAGTAGGAATAAAGAAACACATAGCCAAAAGAATCAGCCAGGAATCCTCCTTCGATAATCTCATGGTGTCCTTACATAAAAATGAAGTTCAGGACATTATCAAAAAACTTAACGAAGAATTAGAGTTAAATATGTTTATAGAGGGTTCTAAGACAGAATTGGTTATTCAACTAAGGAAAAATGGCATAAATATAATCAATAACCTCAACCATAAACCCATAGAACATCCAATAAGCTCATTAAGCAAGATTAAAAGGATAATCGACGAAAAAGAACTCAGCTACAAAAACCGAGGAGAAACATATCCAGCTAGAAACACAATCGCTTTTCTATTCTATACTCATGAATATATAAGTGATATAGAAGACTGTTATAACTCTTTGAGTATGGGTTTATATAAAGAGATAAACCAAGAAAGCCTAAAAGAAGCTACCGATATCCTATATGATTTAGGTATAGTACTAATTGAACAGGAAGATAACAGTAATTATATCAAGTTGAACCCTGAATTCTATAAAGAATCCAGTATAAATATAGAAGAGTTTATAACTTATGATACCGATTTAGCTAAAACCTATCTTAATCTAAATACAGCTGATAAGTTCTTATTATCTTTCACACTGGAAAACTATGACCCAACTGAACTTGAAATCATCGAAAAAAGGTATAAGAATAGATTTAATCCAGATATGCTGGAAAAGTCTTTGAAGAAATTCCTCCAACATAAACTCATGTTCCTATGTAAAAATGATAATGATGAATTAAGCATCACTATCCCCCGGATATTCAGAAAAAAGATAACAGACTTGTTATTTATGGATGAAACTTATACAAATCTTAAAGAGATGATAAACAGTGACACAAAGGAATTATATTCATTGATCGATAAGAAAGACCGAACAATAAAAGATTATGAATATAAACTAACCAATAACCAAGAAGAAATAGAACAGCTTAGACAAGAATATAGTGATTTACTACTCAAAAGACATGATTTAGATGAAACCGAAATTATTAACGAAAAAAATCGATTACTACAGGAAAACTCGGGACTACTAAAAGCCAATAAGGAGCTTAGGAATGATTTAAACGAACTACGTTCGCGGGTTATCGTATATGATGATAACTATTTTGATTCGGAGGGATTCCTAAACCTCTCCCATTCAGAAAAGAACCGTGATAGGTTCACCGATGCTCTTCTATTCCTACTCCAAAACATAGGTCTATCAGCTAAACTTAATACAGACCAGGACGGACCTGTTATTATAGCATTGGCTGCAGCACCAGATGTCGCAATTATGGTTGATTTTAAACTTGGTGATAACTTGGATGATATTATATACCCATTCGGTATGCATTTCCAGACTGATGAATACATATATAATAGCGATTTAAATAAATATACCAAAGTAATGAAGCTATTCATTGCCAATCAGTTTCCCGAAACCAATTCCATTACTAGACTATCCAAGAAGCATAATGTTAAATTAGTCCTTGTAGAACAGCTTATCGAAATATTCAACATTCACAATATCATGCCTATACCACAAAGAGAACTTATTAAACTATTCGAGGTAGAGTATGACCGGGACATATTCATCAAAGAATGGCAGATAAACGAATTGAACAGACTTATATCCGAAAAGAAAGTTAATATCTTACGTAACCTTTTGGTATACAATGAATTATACAAAGCAACAGATATCAACTACGATTCAAGGGACGCTGAAGGAATATAT
Source organism: uncultured Spirochaetia bacterium (assembly GCA_964447635.1). Taxonomy (GTDB): domain Bacteria; phylum Spirochaetota; class UBA6919; order CAYUUC01; family CAYUUC01; genus CAYUUC01. Next base: position 12,747 of record CAYUUC010000078.1, read on the forward strand.
AACAATGTTAAACAGAAATTTATAGAAAAAGGATTGGAACCACCCAATGAAAACGAGATAAAACAAGCCCTAGAAAGCTTCTCCAGCCCTCTTCTCCAAATGACCGACAGAAAGGATAAAACCTCCAATGAATCTCACTTCACCCCACTATTTAAACCTGATAATCTCATCAAACAGATTAAGTTCTTAACCCAATTTCTTGATGAAATATCAGATGAACTTATCATCGATGATTTATAACACACTAATTTTCTAGATATTATTCATTGTTTTATTATATTTAGTGTGTATTAATTAATTCACTCATAATTTTGTTAAAATCTACTTTTGACAGATAGTACAAATATACACATCTCATTAAAAATTTGCCGATATATAAAATAAAGATATATTAATTTAGCAAATTCTTATTATTTTATAAATAGATATATCAAATATTTTTCTAACCGTGGTATCGTTATGCTAAGTAATAAGAAAGTAATATTTTATGATACATTCAATATAAAGTCAGAAAGATGGAAAGAGGACGCCTTTTCATTCTATCATAATAAATCTTATCATATGTATCCCAGGAATTTTTCTAATAACTTTAGTTGGGTATCTTTACATACCTCATATCAGTTTAGGAATTTTCTATACGAAGCAGAGGCGGAATGGTTAGACGGTAGAACAGATATCGGTTATGGTTTAGC
>CAYUUC010000079.1:0-13362 GCA_964447635.1 uncultured Spirochaetia bacterium
AAAAATTTGATAGCGATTTTTTCACTATTCTTTTCACTATATAGTAATTTAATAGTGGTTTGATATATAAAACCAAACTAGTATTAAACACCATAAATAAAAAAGTGGTTATATAACTTTAAAATTTCCATAAGTTTTTATATATTTTATTAAGAGAATAAATAATCTTGCCTAAAAAAATAACTTCAGGATAACTAATAAGTTATCCTCGCTTGCATTCTTAATTAATAATCTTTGATTTAATGTTTATTTAGTATGTATGTCAGTTTCTCAAAAATTTTAATGTATCTATATTCTTTTCTAAAAAGTCATAGATGCATTAGTCAGGAGGACTAACTATATTATGAGGAAACTTCTAATTTTTATCATTGTTCTTCTCCTGTTGATAAGCCTTATAAATTGTAAGCCAGCAGATGGTAACAGATTCATATTCGGCAACCAATGGGGAGAAGAAGGAACAGACGATGGACAATTCGATACACCCAAAGGTATATTCATCTTCCCCGATGTAGAGATAGGAAGGAAGAAGGGTAGAGTCATACTCACCGACACATTCAACCACAGAGTGCAAATCTTTGACCTGGAAGGGCAATTCATTGACAGTTGGGGCTCATATGGACAGGACCCTGGTCAGTTCGATACACCATCTGGTGCCGCTGTTAATATCCAAATAGGGGGTAACATAGAAGCAGGTAAACGAGGTAGAGTCATATTGACAGACACATTCAACCACAGAGTGCAAATCTTCGACTTCGGTGGAAATCTTGTAACGACCTTCGGCGAGGAAGGTTCCGGTGATGGTCAGATGAACCAGCCTACCAGCGTAGCTACTACCCCTATAAGTATTGACGATGGCTTAGATAGAAAGAAAGGCAGAGTCATACTAACCGATACATTCAACCATAGGGTTCAAATATTCGATATGGAAGGAAACTTCATCGGTGCATTCGGAAGCCAGGGGACTGGCGAAGGCGAATTCAATAATCCTACCGGTATATATTATACCGAAATCGACGCCGGCGGAGCAACCAGAAGTAAACGAGGCAGAATCATATTGACCGATACATTCAACCACAGAGTGCAAATCTTCGATGAAGACGGAAACTTAATACAGATGTTCGGGTCTGAAGGAATCGGTGAAGGCGAATTCTCCGAACCAAGAGGCGTTACCATGGATGTAATGGGTAATATCTATGTTGCGGATACCAATAACCACAGGATACAGATATTCGATGTAAACGGTAACTTTATAGAATCCATCGGTCAGCAAGGTTCGGGAGAGGGTGAGTTTGAAAGCCCAGAAGGTGTAGCTATCGGGCCAAACGGAAACCTCTTCGTTTCAGATACCGGCAACAACAGGGTACAGGTATTCGACCTGCAAAGCCCAACCCTCAACGAGTTCATAGTGGAGACCAAGGTCAGCATAACGGCAGGTGTTGCTGAGACCGTCACTATCACTGCTAAAGACCAGGACGGCAACGATTTCGAACTGGACGGCACTGTTGAGATAGCAACCACTAACCCGAATATAGCTATTGATACACCATCAATAACCTTGACCGACGGGACCGGCGAAGCTCAGGTTACCTTCAGCGGTTCAGGTTCAACGGAGCTTGTAGCCCTTTACGGGTACATCATCTCACAAAGCCCTACATTCAATGTCGATGAAACGGTACTCTATGTTAGTAGTACAACCGGGAACGACACTTACGACGGGACAGAAACAGAACCACTGCAACACATTAACACCGCCATCGACCAGATGGTAGCAGATGGTGTATATGGTCGTATACTCGTGGCAGAAGGGACATATAGCTTCCCGGATGCTAATACCAACATAATCACGGTAAAAGAGGGCATCTCCCTTTATGGTGGATATAACCCGGTTGACTGGACCAGGGATATCGCTACCTATCAAACAATCATAGAAGATACCAGAGCCGGCGGTGGCACACAAGATGTACCAATCGCTCCGATATACATTGACTCCTCAGTATCGAGTATAACCACTATAGATGGTTTCTACATTAACGGTTCAATATCGGATACGAGTAACTCAGCTGGAATACATATAGATGGCGGTAGTGCTATCATCAGCAACAATATAATTATCGGTGGAAGCACAACAGGAAGCGGACCGCGTAGCTATGGTGTATTCGTTAACGATAGCGATGACAGTCTGGAGATAAAGGACAACCATATAGACGGAGGAAGCGGAACTTCAGCTTATGGAATATACCTGAAGAATACAACCATGCATCTTTATAACAACACCATAATCGGAACAACAGATACTGCAGGAACCGGAGCAGAGAACAGTTACGCCATCTATCTTGATGGAGCAATGCCAATTATCAGGAATAACATAGCAGACGGTGGAAACCCGCAAGCCGGTGTTCCTACAAGGAACTCCATATCAGTGATGCTGTTTAACACTTCTAATCCAATAATAGAGAATAACATACTGGTTACCTCCGGTGGCACGAATAAATATGGTATATATGCATTCAATGTAGGAAATGAACCTATATCCATAATGAATAATGACATATATGACCTGAGCGGAGCTATAACCGGATTATACTACGATGGAGCAACTGATTATCTAACAGCGAACGACCTGAATACATCATTAGCCTATGCTGATGGCAACATCTCTGAAGATGCTATGCTGGATACAGCTAATGACTATGTGTTTACAGTAAGCTCGCCAGTTTCCGTAACAGAAGGCGGTATAGATGGATCAGCCATGGGCTGGATATTCGATACCGATAAAGATGGCACAGTGAGAACCGGCAATGGTACAACCGGCTGGTCTATGGGTGCTTATGAGAAAGATTAAGTTATACAGAAAACTTAAGTCTTATAAATATTTAAAATTCATCCTTACTTGACTCTTAGTTAACCCCCCTATTACCCAATGATAGGGGGGTATATTTATTCCTTTAGGTGTCGTAATATATCAGTAGGAAATTATCATCGGAGACTAATATAGGAGAGTGAATGCTGAAAAGGTTCATATTCAAGACCATGCAGAAGAAAGCTATCACTGATATCATACACTGGAAGTATAACGAGCCGTATTCATTTTACAATGTATGTAAGGATAATTCGGAATGCATGCTAACCATGGTAGAGTTTATGAGTGGGTATTATTATTCTGTTCACGATGAGGAAGACCAGCTTGTGGGTTATGCCTGCTTCAGCGAACCGGCAACCATATCAGAAGCCAATCAATATGACATGTATAGCGATAAAGATACAATAGACATAGGTTTTGCACTCAAGCCCCAACTTACCGGTAGAGGATTGGGTATACACTTTGTAAAAGCGGTAATAGACTTCTTCAAAAACAGATACAGCTTCCATTCATTCCGTCTAACGGTAGCATCATTTAATAAACGGGCGATTCGAGTATACGAGAGACTGGGCTTCAAGGATATCGGGCGTTTCATAAGGGAGAAAGATGGTGTAGAATATATCGTGATGAAAAGTGTTTGAAAAGGGATAGTGGTTAGACCATCAGTCAAATAATCGATAGGCTGAAGCCTTATCATTCTCATCGATAGTTAAGAGAAGGAGACTATACTTATCATAGACGGCATGTTTTACCTTGGTTTGACTTATCTTTACTTTCCTCACCGGCAAAATGCCATCCTTCGATATATGCCATATAATCAATATGCCATACTCATCCAAGGTAAGTATGTAACCGTTATGGATATTGGACTTTCTATCAATGCCTATATTGGTATCACCAACACTGGCTAGTAGCCTAATGGTTGAATAGAAGGGGAAACCTTTATCATGGGTTGCATGTCCTTCACCTGTAAGTTGAACCATTTTGATTATGCTTTGCCCATCTGTCAGTATTAGCCTATCCGAAAGAGATATGATATGGCGTATCGGGAAAGTCATCTTTAGCTTCATTCTTAAATCCCCGCTTGATAAGTCATAAGACTCTACCAGCCCATTTGTATATCCTATCAAGAAGGAGCTTCCATCACTTGATATGCTAAGGGTAGCGGGTTGGGTTTGCAGTTTAAGTTTATAAATGTATGCTCTTCTCTCCATATCCCATACATATACAGCGGGGCTAATGTCAGTGTAGATAAGATAAACAGAATCCGCCGATATGACAAAGTCACTAACCTTCCTTCGGGTATCTATGTATTGGTCTAGACTGCCGTTGATGTTGTGTATCCTTACCGACCGGTCATATGAAGACGATACGATGTATGAACCATGTGGGGTCACCTTCAGCAAATCTATATAAGCATCATGGGCTTGGATGGTGGATAGCCCCTTTATACCTTTTTCACCTACTTCCCAAATGGAGATACTACCATCGGAGTAACCTGTAACCATCTTCCCCGACTTATCTATGTCTGATATAGCGGTGATGTCTTCGGAAAAGTCTTTTCTGTGGAATAGGCTTTTTATGTTGATTTGTGCGGGGTGCTTATTGTATAATTGCTCTGAACTGAAGTGGGAATCTGTTATGGCTTTCCGGAAACCATCTATGGAGTATGGCAATATCTCTGCCCGGTAATCATCGTTAACGGTTATGATGAACTCTCTGTCCGGTGTTATATCTCCCGAGTATACCCAGTCTGAAAGCCCGGTGTATACTCTAACCAAGCGACCACTTTGTATATGCCATAAGGTAACCGTTTTATCATCAGAGCAGGCTATAAACCTGTTCCCCTCCGGTGTAATCTTGATGCATCTTATAAAGTCGTCGTGGCGGGTCAGTTTATGGACTATCTTTCCTGTAGAAGTCTTCCATACGATAATCATTCCAGAATCATCTCCCGAGACGATGTATTCGCCGTTGGGTGTGATATCTACTCCCCTAATGTAGTCGATGTGACCTTCGAGTGTATGTATAAGCTGGAAGGTGCTTAGGTCGAAGACTTTCAGGGTGTTGTCCTCGGAAGCGGTGACCAGATAGCGTGACTGTCTGTCGCATGCTAGATTTGTTATATAATCATCATGTGCTTCGATGATGTGTATGATGTTGAAGTTATCCCTCACATCCCAAATCTTAACCAAACCATCGTCACCGGCAGAGATTAGCCGTTTATTGTCGTAAGTGAAGATGACCGAACTGACCGAATAGTTATGTGCGTATATCATTTCCAGCTTTACGATTTCGGGATACTTATAAACCATGATGAATCCGTCATTGTCTGCTGTAGCCATAAGTGAGTATTTACTATTCAGGGAAACATCTCTCACACTGTTGTAGTATTCGTATAGATAGTCGATGTTCTCTCCGGTATTGAAGTTGAAAATGCCCACAGTATCGTCATCGGAACAGGTTACGAAATAGCCATGCTTTGGGTCGTATTCCACATCATTGATGGTTTTGGAGTGTATATCCTTGATAACCCGCTTTAGGTTTACTGTATCATAGCCATTATCGGTTATTATACTTTCCTGTGGTGTAGATTGGCTAATCACAGGTAGGATAAGGCATAGTAATACTGCTGTTATGGTTAGTTTCCACTTGATACTATATTTAGGCATTGCGAACCGCTCCATAAATCGTGGATTTAATCTGGTTTATACATCGATAGAATCATAATCAATCTTTGATGAGTATTGTATAAAATTAATTAAAACATTTATCAAAATTAATTTTCTATACAACATAACATTTTTTCCTAACATTTCTGCTTTATGATGAGTAGTATTTGTTTCATTGCTCAGGTTTGAATTTCAGCATGGTTTATATACTATGAAATAGGAAGCCCTAACGAATTTTTGTTCGTTCACCCCCCTCCTCTATAGGTGGCGGGTTAGTTCACATAAATAAAAAACAGAAAAAAAGTTAATTTCTGATATAGCGGTTGTAATCTTTTTTATGTTTAGATTAATAATAATACTTGTCTTTTCAATAAATTTAATATATTTTACTATAGAAATTCCAAAAAGCCATTGTGATGAAACAATAATTAACTAAAGGTGTTTGAGTTACATCACTACAATATTTAAGGAGATAGGTTTTATGAAAAAATCATATTTTACTTTAATGGTCGTAATTTTAACCGCAACTGCCCTGTTATTCTGCAACTCAGGCAACACTAAGGATAATAATGACACCGGTAATAACACGGCTAACAATAACATAGCCAATAACCAAAACAACAATGGAGAACAAAACCATAACACTAACGGCGATAAAAAGTCAGCCACAACGAAAGACATCGCCCGGTCAAACAATGTATTCGCAATGGACATTTTCAACTCCATCGAGAAGGAAGTAAGGTCAGCCAGTGATAGCGATACTCAAAACATATTCATCTCACCGATGAGCATATTCGTAGCCCTGGCCATGACCGACAATGGAGCTGGTGGACCGTTAAGAGAAGGCATCTCCAAGACGCTTCACATTAACGATTATGACATGAACAGTGTCAATGAAGGTTTAAAACAGATTATGGTTACACTGGAGGAGAAGGGTAGGAACATCGACCTGCTACTCGCCAACTCTATATGGCAACAGGATGGCTTCCCTGTATTGGAGAACTTTAAACAAACCCTCACCACATACTATGACGCTTTGATTGAAACGGTTAATTTCGGAGACCCGAAGACCAAAGACATAATCAACCAATGGATAAGCGATAACACTAACGACCTCATCAAGAACATGATTAGCAAGACCAGCCCGGATGATGTAATGTATCTCATTAATGCTATATACTTCTATGGGCAGTGGCTGAGAAAGTTCGATAAGGATATAACACAGGACCAATCATTCTACCCGATAAACGGCAACCCTATTGATGTACCGATGATGAGGAATGAAGGGGATTACATGTATCACCGTGGTAAAGGCTTTGATGCGCTCAGGCTTAGCTATGGTCAATTGGAAGAAGGATTAAGCGAAGATGAGATGGAGAAGGTGCTGTTCAAACCGGATGAGTATGTCAGCATGTATATCTTACTGCCCAGCGACAGGTCGAATGTATATAGCATGATTGACAGTCTAGACCCTAAGGTGCTGGAGAATGTGTTTAGAGGTATGAGACCGCAACAACTCAAAATCGCCATACCTAAGTTCAAGATTGACTTTGGCGGGGATTACAAGGAAATACTTGACAATCTGAGTGCACTCGGTATGCCATCCAGCAATGACTTCAGCAATCTAACATCCTCTCCTCAGGGTCTGTTCATATCCAAAGTCCTACATCAAGCAGTAGTTGAGGTTAACGAAGAAGGCACTGAAGCCGCCGCTGCTACTGTAGTGGAAGTAGCTCGTGGGGGGATGGGCGCATCCGAGTTTATCGCTGATAGACCATTCTTATTCATCATCAGAGACGATAAGACCGGAGTTATACTCTTCATGGGTGTCCTGAAAGACCCAACCCAAACTGAGTAAGGGCTTAGTCTTTTTCACCTAAGTCATTAAGTATCTTCAATATTGATTTTACCGATATAGCCGTCGTGTATACGAAAACCTGTCCTGGTAAGTCGTCACCGACGGCTTTCTCACTTACCCGTAGCTTCTTACTCACAGCGAGTATAAGCGGGTGGGGGAAGCTTTTCTCCAGAAGCTCTATCCTCTTCCATACAGCATCCCTGCTCCAATAGCCAAACACCTCCATATAGACCTTCGCTTTCGTTTTACTATTAGTAAATACAAAGTCAGGGATACATACTCCTTCTCCTTTCAGATTGATTATGTCTGTATCCGTGGAAATCTGCCAATCGCTTTCCGTCTCTCTGAACTGCTTAAAGAAGATGTTGCTTTCCTCTAACTGTTCTTGTTCACTTATTCGATAGTGAGAGACCAAACCCGACGATGAATCCAGATGGAACTTGCTCTCCTGTCTACGCTTCCCCCATAGGATGTCGGCTTCCAGCTTCCACCTATCCAACAGCATCAAAGCTGGCAGGAACAATGCCATATTGAAGCCATACTTCTGAACCGACTTAAACAGGCTGAACGGACCGTCCAGGGTGATGACATAACCGTCATTGGTGTTGCCTTTCACCCGGTGAATAAGGCGAAAGAACTTGATGTAGTGAAACAGCATTCGGTATTGAGCCGGTGTAGCCTTGTTCACCTTGATGACCACCTTCGTAGCCTTGAACAGAACTGCTTGAGCGAGGGACAGGTTGTATCGATTGTATAGTCCAAGTGGTGTTAAGGGTTTGAACTCCTTTATGACCTGCTCTGACTTAAGGTCAGCATACATCTGCTCCTCGATAGCCTGTGGGGTTATACCTAGCTCTTTGGAAGCCGACTTCAACACTTCATCCCTATCAAACTCACTCTTGACCGGCAGATGCTCTCTATGTTTCGATGAAGCGAGGAACACCGCCTGCCTTATCTCCTCAGGCGGTATCGGAGACTCTATATCAGACTCGCATCTGTCTTTTAGTAGTTTGATAAAGCCTTTAATGACTTTAATGTTGATGCTTGGGTCATAGACGGCGTTCAAGGCTTCGTCCAGCTCTCCCCATGTCTGCCCGATGTGCGACTCAAAGAGGTTTATGATGCTTTGAATGAGGTTAATGTGCTTCGCTTTGTCCTTCTCCTTGAGGTATGCGGGGTTTATCTTACCCTTTATACGCCTTGCTAGAAGGAGGTCACTGGTAAGCATTGTGCTGTCTCCTCCTCTTGCTGATGTATTCCTCGGTGGTCTTTTCTGTAATGACTTCGTAGAGTAGGGCAGTCTTGTCTTTGCTCTTCCTGAGTATCCTACCAAGTCTTTGCACATGCTCCATGATAGAGCCACTACCGGATAGGATAACCCCTATGTTTGCTTCCGGCACATTGACGCCTTCGTTAAGCACCTTGGATGTCACTATCGCCCGATACACCCCTTCATTGAAAGCACTTAGTATCCCGCTTCGCTCTTTGATTTTGGTCTGATGTGTTATAGCCGGTATCAAGAAGCGTTTAGAGATGTTATACACGGATTGGTTATCCTGAGTGAAGACCAGCACCCTATCCCTGCGATGTTTTTTGAGGAGACCTTCCAACACCTTGATTTTAGCAGGGGCGGCGAGGGCAAGCTCTTTCTGACGGCGATAAGCATTGAATGCCAGCCTTCCCTCCTTCGACCCGGCAGACAGCATGATGAAGCGACTCCATCCATCTGGTGAAGCCATGTTGATACCCATCTTACGCAGAAAGTCCGTGTAGACCTTCCTTTGAGCTTGGTACTCTCTGACTTGCTCCTCTGATAGGGTGACAGTGAGTTTGACCGTGTCATAATCGGCAAGATACTTGCCTGACAACTCGGTTATCTCCTTCCGATAAACGGTTTTCCCGATAAGCTCATCCAGAAGGACATGCTGTCCGTCCGCTCTTTCCGGTGTTGCCGTCAATCCAAGTCTGAATGGGGCAAGACAGAGGTTCCCCGCCAGAGAGTAAGTCTCGCCGGGTAGATGATGACACTCATCAAAGATGACCAATCCGAAACGGTTTCCGATGTTCTCCATGTGTATGTATGCCGAGTCATAGGTTGTTATGGTTATGTCTTTCACTTCGTAGTATCCACCACCGATTAGCCCGATATCCTCATTGAAAGTGTTATGCAGGGTATCATACCACTGGTTCATCAGGTCGAGGGTGGGGACGACCAGCAGGGTGCTACGCTGTTTCCTTTCTATAGAGAGTGTAGCGAGGTATGACTTACCCGAACCGGTTGGCAGGACGACAACGCCACGCCCACGGTTTTTGAGCCAACTGTTCAGTGCCTCTTTCTGGTAGGGGAATGGCTTTTGATGTACGCTGGAGACGAGGTTAAGCTCCTTATAGCCCCTGGCATTATCCTGATAGGGGGTCTTATCGGCGATGAGCTTCAGTACAAGCTTATCGTAAGAAGAGGCTTTCAGGCGATAGAGGTTCTCCCTCTCATCCCATAAGCACTCCGAGGGGAGTAGCGATTTGTCTCTTACCCCCTTAATCACTAATGTTCCTCTGTCATAATCTATTTCAATCAATACACTGCCTCCATCGCTTATCATCTACTTGAGATAGTTTAGAATCATATTCAACCCGGATATGAGGTCATCCTTGACCGGTATCCTTGACCTGCGCTTGGTTATATCACTTATCCTTTCCACGGCGACCATCTCTATCTCGTTCTTCGCTTCCGGCACTCCACCCGTCACCTGACCCATATACTCAATAGAGATGAACCACTGCGGGTTTATCCTCAGATGTGGGCTGAGATGTTCCAAGATATAACTCCTACTACGAACATATCGGTCGATGCGGACTTCGATGTTAGCCTCCTCCATTGCCTCCCTCACCGCACCTTCTTCGAGGTTACCCATGTAATCGATTGACCCGCCCGGTATCTCGAAGTAGTCGAAGTAGATCGGTTTCACCAGAACAATCTTATCGTTATCGAAGATGGGAAAGACGGCACTTCTCACCGATGGAACAATGTTGTACAGACTTTCTGCGAGGACATGGCTTATCTTACGATGGACCATCAACTCCCGGCGACGCTTCCAATGGCGTGTCACACCGGGGAAATCTATGTTGGCATGATGTAGTTCAATCTGGTAGGTCTCACCAGTGCATACCAGCTTGTTAACCCTCACCTGCCTGGTATCATAGGGTATTTCGAATGGAGCTTTGGGTAAGTCATATACACCGTCATCACTTGTCACCGTGTAAACCAGGTCTTCGCAGGCTATGAAAATGTATTTATCCATAAAAACCTCAATATAATTCTATTTAAAGATAATTATGAAAAAAAGAATTTTATAATTGTGTAGAAAAAAATGCATTAAACCCAATGACAAAGCAAAAGAAGAATTAATCATATATATTTATAGATAAATATATAAAAACACTTGACTAGAAGGTATATATGTTATTATTATGTGCATATGCTCATTATTCTATCAATTAGAATACCTAAAAATTGAGCTAGATTTATATGTGGTATATTATGGGTTAAGTTTAATATTAAACAAAATAGGAAGGAAGAAATAGCTTGGTTGTATCTATAGCAAGTGGAAAAGGCGGAACAGGAAAGACTTTATTCTCGGTTAACTTGTTTAATAAGCTTAAAGAAAAAAATCATAATCCCACTCTATTAGATTTAGATGTAGAGGAGCCGAATTGCGATTACTTACTCGATATAAGTATAGATAAAGAAGATCGAGTCAACATAACTTTTCCGGTAATAGATGATGATAAATGTAAATTGTGTAAATCCTGTTACAGAGTATGCAATTTTAATGCTGTTGTGGTTCTACCTAATAGAATATATATAAGTGAAAGTCTTTGTCATTCGTGTGAGAGGTGTATTTATAATTGTATGTATAATGCGATTGACAAAAAGGAAGTTCATATCGGTGATTTATCTTATGCTTATTACTCAGGAAGCGATGATTTGATGTTTTGTAAGGGAACATTGAAAGAAGGTAGAATTCAATCTAAGGAAATGATATCGAAGGTAAAAAAGTATGCTAAAGGGAAAATGGGAAAGAATAATCTTATCATACAGGATTGTCCACCCGGAGTGAGTTGCAACATGACAGAGGCTGTAAAAGGTTCTGATATAGTGGTTTTGGTAACAGAACCAACCCCGTTTGGTCTACATGATTTGGAATTAGCTGTAGAAACAGTAAGGAAGATGAACATCAAATTCTATATCTTGATAAATAAGTCAGATGATAATGATTATATTATCGAAGACTACTGCAGTAAAGAAAAAGTAAACATAATAGGCAAGATTCCTTACTCAGAAGAGATATATTCCTTATATGCTCAAGGAATGTCTTCTAATAGTATAATATGGTTTAATGATAATATGGAAAAAATAACGGAAACATTATTATTAAGTAAAAGTGAAGTGTAAAATGGCTTATGAAATACTAATAGCAAGCGGTAAAGGCGGAGCTGGCAAGACATCTGTATCCGCATCTTTAGCCAAATATCTAGGTGAGAAGGCTATGGTTGCAGATTATGATGTGGATGCTGCTAATCTATCTATACTAACCGCTAATGAGATTATACATAAACAAGATTACAATTCAGGATACATAGCAGAAATCAACCAGAAAGTCTGCATCAACTGTGGCAGATGTTATGATGTTTGCCGATTTGATGCTGTAGTAAAGGACAAAAACTCTTATAAGATAGACCAGTATTCATGTGAAGGTTGTGCTTATTGCTATGACGTATGTCTAGCTAATGCCATAGAAGTAAAGAGTAAGAGAGTAGGTGAATGGTACCAAGAATTGACACGATTTAATTCTATATTATTTTCAGCAAGGTTAGAACCCGGGTCGGACAACTCAGGGAAACTGGTTACATCATTGAAAGAAAAGGCTCATGAAAAGGCTATGGCGGATGGTATTAAGTTTATCATATCCGATGCTCCCCCCGGCATAGGTTGTCCGATTATTTCATCAATATCAGGAATAGATATGCTTCTAATCGTAATTGAGTTGAGCAAGACCGGAGTGAAAGATGCGATAAGGTTGATTAATCTTGCTATAAGATTTCGTGTAAAAATCTACTGCATATTAAATAAGGTTGGAATGACGGATAACTTGAACGAGGTTGAACAAGAGCTTAAATCGGTTTTAGAAAAAGAGAAAATTGAAATAATCGGTAAGATCCCATACCAACGGGAGTTTATTTCTCTACTGCAGGAAAAGAAATCACCATTAGAAACCGAGGATGAGTCAATCATAGAAAACTTTGAAAACATTTTTAGCAAAATTTTAGATTTGAGATAGGAGAATGTAATGAAAATAGCAATACCAATAAAAGATAAAGATAATCTGATACTAAATGACAGGTTCGGTAGAAGTAGAGCTTTCTATTTATATGATATGGATGAGGAAGACTCATCAATAATTGATAATAAGAGTAACATCCAATCTGCTCATGGGTCAGGAGTACAGACTTCATCTATGTTGGCTCAAAAGGGGATAGATGCCATCATCGCAAAAGAAGTTGGACCGAAAGCTCACGATATTCTAAAACAAAGCAATATTAAAGTATATCTAGCTAAAGATACTGATGAAATAAACAAACTAGTTGATATGTTTAAAAACAATCAATTAGAAAAGCTATCATAATTTTTTAGGAGGTAAATTATGCCATTTAGAGATAAAACAGGTCCTCAAGGATTAGGTCCTATGACCGGAAGAAGAAGAGGTCTTTGTGTAGGAAATACAGACATCCCCCCTTTCTATGGATATCATAGGAGGGGAAGAGGTCTGGGACTCGGAAGAGGAAGAGGCTTTGGAAGAGGCTTTGGAAGAGGCTTCAATCGTTATCAATACGAAGAAATTTCTAAGGAAGAAGAAAAAAAAATTTTAAAAGATGAGATAAACCATCTTAAACATAATGTAGAGTTTATGAGT
>CAYUUC010000080.1:0-13322 GCA_964447635.1 uncultured Spirochaetia bacterium
CATCTATTATAAAAAGAAAAATATTCTCAATGTCTTTTTTTGATTTTTTAGTTTTATAGAGAATTTCCCATGATATATAATGCTTTAGCGGATCAATTTCATCAAGAGCCTTGATCTTATGTAAATCGGCTTCTATTTTTATATATTCACCATTTTCCAGCAAATCCCTTAAATACATTATCGGATCATTACCGCTTTCATATATATCCAAGCTTAGTTGTACTTTAATTTCAAAATATCTCTCACCAGATTCCTTTTTAATCTTTTTATCTTCCTTTTCTGAAGGTTTAGCTTTAGATTCAATATATTTAACAGTTTGGCTAAAATCGTTTAATTCTTTTTCGGTTTGCTTAATAAGGTTAACTAACTCATCATCCAGGATATCCTTTTCCGAATTTATATCCTCAGACTCAATAATACGGGATAGAAATTCTTTAAATATATTATTACAGGTCAATAATACATCAATAAACTCTTTAGTTATTTCAAATCTCCCTGACCTTGATTCTTCTAATAAGAACTCAGCTTTATGGGTAAATTGAGAGAGATTTTTGAATCCAATAATTCCTGCCGATCCTTTAATAGAATGAAATGCTCTAAAGACTTTATTTAAAATTTCTTTTTCGTTAGTATTCTCTAGTTCTATAATATCAGATTCCAGTGTTTGTGTATATTCCTCCAACTCTCCGATAAACGAAGGCAGGAGTGTTTTAATCATATCTCCATTCATATAAAAACCTGCTTATTTAGAAAACTTTCTTAAAAAGTTCAATACATTCTCCGGCTGAAAAGGTTTAACAATCCATCCGGTGGCACCGCTTTTCTTCGCTTCTTGCATAAGTGAAATTTGAGATTCTGTTGTAAGCATAAGAATAGGGATAAACTTAAATTTTGGGTCTTTTTTGACTTCTTTAACAAAGGTTATTCCATCCATTTTCGGCATATTTACATCGCATATGATAAGGGATATCTTCTTATTCTGATTTATATATTGTTTTACTTTCTCCAAAGCTTCAACGCCATCGTAAGCATGGTCAGTTTCATAACCGTTCTGAGTTAATAGTGTCTCTAAAGATATTTTGATTACTTCAGAATCATCTATAGTAAGTATAAACTTTCCCATTTTATTTAATCCTAACTATTTTTTTTTGCTTGACTAAATTTATTCTTAGCAATAAGGAGAGTGCATATCGCCTGTGCTATACTTTTGTTTA
Source organism: uncultured Spirochaetia bacterium (assembly GCA_964447635.1). Taxonomy (GTDB): domain Bacteria; phylum Spirochaetota; class UBA6919; order CAYUUC01; family CAYUUC01; genus CAYUUC01. The sequence goes on from CAYUUC010000080.1 coordinate 1,215, forward strand.
TATAATCATAATCATCATCATCATTATCTATAGCATATGTTTCTAGGTTATATATATTCTGTTGTAATCCGGAAAATACATTACCTAAAAAATCTTCCATACAACTCCATTCATCAATATCAGTTTTAGATAGAATTTTATTAAGTCCCTGTTCTGTATTATCGGGTAATTTTTGGTTTTCAATATTCCTCATTATTTCATCAATATGGTCACTAATCCTCATAAGGAAAATCTCCAAATTATATTTATTAATAGCTTATATTATATTAAATAATTCCTTTTTTAACGTAGTATTTCATTAACTTATAAAGTAATTAACAACGATTCATATGTCAATTTCTTACTATTAATACCATCGATTAAAAATAAAAAACCATTAATTTATCTTTTTATCTATATTAATAAATTGTAATATATAATCTATAATAACAGGGTCTACTTAGGTATTAGGGATAAGATAATGGAAAGTAATAAAAAAGGAGGATTTTTGCTTTTTGTTGTTTTTTTTAGATGTTTGGATATTCTAGAACTTTACACCAAGTCGTAAACCTATCGTAAAGTATTCCTGTAAAACATCTTCATAAGAGATAATCTCTTGGGTCTCAAAATCCAGATTGTCCATTAAATTTTGGAAGAATGTAGCAATTGTTATCGGAGAAGCAAAATAATACTCAGTCCCTTCTTCCCCAAAATTCATCTTTAGATAAGCACTCATACTTAGTCTATCTACTCCAGAATAAGAAAAAGATGCGAACATAATAGATGAAAAGTCTGTCATATTCAATATGTAATTCACATTAAAGCTAAAATCATCAATAGTGAAAGGATTTGTTGAGAGTATACTCACTCCAAGATAGTGTCTACCGGTCTCTACTAAAGCATTATAAAAGATAGTATATGGGATGATATTAATCTCATTTCCCTCATCATCTGTCTCAGGATAGTTATAACCCTCTCCATTGTAGTAATATTCGACATTAATCATCAGTATTTCACTTAACCATTCGGGTAATTTAGATGTGGTATATGTTAGTCCCACTACTGTTTTAAGGATATGTTCATCTGTTATATAATATGGATAGAATTTTGCATGGTCAATGAAGTAATTCAATAGTTCTTCATCTGTGGTTTCAGGATCATTTAAAAGGTCTAAAAACTCAGGGTCAGCAGGATTAACACCGGGTCTATCCGGGTCAAAGCCTATAAACATGTTATTCGAGCCGTAAGAGTATGATATCTCTCCATTTAATTCCCATGTTCCACCCCAAAACTCATCACCAAGTGCATAATCAAAACCATATTGAGGAATCTTCCCTTGTTTAACATAAGTGGTTGCTGTAATCTCAAAGAACTTATATGCAAATTCAGCTCTAAGTGTTATTGGTGTTTCAGTTACATCTGCTAATCCTTCTAATCCGATGAAAGCGATAAAATTAAAAGGCTCCATAGGTAGAGTGAATTTTAATCCTGTAATACCATTCCTATCAGATTCGGGTTCGAGAGGGTCTTTCCTCTCTTTATTGATGAAATCTGTAGGACTCCATCTATAGCCAGCCCCCCACTTTATGTTTTGTTTTCCTATCCTCATGAACAATTTATATCCAGCATTTATATCTAAAAACATCTCATCAAGTTCTACATTGAATGATTGGGCTACCCAATCATTTGTAAATAGCTTATCATAGTATCTGGGAGTAAATCCTAAATCAAACTCTATGTAAGACCTCAATGTTTCATTAGGTCTTGAACTTAAATAAATCATTGAATTTAATGGAGTTCCTATTATATATGTATTCTCTAGAAAAGCTTCGTCATCGATGAATTCACCAACATTTACCGGGAAGTCTAGATTGAGACTACCTCCTATATTCAATAAATCATAAACTGGAACTGGTGTAGAATCATCCTGGTTATTATTGTTTTGATTTTCATTATTATCGTTGTTTTCATCATCTATAAAGTCATCTTCATCTACATCATCAAATAAATCATTATTATTGAACCAGTCATTATCATTCTCATTATTCTGATTGTTTCCATTATTATCATTATCATTTTGGTTATCCTGGTTGTCTTGATTGTTATTGTCATCCTGAGCTATAGATATAGCTGGAGTAATAAAAACCATTATTAACATTAAAATGATAATCCTAAACAATATTTTATATACTTTAGTTTTCATATCATCTCCTTTTATTTATGTAAAGACTTAATGGGAGTAGGTTGATGTGGTTCCTACTCCCAAGGGATATATTATTAGTTGCTTCTATTTTCTAGATAGGCTTTAGTAAATATATTATCTGGTAAATCTTTTAGTTCTATGTCATTTGTTTCTATTACAGTCATCCGTCCTTTTTCCCTATTATTTACTACAACCATCTTCTGGACAGCGATTACATCTTTATCAGATTTCTCATCTTTTACTCTGGTATATTTTAGGTAAGCAACTGTCTGAGATGGTCTTACATCGCTTAAATCTTCTGAATCCATAGCAGCAACGGTATATTCTTCTCTTTTTAAAGGTAACAGATCTCTTTTATTTACCCAAATCTTAGTAACAGGATATTCCAGGTCAGTAAGGTCTTTAGCTCTACCAATCATGGTATAACATTCAATCTTACCTACAGTATCTTCACCTGCGTATTCGAAATCAAAATAATCTGTTAGTTTACTTTTCTCCAAATCTCTTTGTTTTGAGTCTGTTCCACCAATGGATTCACTGACAGTTTTTTTAGTAAACTCTCGTGATTGGGAGTCATAAAACCAGAGGTTCTCATCAACATATAGATAACCTTTACCGGCGTCCACTTTTGGACTGGTGAAAATCATTAAAAATTTATCTTCTTCATCTTTTCTAAATAATTCAGCTATTTTTACAGTCTTTTCTTTCTCTTTTGTATTTTCGTTAATCTTCTGCTGAATAAAAGTTACCTCTGCTTTAAAGTCTCCTTCATATGATAACTTTTCATCTATCTCATCAAGAACCTCATTAACATCTATAGGTGGTTCTTGAGAGATTAATAATGAAGAGAATACAATTAATAAAATCATTGTGATTATCAATATAATTCTTCTTAAATTCATAAAATCATGTCCTCCTAAGGATAATGATATATCATTTATTAGATATAAACTTAATTTTATATATAAACACTTATATTTATACAGTCTCTATTAATTTTTGGTTAATTATTCTTTTTGCATTGCTGTAATCGGTTTTAACTTACTAGCTTGATATGATGGATATATAGAAGCAATAACCGAAACCACAATAACAAAAATAAAATTCATCAATATTGTTCCCCAAGTCAACTTAAAGAACAAAGTATTATCAATAAGGAAAATAGATATAGGAGATGGTCCTATATAAATTCCATTAACAGTAAATAACCAAGATAATGAACCACCAATCAATACACCTATTAAAGACCCGAAGAAGCCTAATATAATACCTTCCAAAATAAACATTAACAACACAGAAGGTTTATGCATACCAATAGCACGGAGAGTCCCAATCTCTCCAGTTCTATCACGGATTGACATAATCAATGTATTGGATATCCCCATCAGAATGATAATCATGAGGATGATAATCAGGATTAAGAAGACAAGGTCTAAGGTATTAATCATCTCCTCTAAGAATGATATTTCCTCTTGCCAGGTCCTTACTCTTATGGTGAGTCCATCTTGCTTCTCTTTTAATCTTTCTTCTATTGATGCCTGTGCATCTTCTACAGTATCCAATCCATTATCGGAACGGTCTTTCTCATCAACTTCGAATCCCTCTTTCTCTGCTAATATTTTCAATTTTTCTTCGAGTTTATCTGCCGCTTCATATGATTTACTTTTATCATCCAAGAATATGGCTATACGACTGGTTTGAGGTTTTTCAGTCATTAGGAAATCGTTAGCTGTTTCATTACTTACCCTGAACATGCTGAAGAACCCCATCTGACCCATTCCTTGGATAATACCACCAATAGTAAGGTCCATCGAATTGTTTACCAATCCTAAATCCTTGGTCTCTATCATTCCTTCAAATGTAAAGGTATCTCCAACCTTCAGTTCCAATTCCCTTGCAATATCAGTATCTATTAAAGCATAATTAGGTTTATTTATACTTTCCATAGTACCGCATTCCTCTGTTTCAATAGTATAACCGCTATTCTTAAGAATTTTGATTAACTCATCTTCTGATGTATCTGGTTGTAGGTTTACTGAATACATATCTTCTGTTTCATTCTTAATGTAATTTTGCTTTAATATTTTTTTCTTTTCTTCATTTGATATACTGGGCAAGATATCATTCTCGAAACGGTTTTTATCGATTTCTGCTGGTAGTATATCACAATTAGCCATCGCAACAGCTTCTCTAAATAAGAATTCTTTATCAATATCAACTCCAAGCATCATCGAATTCTTAAAATTAACATTTTTATTAGGATTATACATTTGACCACTTACCACTGTCCTATATATAATCTTGGCATCGGGAAAGTTCTCTTCTACCACTTCACTAACCGAGTCAAGATTAGGTATCCTGAGTATATCTTCACCTCGGACTCGGTCAATACCATATACATTAACATGACTGGTGAATAATGCAAAGGAGTTTTTTATCATGTTCTCCCTAACACCAGTTGACAAAGAATTGGCCATAATAATAATAGTAGAACCGATAGCTATTGCTATAGTTATAAATAAAGTCCGCCTTTTATTGGCTAAAACATTTCTTAATGCTATCATAAAATATTTTAACACGATTACTTCTCCTTTTTCAATCTCTCTCTCTATGTTCTGTTCATTGCTTCTAGTGGGGAAACCTTCGTTGCTATACTAACTGGATATAATGTAGCGATGAAAGTAGAAGCTATGATTATGATAATAGTCAGTAATATATAAAAGATATTAGTTCTGGGGATTAGTTTCTCTCCACCAAATAAAATCGATGTTATAAAGTTATCAGGTTCAAATCCTATTAAACCAAAAATCCACAAGAATAATAAAGAAATGGCTATCCCTATAATTGCAGATATCGTGGCTAATAAGAAACTTTCACTGAATATTAATCGGAAGATGTACCCCCTTTGTGCCCCTATAGCTCGCATGGTTCCTATCTCATTTACCCTTTCCAGTATACCCATTAGGACTGAGTTTGTAATGATAATAATGGATATGGTTTGTATGATTAAGATTATTATAGTAACCAAAATGCTAACCAGTGATATGAAAGCACCAAGATTTCCACTCGCTTCTACATAACCACTTACCCTAAAGTTAAGATTACGCTCCTTAAAAGTATTGTTTAGTTCACTAATCACTTTATTCATTAAAGATGGATTTTTTAGTCTAGCCGTAACATAATGAGTAGAACCTACTCCAGTAACTTCATCATCCTCAAACTGTTCCTTATCAATATCCTCTTCATCTCCCTCTTCACTAAACAGTGAATCCATATCACTAAATAGGTCATCTGTTTCCATCTCGAATAATTCTTCATTCTTTTGGAGAGCAATTTTCTGTTCTACGGTAAGGGCTTTACTTTCAGCATCATATCCTACGATTTTTTGGAATGTTTTTAAATCTATAACATTATTCATCATAGCAAAATCAGAACCTGGTATATCGATTATACCGAAAACAGTCAATTCTATAATACTTATAGAACCTCTTTTGGTGAATGATTGTATCTTTATTTTACCACCCACTCTCATAGCATCTGCGAATTGCCTTACCCTTTTTGGTCTTCTCATCATTCTATCAATGAACTTTTTACTCAGCAAAATACCTTTTTCACCTTCTGGAATAAGTGTTCCTTCATCAACATCGATGCTATCAGTTAATATGGTGGGGTTATAATTTTCCTGATAATAGTTATTCACAATCTCGAATTTTTTATCATCTGATAATCCATCAATGAACTCTTTCTTTTGTTTATCAGTAAATAAATCCAAGTAATTTTTTTCCAGGTCTTCTTCACTGAGGTTTTTGTATGTCTCTAAATCTTCTTCTGATAACATATCTATAAGCTGTTGTTTCATATCATCAGGAAGCATACTAATAAACCGATCATCCTGGTTTTCCGGAAGTTCTTCTAGATAGTCTCTAGTCATGATTACATCATATGTTTTATCCGGGTCATATTCTTCCCCTTCTAAGTCCATTTTAGCAATAACCACTGTTTTTGAGAAAACATCCATATATTCATCTATCCTAGCTCCGATAATAGGGAGACCAGCGTCAAACTCATCTGTCAATGGGTTTATAAGCATAGCCGCATCTTTGATTAAAGGTGTGATGGTGGTAACCTGTTCATGTTCCTCTAATACATCTATAGCTTTATCGAAGTCTTCCATTGGTGGAACTTGCTGAAAAGGCATTACGATATCAACATTTCCCCTAACAAAGGAGGAATGAACAACAATATCTCCGGAAACTGCTTGAGTTAATCCTGTCCTAAGATTCTCTACAAATGTATGCATAAAACTCAAACCAGTTAATGTAAGAAAACCACCAAAAGCTAATACAATCATTAATATTATGGTTTTGGATTTATGATTTAACAACGACAGGAATGCCGTTTTAAACATCATCATTGTGAAACCTCCACTGTATCTTTTTTCTCATCATCGTCTTCAAGTGATCCTTCAGTCTTTACTATTAGCCCATCTTTTAATCTATAAACCTTATTTACAACCTTCATTATCTCATAATCATGTGTAGAAAAGATGAAAGTGGTTTTATCTATATGATTGATTTTCTTCATAAGTTCAATGATATTCTCACCAGTGACAGAGTCAAGATTAGCTGTAGGCTCATCAGCCAGGATTATGTCAGGTTTGGTCACTAATGCTCTGGCTATGGCTACTCTCTGTCTCTGACCCCCGGATAATTCGCTAGGTTTATGTTTCATTCTGTCATATAGACCGACCTCATCCAGGAAGTATTTTATCCTTTCTTCTCTTTCCTTTTTGCTTATATGTTTCATTAACATAAGAGGAAACTGAACATTTTCATATACATTTAAAACTTTGATTAGGTTGAATGTTTGAAAGATGAATCCTATTCTATGAAGTCTCAATTCTGTTAAACCCTTCTCTGATAAATTATTCGTAATATTACCTGAGACTTCCACAGTTCCACTGGTCGAAGTATCAACACATCCAATCAGATTAAGTAATGTTGTTTTACCACTACCTGATGGTCCAGCGATACATACGAACTCACCCTTATCTATTTCTATGTTTATTCCTTTAAGTGCATGTACCACAGTCTTTCCTAAATGATAATCCTTTTTCACATCTTTACATATAACGCTTTTCATTAGTTAATTGTCCTCCTAAAACTACTTATATCATATAATGTAGAGCATAAATATTAATATCCTTAAAAAGTTATTCCAAATAAGATTTTGGTAAATTTAACCATTATTAAAGATTTATTCAAGTTACTTTTTTATAATTAACCATAATTGCTCAATAATACTTTCTAATCTTTCTTTTTTAAACTTTTCTGAATCCTGGTTGTGTTTTTCGGTCATGATATCAATAAATGGTTCATAAGTATAAAGACTTAATATTAAAACACTCATAGTAAATCTAAATTGAAAAGGGTCGATTTTTTTAACTATACCCTCTTCCATTAATCTTTTCAATATGTCTTTCCTACGAGTTAAGTTTAATGATTCTTTCTTCTCGCACATTACTCTTCTAAGAGTTTTTCCATCTGTAGACATTTCCTGAATCAGGAGTTTGGTAAAGTACTTATGGGTTTTGAAATAATCATTAAGTCTATGAACAACCATGGATAAAAACTCCTTCGGCTTTCTAATAGCATATCCTATATCATCTTCATCTGTGGTTTCTTTCAACTCTTTTACCTTATCTATAATGTAAAACTTAAGCACTTCATAATATAAATCATCTTTTTTTCTATAATGATAATGCAAAAGAGCACTACTAACCCCTGCCTCTTTTGCTATATCCTTCATTCGAGAACCTGCTTTACCTTTTAGGGAGAATATCTTTGCTGCTGCTTTGATAATATCTTCTTTTTTATTGGGTTTATTCTTTTCTTCTATATTCATATGTTAATCATGATTGGTCTTTTTATTATATAAAACTAACTAATTAGTTAGTCAATGTCAATAAAAATATCAAAAATTTTTTACTGTGATTTTTTGATGAGTTATTTAGTAAAGGATGAAAAAAAACCCGGTAAATCTATGGTAAATGATTATAATTAATTATTATCTTTAAGTAACACCAAAGACATAAAAAAGGATGAAAAAAGATGAAAGATTTAATATTATCCATAGATTTTGGAACACAATCAATAAGAGCAATGCTGGTTAACCCAAAAGGCGAAATAGAATCAATATCCAAGATAAGAATTGAACCTTATTATAGTAAGAATCCTGGATGGGCAGAACAGGATGTAGATTATTATTGGAAAAAATTCTGTGAAACCACTCAAGACTTAAAGCAAAAATCCAGTAACCTTTTTGATAGAATTAACGCTGTTGCACTAACCACGCAAAGAAGTACTGTTATCAATCTTGATAAGGAAGGGAAACCATTACGACCTGCTATAGTGTGGATGGATGATAGAAAAACTTATAATCTGAAGAAATATAATAAACTGGATAGGATTCTTCAGATACTGGTAAATATGGATTATGTTGTAGATTTGGCTCAAGCTAATTGTGAGGCTAACTGGATAATAAAGAATCAACCCGAAATATGGGATAAAACACATAAATACTTATTCCTATCAGGATATTTAACTTATAAACTTACAGGAGAATATAAAGACTCTGTTGGTTCACAAATAGGATATGTTCCATTCGATTTTAAGAAATTTAAATGGTGTAATGGAAAAGACTTTAAAAACTTCATCTTTCCTATTGAACAAGATAAACTCCCCGAAGTCATTACTCCAACAGAAATCATATCACAAATAAGTGAGAAAGCATCCCAGGAAACCGGTATCCCTAAAGGATTACCAATGGTATCCAGTGGTTCGGATAAAGGTTGTGAAACAGTAGGTGTGGGCTGTTTAACTCCTGATGTGGTTTCTTTATCTTTCGGTACTACCGCTACCGTACAAACCACCACCGATAAATACACAGAGATTGTCCCATTTAATCCGCCCTATCCAGCTGTAATACCTAACCATTGGAATACCGAGTTCCAGATTTATCGAGGATTTTGGATGATTGAATGGTTTAAGCAGGAATTCGGAGAAAAAGAGATTAACAAAGCAATGGATCAGGGAACTCTCCCTGAAGAATTATTAAACGACCTACTATACGAAACTCCCGCTGGTTCAATGGGTTTAATCACACAGCCATATTGGACACCAGGCGTGAAGATACCAGGGCCTGAAGGCAAGGGAAGTATAATAGGCTTTGGGGATGTTCATAAAAAGGCTCATGTATATCGTTCGATTATTGAAGGTTTAGGATATGCATTAAGAGAAGGAACAGACATGACTGAAAAAAGAAGTAAGGTTACATTGAAAGAAGTAAGAGTATCCGGTGGTGGCTCCCAATCAGATATTATATGTCAAATAGTCGCTGATATATTCGACTTACCTGTTAGAAGAGGAGAACATTACGAAGCAACTGGAATGGGTAATGCTATGGTTGGTATGGTTGGTATGAAAACACATCCAGACTTTGAAACTGCTTCTAAAGAAATGATAAGGCTATCTCATACCTTTATGCCTAAAAGAGAAAATGTTATAATTTATGGTAGGTTATATAACGAAGTTTATCTAAAACTTTATGAAAGAGTTAAACCTTTGATGGATAAGATACAAGATATAACCGATTACCCCCCTATGGTTTAATATGGTTCTTTACTGAGTTTTGCGTATTTAAGAATCAAATTTCTAATTTTGTTTTCGCTATCTCTTACTATTATAGAATCGATTACTCCATTGTTTTTAATATTCTGAACGACAACCTTGCCAAATTTAGGATGAAAAAGGATATCATTTATAGATATCTCTTTAACATTGGTTATAACTTCATTAGATTGGTTTTCGGTTTTTTTTATCCATTTTTTAACTTCATCTTTCTTTTTATTATAATCTCTCTCCCATCCTCTATTATTATTCGTAGTATTTACATATTTATCTTTAGATAAAGGAAGAGTCATATAAACAGGATTGATTTCCTTGATGAAAGAACTAATTCTTGAGTTTTGTACTCTACCATAAGTATATCTGGATTCAGCTGAGGTTAAGAATAATCTCTTTTTAGCGCGGGTCATAGCAACATAGAATAGCCTCCGCTCTTCTTCTAGCCTTAACTTATCTCCAAAATTATCTCTATTATAATGTGGCAGTATTCCTTCCTCACATCCAGTAACAAAGACATTATGGAATTCCAATCCTTTAGATTTATGTATGGTCATAAGTGAGACATAACCTGCCTTTTCATCCAAATCATCAATATCAGTTTGTAGATTAACTTCCATAAGGTAATTCTCTAAGGTTGGCTCTTCTTCATCCTTTTCATATATAATAATACTCCTTCCTAATTCTTCTATATTAGCAAGACGGTCTTTGTATTCTGATTCATCTTTACTCTCTTTCTCCAGGTATTCTTTATACTCTAATGCTCTTACTATATAATGAAATAAATAAGAAATTGATTCTTCAGCTTTTACCTGATTAAAATCCTTAATAACATCAAGAAAACTATTAATTTTCTTAAGAGTTGTTTTTCCAAATAAGTTCTGCTCCGTACCGTATTCCATAGCTTCGAAAAAGGAGAGATTATATTTATTTGCTAGATCTTCGATTTTCCCTATGGTTTTGTTTCCGATTGATCTTTTGGGTAGGTTTATTATCCGTTTTAGGGAGATAGAATCACTCGTATTGGATATGAGCCTCATATATGCTAGGAGGTCTTTAATTTCCTTTCTCTCATAGAATTTTATCCCACCAAATATTTTATAAGGAATTTTCATTTTTCTAAGCATTTCCTCAAATGACCTGGATTGATAGTTCATACGATAGAATACTGCCATAGTCTCTTCTGGATGTTTCCTCCGTAAGAACTCAATTTCCCTCACAACGTAATTAGCTTCTTCTTTATCTCTGGACAAACTTCTAAATAATATCTTCTCTCCCTCACCCAAATTACTCCACAGTTTTTTAGGTAATCTATGCATATTCTTTGCGATAACTGAGTTGGCGGCATTAAGAATAGTATTGGTAGAACGATAATTCTGTTCTAATTTAACCAATCGGCAATTAGAGAAATCTTTGGGGAATTTATCTATTATATTGGATATATCAGCTCCTCTCCATGAATATATCGATTGGTCATCATCACCAACCACGCTTATATTGGAATCGCTTGCTAGTAACTTGATAAGCAGGTATTGACTCTTGTTTGTATCCTGGAATTCATCGACCATAATATATTTAAAGTAGTTTTTATAATATTCACCCACTTCTGGATAATCAGAAAGTACCTTGATGGTTTTAATAATCATATCATCAAAGTCTAAGGCATTATTTTCAGTCATCTTTTTTTCATATATTTCATATATAATCGCATATAATCCTTCCATTCTACTATTACCAGAATCAGCTCTCTCTTGTGCTTCTTTTGGAGATATGAAGTCATTTTTCCATCTTGAGATATACTTTAGAGTTGCAGGATAATTTTTATCATCTAAGTTTTGTGATTTATAAATATCCTTGATAAGCCTTTCGCTATCGTTTGTATCATATATTGTGAAATTTGTAGTATATCCTAGCTTATCTATCTCCCTCCTTAATATTCTACCACAAGCAGAATGAAAAGTGCTAATCCATAATCTATGGTTGTAGTGTCTTTCATCAGGTTCCATTCCCAGAAGGGCAAAAGCACGTTCTTTCATTTCAGTTGCAGCTTTATTGGTGAAGGTTACAGCGAGAATATTCCCCGGATTATAGTTATGTTCATTAACCAGATAGGCAAACTTATTGGTTATAACCCTGGTTTTACCACTACCAGCACCGGCTAATATCAATACTGGCTTGCTTATTTCTTCCATTGCTATATATTGTTCTGGATTTAATTTATATATTTTATTCATCATCATTCCT
>CAYUUC010000081.1:0-13248 GCA_964447635.1 uncultured Spirochaetia bacterium
TTATATGCTTTGGAAGAGGTGGAGAATAAGGAACTTTGGGGAATAATCATGTATAACATAGCCACCATTTATCAGAAGTTGGGAGATTATCCGCTGGCATTTTATTACCTAAAAAAGTGCATAAAGCTGGCAAAAAGGTATTCAATGTCGCATCTTATATCTTTAGTTAAAAGCTATAGGGCTTATCTTAATTTGAAGAATAATAATATAAAGAGATGTCTATTAGATATAAAACATTGTATTCACTTAAACGATAAATTAAAATATGACCCCCAGCAAGGATTTATATATACTGTAATGGGTATTTTCCTATCAAAGAAAGAATTAATCCTAACTGAGAAAGAAAGGAATATGGTTAATTATATAAAATCCAGGATAAATAAAGGAGGAAGTGAACCGGATTGGTACTTTAAAGTTGGTATAGATAAAAGCTACACACCTTTACATACCGATACTCATATCCCATCATTATATGAATATGCTAAATACCTTTATTTAAAAGGTGAGAAAGAAAAGTCCCGGGAAGAATTTAATAATGCTTTAAAATTAGCTATTACTTTTGGAAACTTTAGTGAGAAGAAAGAAATAGAGAAGATTCTTAAAGAATTAAATATTAATAAAAGATTGCTATGCGAAGAATATAAGATAAAAACAAATAAAAAACATATTAAACCATAAATCATGAATTTATAGATAATGTCAGTTGGTAATTTTATTATCAATATTAATTTGTTACTTTTTAAATAGATATTGAAAAATGTAAAAATTTACGAAATACTAAATAAGATTTATTAATAAGTTTTATTAGGTAAGTTAAAAAATAACAGTATCATAAATTAAGGGTAATTCTATGTTGGATAAAAATAGTTTTCAAGGATATCACAATGGGGATTTAATGATTGAGGAACTTGATAATAAAATTAATGCCCCTAAAAAATTAGTGCATGATATTAAGAATATCTATACTAGAAATAAAAAAATAATGGAAAAGCTTGACGAAATCATAGATGTTTATGAAGGTGGGGATTCTTCTATAAATTCTTTGGAAAAAACTCTGAAAAAGTTCAAGAAGCAAGAAGAAATAGCGAAGAATATGCAAACAGCCATCTTCCCTTCTATCCTGCCGAATAATAAGATTATCTCGGTAACCGCAAAACTATTATCCATGGATGAAACAAGCGGGGACTTTTATGATGTATTCGAGGTAATATCCAACAGTGTCTATGGAGTTTTACTCGCTGATATATCCGGTCATGGTGTATCCGCAGCTTTAATAACCAATCTGGCTAAGATGCTCTTCATTAAAGCGTCCGAAAGATATACTTCCCCCAAAGATGTGATGAAATATGTTAACAATGAAATCTGCCAAATCTTACATCAAAGAAGCTATTTCACTGCGGTATATGTATTGGTAGATTTTCCTAATAAGCAAGTAGTGCATTGTTCTGCCGGACATCCTTATGCTATGAGATATAATGCTAAGACAAAATCTATAGAAAAGATTACTACAGATAATATGGTTATAGGTGTTTCCCAGGGAAGAGAGTTTGTCGAAGAAGCTCTTGATTTCAATGTGGGGGACAAAATTATACTATATACTGATGGCATCTCCGAAGCTAGGGATGAAGAAAAAGAGATGTATGGAGATGAAAGATTAAAGAAATTAATACTAGAAAACATAGAAGCTCCCTCTAAAGAGATATTAGATTTAGTAGAATATGATGTAAAACAGTTTACAGGAAGGGAAAAGTTCGATGATGATGTAACAATGTTAATCATAGATATAAAATCTGATGAAGATAGCGATGAAGAAGCTCAAAAAAGCAAAGCATTTCATACTAAAGATGAAACCACCAGGTTGATAGAATACTATAAAAGGTCAATAAAGTTAAAAGAGAACCATAAAGACAAAGAAGGCGTGATTAAGGATATGCGAAAACTCGCTGCTAAGCTTCTGGATAAAGGTCTAACCGATGAAGGATTCCAATATCTGGAAAATGCTAAGAAAATGGCAGATGAGATTAGTAATCAAAAGTTAATTGGGGATGTTTATTTTGAATTTGCTTTATATTATGATAATTCAGGTGAATATGACAAGGCTTTGGACTATTTTAATAAAGCCTATGAGTTTCTATCCAATGAAGATGATAAGGATGGAATTTCTGCTATATATAATAATATATCGATTATACATTATCGTAAAGGTGACATTGAAAATGCTAAAAAGTACATCTATAAAGCCATTGATATTCTTAGTAAATTAGAGAGGAATCAAAAGCATATGAGGTCCATGGCTTTATATTATAATAATCTGGGTGTTAATTATACCAATCAGAATAATATAGAAAAATCTCTGGAGTATTTCATCAAAAGTAATGAATTAGCCGAGAAATACGATTATTTAAAATTGTTAGCTACTACTTATAATAACATTGGAACGGTTTATATAAAAAGGAATGAACTTGAAAAAGCTTTAAAAAGCTTTTATAAAGGTTTGAATATCTTGGATGAAATAGAACATAAAAGTCTTTTATCTACAATATGTCAAAATATCGCATGGGTATATTTTAATCAAGGAGAGAAGGAATTATCTTTATATTATTTTAGAAAGGCTATAAAGGTTTCCATGAAATATCATATTCCTTATTCTGAAATAATCAATAGGACTTTAAGGTCATATGTTATGATTAAACTGGGTAAGATATATGACTGTCTTTTGGATATCAAAGAGGTAATCAAGATTAGAAAAAAGATTAAAATCAATCCAAACGATACTATTCTTCATTTATCTTTAGCACTTGTGGTTGATTCATATGAAGAGTCATCTATAAAAGAATCCAGCCTGATTAAGGAGGACATTGAAGACCTTTATAATGAAATCATAGCAGAATATGATAATAATAGAGACCCGGAATATTATTTTGAAAAAGCATTTGAGATAAGTTCAAACCCAATGGTTGCCGAAGATTATCTTAGAGCACAATTTGATTATGCTACTTATCTATATAAAAAAGGCGGTAAGGAAAATAAAGAAAAAGCTGTGTCAATACTGAAAGATGCTAATAAAATAGCGGAAAAATATAATGAAATACTCTCTATCTTAAAAATCAATAGCATAATAAAAGAGTTCAATATTGATGAAAAAAGAATAAAAGAATAAATGACCTTCTCAAAGATTATATTAAGTCTTATTTAATAACCAATATTTATATTAAACCAATATAAATCCTTCATATGCGTTATAATTATTTATTTTGCATATTGATATTTATTTATAAATAGATTATAGGATAGCTAAAGAATGAATAATAATGATAAAGAAGAAATAAGAAATCATCTTATTAATAAGAACCATAATAAGATATCATCAGAAAGAAATATCTATCGATTAATGAACGAATTAAAAAATAATACAGAGATTAATTCTGAACTTTTTGAAGATATTGATAAGATAGTAATCCATCAAAACAAGATTATCGACAGGTTAAACAAAATTGTTCATAAGTATGAAGGAAAAGATGCAGGATTAGAAGCTTTAGAAGAATCTTTAATAGAGTTCAACAAACAGCATTATTTAGCAAAAAGTCTTCAGAGTTCAATATTCCCTTCATCTCTGCCGGATAATAACCTAATAAAAATCACAGCAAAACTTAATCCAATGTATGAGACCAGTGGTGACTTTTATGATATAACAGAAGTAATACCCAATAAGGTCTATGGAGCATTCGTTGCTGATATTCAAGGTCACGGTGTTTCAGCAGCATTGGTTACAAATCTTGCTAAAATCTTATTTGTAACCGCTGTTGAAAGATATCTTTCTCCTAAAATGGTCTTGGGCTATATTAATGATGAAATATGTAAGATTTTGAGCTTCCATAGTTTCTTCACCGCATTTTATATTGTGGTGGATTTTCCTAATAAACACTTTCTATATTCAGCTGGGGGGCATAATTATAATCTGAGATATAATATAAAAACCAAACAACTTGAGACACTTGAAACAGGTGATACGATAATCGGAGTGATAAATAACAAGGTTTTTGAAGAAAAGACTGTTAACTTTAATGTTGGGGATAGGATATTTGTATATACCGATGGAATACCGGAAGCGAAAAACTCATCTGGAGAAATGTTTACCGATGATCGATTACATAAGCTCATCCTGGATTATATTTTCCTCCCTGCTAATGAATTGATTAATCTTATCGAAAAAGAAGTGAAAGAGTTCACTGGTAAAAACAGATTTGATGATGATGTTACTATGTTAGTTATCGATATTAAATCTGATGAGGATACTTCTAAGAGTGAGAATACAAAAGAGGTCTTTTCTAAAAATGAGGTTAATCGACTTATTGAGTATTATAAAAAGTCAATCCAGAATAAAGAAGAGAAAGGGGATACCTTAGGACTCATAGACAATCTGAAAGCTTTAGGAGATAAGCTAACAGATCAGGAGAAAAAAGATGAGGCTTCTAAGGTATTGAATAGGGCTAAAGACCTATCAGAAAAGATTAATGATGAAAACCGCCTTGCTAACATATTAACATCACTATCCATTCTATATTATCAAAAATCTGATATGGATAAATCTATAGATATGGCTTTTTATGCTGAAAAGATATATAAAAAGCATAATAATATTACAAACCTGGCTAATATTAATAATCTTATCTCCATTTCCTATTCTAGGAAGGGAGATAATGAGAAAGCTAAAGAATATATGATTAAAGCATTGAAATTGAATAAAGAACTTGATGAAACCCGTAATAATATGAGGAATCGAGCAATATATTATGTTAATCTTGGATTTACTTACGGAAAAGAAAGCAATATGGATAAATCCCTCGAGTATTCACTAAAAGCCGCTAATATAGCTGACTCTTATGGATTAATAGACCTACAGCCTACTTTGATGAACAATATAGGCGACATTTATAGAATGAGAGCTGATTATGAGGAAGCATTAAAGTATTTCCATAAAGGATTACAGATACTTGAGGATATTAGTAATAAGAACCTATTAGGGATTATACTACTTAATACATCAGATATATACCTTAAAAATGGTGAATTTGAACTATGTTTATATTATCTTAAAAAAGCCGTTTATATTACTCAGAAATATAATCTACTTTACCTGGAATCAGCTGTTAAAAGTGTTAGAGCATATAATTATATATTAGCAGATAGAGTAAACGATTTCATCTCGGATTTAAAAGATGTTATAGTATTAGATGAAAAGTTAAAGTTTGACCCTACTCAAAATTTTATTAGAATACCCATTGCTATATTTTTAAAAAAATATTCTCTGGATGATTACCAGGATATGCAAGATATAATTATTAAGTATTATGATGGAATAGAAAACCCAAAATGGTATTATGAAACTGCAGTTGAGAGTACATCTAAACCCATGAATACCGATTTTCATATCCCTTCTATGTATAGATATGCTCAGTACCTTTTTGAAAAGGGTGATAAAGAAAAAGCAATGAAGTTTATTAAGAAGGCTGTTGATGTGTGTAATCAATATCAAAATTATTCTGAAAAAATAATGATTAAGAACATTATTTCTAATTGGGATATAGATATAAAAATTGATTAAAAGATGAATAAAATACTTTTTGCAACCAATAATAAGTTTAAGATAAAAGAAGCAAGACATATTCTGAATATACCTGTAGAACCGATTAATATTGATATTGAAGAGATACAGCATATCGAGGTAGACCTTATCGTCAGATATAAAGCCTGGGAAGCATATAAGCAGGTAAAAGAGCCGGTTTTTGTCGAGGATACAGGCTTATACTTTAATGCCTTAAATGGTTTCCCCGGTGCATTAATCAAATGGTTGATGGTCACCATAGGTACTAATGATTCGCTTGAAAAGGGTAGTAGGAATGATAACATCATAAAGCTATTGAGTAAGTATAATGATAAAAGTACTTATGCTAAAACCTCTATCGGTTTTGCTTATTCTGATTCTATAGATGAAGTAGCAATTGCTAGCGGAGTTATTAAAGGGAAAGTACCATCTCAGTGTAGAGGGAGTGATGGTTTTGGTTGGGATGATATCTTTATACCACAAGGTTATGATAAGACTTTTGCTGAATTGGGTTTGGAAGAAAAGAATAAAGTATCAATGAGGAAAAAAGCGTTAATCAAATTAGATAATTTAATACATAATATGTAAACCATTACAAATAAGGATATTTATAAATGCCCAGGAAAAAGAAGCTAAGATGCTGTAGATGCCATGTCAAACAAAACATCTTTAAGCCGGTAGGTATACCATTAAACGATTTAGAGATTGTGAATTTGGGATTAGATGAATTTGAAGCAGTTCGTTTATGTGATTATGATGGACTAACTCAGGAAGAGGCTGGCATTAGAATGGGTATATCCAGGGCTACTGTACAGCGATTACTATATTCAGCAAGGAATAAGATGGTTGAGGTTATATTAACATCAAAAGCACTTAGACTCGGGTATGATGATTAAGATTATATGATATCGTAATAAAATTTACCTAATGTGATTAATTTATTATCTTTATGGTTCTAATGCAAATCTTTAATTAATGAGGTGATAGAATGAGTATAGAAGAAGACATCAAAAAGATGGAAGAGAAAAGGAATAAAGATATAAAAATGGTTAAAAAATCCCATGAAATAATATTTCACCGAGAGTTGTGGATTAATAAAAGGATTTCATTTGCTAAAGATTGGCTGGAGAAACACGATAAGGAATGGTTCAATAAAAATAAAGACCATAATAATATAAGTGATACTTTCAACTAAAACCTACTAAGAATATAAGGATTATAGACTACTATATCACTTTCTTTAACATTTATGCTTTATTAATACGAGTTCCTGCACCCTCTAATATATCAGAAGCGTTATCCAGAGAAGTAATGATAGCTTGTTTACCCGTCGTCTCTACAAATTCAAGGCAAGCACTAACTTTGGGACCCATACTACCAGAAGCGAAATGTCCTTCAGCTATATAACCTTTTATCTGTTCAGTTGATACTTCGTGTAATGGTTCTTGATTAGGTTTCCCATAGTTAATGTAAACTTTATCTACATCGGTTAGTATAACAAACATATCAGCATCAATGCTTCTAGCAAGAAGGCTACCCGACCGGTCTTTATCTATGACTGCTTCTACACCCTCGGTCTTTGCTTCTTTGTCTGATTTAGCTACTGGTATGCCCCCTCCACCAGATGCTACTACGATCATTTTGCTTTCTAGGCATCGTTTAATAGCTTCCAGCTCCATAATCTCCACCGGAATAGGAGATGGGACTACCCTTCGGAACTTACCATTCTCTATTTCTTTTATCTTGAAACCCATGTTACGGGCATCTTCGGCTTGTTCCTGGTTATACCAAGGACCTACAGGTTTAGATGGATTTACAAAATCAGGGTCGTCCTTTTCTACTCTTACTCTTGTAACCATCGCTACTGGAATCTTGTGGTCATTAGTTATTATATCACTGATAGCATCGACAATCATATAACCTATGAAACCCTGGCTCTGAGCATTACATACATCAAGTGGCATCATTGGATATTTATCCTTGGTTAACTCATAACGGAGCAGAATATCCCCAACTTGAGGACCATTTCCATGTGTGATGACCACTTGAGGGATTTCTGTGATTATTGGTTTCAATTTCTTCATAGCTTGATGCACTCTTTGGTATTGCCTTTCAGCCGTACCATCATCTTCTTTTTGTTGAATAGCATTTCCACCTAGTGCGATTACGATTTTGTTGGTTTCTCTGGACATTATCTTCTCCTTTTAAGCTATGGTTGCGACCATGATAGCTTTTATTGTATGTTTACGGTTTTCTGCTTCTTGGAAAACAACACTTTGTCTGCTTTCGAAAACTTCTTCGGTAACTTCGTTTCCTTTAACAGCAGGGAGACAGTGCATGAATATGGTTTCATCCTTTCCGGTTTTTCCCATCAATTCTGAATTAACCTGATATGGTGATAGGAGCTTCTTTCGTTCTGCTAACTTCTCTTCCTCACCCATGGATGCCCAGACATCTGTATATATGACATCTGCCCCTAGAACTCCTTTATCAGCATCTTCGGTCAATTCTATCTTAGCTCCGCTTAGTTTTGCTTGTTCCTTAGCGTAGTTAACCAGCTCTTCTGCGGGGAATAACTCTTTTGGAGCTATACAGGTGAAGTTTACACCCATTTTGGAACAGCCGATAAGCAGGGAGTTGCCCATATTATTTCTCCCATCACCAGCATAAACGAAGTTGATCCCTTTAAGCGTTCCGAACTTCTCCTGTACTGTCATAAGGTCAGCAAGTATTTGGGTTGGGTGAAACATATCGGTTAAAGCATTATAGACAGGTACACCGGAATAATCTGCTAAAATCTCTACATTTTTCTGCTCAAATCCTCTAAACATTATCCCATCGAACATACTACCCAATACTCTTGCGGTATCTTCTATGGTTTCCTTCTTGCCTAATTGGATATCGTTTTTAGAAAGGAATACCGGATGTCCGCCTTCTTCTCCGAATGCTGTTTCGAATGCGCATCTAGTTCTGGTGGATGATTTCTCAAAGAGTAGTGCTAATGTCTTACCCCGGAATCTAAGGTTTAATGTTCTGGCTTCTCTTTCTTTTTTCAAGGTTATGGACATATCGATTAGATATTGTATCTCTTCTGGAGTATAATCCTTTAATGTCAGTAAAGACCTTCCTATTAATGATCCTACCACTTTTTCCTCCTATTAATTTTATGTATTTTTCTTATTCATAAAAGACTCATATAAAATATTATATATATCATTATTATTCAATAAGGTCAAACTATTATATGGTTTTATTTAATAATGTGATAAATTTTGATGTAAACTAAATTTTTTATTAATATTTAAAGGATTTTATATTGCGAAATCGCATTCCAATAATCATATTTCATAATATAACTAAAAATTAACATTTTATTGTTACATGTTTAATAATATAAAAGAATTAAAAATCTTTGTTAATTAAAAAAATAAAATTTAAATGGGGAAAATATATGTTAAAGAAAATCACAATCTTAATGATTATTATCTTTACATTTAGCTTTATGATAGCGTGTCCTACTGGACCTGACGGAGGGGATAGCGGTGACAGTGGCGACGGCGGTGATGGTGGCGACGGTGGTGACATTGTATACGTTGCTGGATATCAAAACCTGCCCGATGGAGATGCTGAAGATGAAAGTGCTGCTAGAGTATGGTTTAATGAGTTTGACGAAACTCAAACACCAAATATAATCGACCTGAGCTACCTCGGCACCAGTGCTGAAGGGGCAAGAGCAAGAGGTATATATGTACATGATAATGGTGATGTATATGCTACAGGTTATGATAGATACCAAACCGCATTCTGGGATACCCCGGTTTACTGGAAATATGATGGATCAAACATAACAGCATTTGACCTGCTAGCTCCTAATGATACAGGTGACCCGGAAGGAAATGCATGGGGAGTAACAGCAGAAGGTGATAATCTATATGTAGCCGGGTATTATGAAAATGCCAATGGTAGATTTGTTGCGTGTTATTGGATAAATCCATTAAGTGCAACCGATACATCCGGATTGACCAGAGTTGACCTGATGGATTCTAACGAAGCGGATGAAAAAGCAAATGTATTTAATCTATTTATTAAAGATGGGTATATCTATGTTGTAGCATCAATGACCGAAGGTTCTGAAAGAAGGATTGTATACTGGAAGAATGATATCACCGATACCACTGGTTACGGAGGAACCACTCTACAGAGATATGATATAATTCAACCTCCTGAGGAAGGTTACGCATTCGATATTCATGTTACCGATACTGATGTTTTTTTCGCTGGTCATCATTCAAGTGATGGAAATGAGTTTAATTGTGTATACTGGAAAAACCCGGTTTCTGCTACTGATACAAGCGGAATAGAAATGTTTTCAACCGGTGATGTCATAAGCGCAGGGTCATACTCTCCATTAGGAATGGAAGTTGTAGATGGTGATGTATATATCGGAGCTTCTTATAAGAATGCTAGCGGATACAGCGTACCTGCTTATTATGTAGATGAAGGTGCTGATGGTGTAGACATTACCAGATATGATAATGGTTTCGATGCTGGATTTGATCCAACCCAAACCAGCGGTTATATTCGGGATATCAAAGTAGTAAACAATAAAGCATATCTAATGGGGTATTATGAAAGTCAGTTAAGTACACAGAATATTATTGTATATTGGGTTCATGATTTAAATACACCGGCAGACCCGCCTATTGAGTATGTAGCATCCGATCCGGAAAACTATGATAATAGTGCTATTTGTAGAAGTATATTTGTTACTTCTAACTAATTTTAGTTTTAGGTAATATAAATTTTTGAACATTTCTATTAGCAAATATTTAAAATCCCCCCTAAGAAAAGCCATATGACTAAATTTAAGTTATAAAGAGTTTATTAGGGGGGGGTTACTACTTTACTATGATTTATAAAGAGGTATTATTTATGAGAAAATTATTTTATTTAATGACATTTTTAATTTTATTTATGTTTATATTCATCAATTGTGACCCGACGAATGATGGTGGCGATTCAGGTGATGGAGGGGATGACCCACCGGAGAAGGGCTTCTATGAAGATTTTGAAGATGGCATTACTATTGATTCATGGAATGACCTATATACTACCACAGGAAGCTTTTATTCAAGTGATAATGTTCCAGGCTCCAGCTACAAAAAAGTAACCGATGAATATGCTTATGCAGGAACAAAATCATTAAAGATGAGAGTAGGGATTAGTAAACAGATAATTGTTCTTGATGTAGAAGTGGGACCGGAAGGTGCTGACCTTAGCTTCTATCATAAAGAGGTTTTCGAAAACGCTCCATTATCACAATTCCATTTAGCTTTTTATGACAACGCAACTAACACTGATGTTTCATCAGCAGTAGAAGCATGGGAATCCACTGGAGATTGGTCGGTTTTCAATTATACCTTAGAGGAAGGAACACACGAGTTAATGTGGAAAGTATGGACCAATAGTGGTTTGGGTGCTATGGCATATCTGGATGAGGTATTAATTGAAGGAGATGCCTATGTTATCAAGCCTAAAGGAGAAATCAGCGTTAAGTACTGTGGAATAGACCTTCCATACGAAGGGGAAACTTTCGATGTTAAAACCATGCCAGATAATACATTATCACCGGAAGGAACAAACGTAAATCTAAATGTAAAGAACACTTATAAATATCTATACATATCTGATATCACTATAAACAGTTCTGATTCGGAATTTACGATTGCTTATAATCCATTTGATGAAGAGAATTTCGGTTTAGGCTATAATGAAACAGCTGATATTGTTCTAAATCTTAATGCTCCAGTGGGTACTGATTATTCGATTGACCTTACTATGACCAATAATGATGGTTATGATTCTTTTAATGAAAGCTCTTATTCGTTTGTATTAACTGCTGATACTACATCTACTGCAGTATTTAGCGAAGATTTTGATACTTCAAACGGTGATTGGTCTGGTTTGAATTCAAGTAATAATTGGGAATTAGATCATAATGATGGTGGCGGTTTAACCATATCTGAAGACCCTCATCTACAAGATACCTATTCAAGGAGTAATTACGCTGTTCAGTTTGGTCAGATAGATAATGATGATGGTATTGATGATATACTTTATTTACATGATGGTTACGGTTCAATCAAGATTGATGAAAATCTTCAATCATTAGTCGATTTAACTACTGATGGTGGTACAATAACATTCTGGTATAAGCTAGATTGCGATACGATGGACAACTTAGAGTTTGAAATCTCCAGGAATGGTTCGTCATTTGATGACCCGGCAGGTTGGACACATATAGGTGGACAAACAGATTGGAAACAAGCTACGATAAGACTCATCCCTGGCACATTTAACCTGGAATGGGCTTATGATAAGGATGATGCAATTAGCCATTATTCTGATACAGTTTGGATTGATGACATAATTGTGGTTGCTAATCAGTAAATGGCAGTTTATTTTTAATAAAGACTTTTTTTCTAATAGAATATGATTATCTTTGCTAATGAGAATAATATATGATAAGGATGATGTTATGCTAGAAGGGAAGAAAGCCTTTAATAATAAGGATAAGGAAGAACCTTTAAAACCCAGTTTCTTTGTTAGATTTGACGCTGAAGACAGTGATTTCGATGAAGCCGGGCAGGCTAAATTTTTAGAAAAGTTAAGCAAATTCTCTAATGATAATGGATATAAATCGAGGATGCTTGATGAGAAGGATACAGAACATCTTAGACCTGGAGTCAACATTGTAGTAAAGATGACCGGTTCCTTAGACCCGGAATCTTACGGTAAGATAGTCGATTCTTTTATTAAAGTATTGAATAAGTCTTATCCAAAGTTAATGATGGAAAAGGAGTATAAGTCAGCAGAAGAAGGGGATAAAGACCACATCGATAGGGAATTGGAAGACATGATTAGCGAATATGAAAAAGAGAATGGGGAATAGCATAAGGTTAAATATTATTAAATATTAGAAAAAAATAGAAAAAAAATATGCAAATAACACTGCCAAGTATAAAAAAAATGTTATATTATAAATATATAAATTAGGAGGTATTTATAAAAATGAAAAAACACTTAAGTATAATTATTATTATTTCTATATTCGTAATAGCTTTAGGTATGGTTATAACATGTACTGGTAACCAGGGAGCTCCTGATGCATTCATTTCTGGTACCATATCTGGTGCTGTTGGTGAAGATAATGTGGTTGTGGTTCTTTTTGATAACGAGAAAAGAGTTTATAACAATAATACCATTAAAAAAGAAGTAAAAGCAGAAAACAACTGGAAGTACAATATAAATGTTAATTATGGTAACTATGTTGTTTGTGCTTTTATTGATGATAATGATGATTTTTACTTCACCATGGGCGAAAAATGGGGTTGTAACGAAAATGCTGCTAATATAACAAAAAGCAGTACTAATGCGGAAAGAAATGTTACTATTAAAAAATAACATATCATACATATTTTAACTAACAATAAAGTCTATAGGTAAGGTTATACCTATAGACTTTATCAATCCATTATCCATTACTAACCAATCTAATAAATTATCATTTTAAACTCATTTTGTTTTCTAGTTATAAGTATTAATATTATTTTGTATTATTATTCTTACTTGAAAAGGATATT
>CAYUUC010000082.1:0-7958 GCA_964447635.1 uncultured Spirochaetia bacterium
TTATAGTAAATTTAATCATATGCAATCATCTAGTCTTGTTTTTTATTAGAAATGCTTTTTACTGTTTATTGTTTAAATGATATTTATTAATTTTGTTACTAATAATTCAATATTAAGGATAGGAGTATAATATGAATAATCTTAAGAAAAACATCCTATTGACCATTATGCTGTTATTTATATTAGTCCCCCCAGTTCTCTTTTTAATTATAGATTTAACCAAAGCATATATTTATAATCTATTATCCATTGGTTTGTTTATTGGCAGATTGGGTTTTATATTACTATTTTTCCAATATATCTTAAGCTCAAGGATAAAATTAATAGAAAAGGGAATCGGGCTTGATAAACAATTGAATCTGCATCGATTAACTGGTATAGCAGGTTTTTCAGCAATACTACTCCATGGTTTGGTTATCTTACTTCATTCATTGATTAATCTAGGTTCACTTGCCTTAAATTGGACTAAAGTAATTGGTATATCTACAACTGTCATATTAACATTAACTGTAATTACCGCTTTATTCTATAAGAAATTCAAGATGAAATATGAAAAATGGTATATAATTCATATAGCGAATTACCTCATTTTACCTGCAGGTTTTGTTCATAGTTTTATTTTTAGCTTTCATCTTAGAAACCAACAAATTCTAATGATACTATGGATTTTAATGGCAGGTATCTATTTAGCTATTCTTATATATAGGCTTATTAGGTTATCCTATGTTAGGAGTCATCCATATAATGTAAATGATATTATTCAAGAATCCCATGATACTTATTCATTAAGATTTGAAGGTAAACGCATCAAACATAATCCTGGACAATTTATGCTATTGAATCTGATAAGAGACGGTAATGTATCAGAGAAGCACCCTTTTACCATATCATCTAGTCCCACATGGGATTATCATACAGTAAGTATAAAGTCTATTGGTGATTTTACCTCAACTATAAAGGAAACTCAGAAGGGGGATAAAGCCTTTATTGATGCTCCATATGGAGTGTTTAGTTATGTGAATTATGATAATGATAAGGATTTGGTTTTTATTGTCGGTGGTATTGGTATAACACCTTTTATGAGTATGCTAAGATATATGTCCGATAAAAGCATTGATATAAAAGTAACAGTTATATGGGGGAATAAAACGGAAAAAGACATAATATTCAAGGATGAATTGGATGATATTAAAAATAAACTTACTGGTTTAGAAATCATACATGTTATATCAGAACAGGATAATTGGACAGGAGAAAAGGGTTTTATTGATAAAGAAAAACTCGAAAAATATATTAAGAATTTCCACAATAAGGAGTTTTTAATATGCGGACCGCCAATAATGATGGATAAAATCACTGATACACTTCTAAACATGGATGTTAAAAACAAGAATATACATAAAGAAGAATTCAGATTTTAATGTCCAATCGCAGTATTAACTCGTATTAGCAAAATATTTATAATTAACTTCCTGAAGGGTAATATTTTTATTAAGTTAATAATTAGTATTATAATGCTTTGTTCTTTTACTTGAAAAGGAGAATTTGGTATGATTAGTTCCAATTTAAATAGGAATAAAAATAGAAAATTAAGAAAAAGAAAAAGGATAATATCTTTAATTTTTGTTATAGCTATATTTTTCATATTGATTTTTTCTTATGGTTTCCTTTCAGCTGAAACTCAGGAAGAACCTGTAAACCAAACATCAGAAGGACTGTTCCCTATCTTTATTGTTGCTCCAGTAGCAGCGATAATCACTCTCTTATTCGCTCTATTACTTGTTTTCAATGTCTTAAAAAATGAAGAAGGGACAGACACCATGAAAGAGCTTTCCAAAGCTATTAGAGAGGGTGCTGATGCTTATCTGGGGAAACAATACAAAACCATAGGCATCTTTGTGGTAATAGTGGTAGCGATATTGGTAGTATTGGCTATTGTAGTACCCGGACAATTCAACTTCGCTCAACCTTTTGCCTACCTAACCGGTATATTCTATTCAGGGTTAGCAGGCTTCATAGGAATGAAGATAGCAACAAGGGCTAACTCCAGGACCACATGGGGTGCGAAGCAAAGTTTGAATAAAGGCTTAAGAATTGCTTTCAATGCTGGAACGATAATGAGTATGAGTGTAGTAGGTTTAGGTTTGTTTGATTTATCATTTTGGTATATCATAGGTAAGTTTGTCCTTGGCTTTCATCCCATCGATATTACCCAAACCATGTTGACCATCGGTATGGGAGCTTCCTCAATGGCCTTATTTGCCAGAGTGGGAGGTGGTATCTTTACCAAGGCTGCCGATGTCGGTGCTGACTTAGTTGGTAAAGTTGAAGCAGGCATACCAGAAGATGACCCAAGGAATCCCGCCACTATCGCTGATAATGTTGGTGATAATGTTGGTGATGTTGCTGGTATGGGTGCTGACTTATATGAATCATACATAGGTTCAATACTCGCCTCTATGGCATTAGGCTTCGCTGCTTTCAGCGGAGTAAAAGAAACATTTAACTTAGGACCATTATCATTAGGATTTGAGCAAGAAACAGTAGCAATGATATTCCCTCTTTTGCTTGCTGGATTGGGGATGCTTTTCTCCATTTTTGGTACTTTCCTGGTTAGAGCTAAAAAGGACGATACAAAATCCCTACTCCGTGCTTTGAGAACCGGGACTTGGACATCGACTATCTTAATTGTGATTGCTGTCTTCTTGGTTAGCTGGTTCATTTTTGGCATAGAGATCGGTTTAGGTTTGTTCTTAGCTGTATTGCTGGGTTTACTTGCCGGTAATGTAATTGCTTATTTCACCGAGTATTATACATCGGATGAGTATAAACCGACCCAGAAGCTTTCTCAAACATCAGAAACAGGACCTGCCACCATTATCATCGGTGGTATTAGCTTAGGAATGAAGTCTACCGCCATACCAATATTCTCCATAGTGATTGCCACAATAGGAGCATTTGGACTAGCGGGAGGTTTCGGCTACTCCCTATTTGGAACTCCAATGGGGGCTAATTTCGGTTTATTCGGCATTGGCATAGCAGCAGTTGGTATGTTATCTACTCTTGGTATAACTCTCGCAACAGATGCGTATGGTCCAGTAGCAGATAATGCTGGAGGTATAGCCGAGATGAGTCATCTTGGAACAGAGGTTAGAAAGAGAACTGATATGCTCGATGCTTTGGGTAACACTACAGCCGCTACTGGAAAGGGATTTGCTATCGGTTCAGCAGCTTTGACTGCTTTAGCTCTTATCGCCACTTTTAGTGCTAGACTCATCCCGGTTTATGAATACTTCTTAGTCAAGATTTTGGGAGAAAGTCCTGAAACAGCACAAGCAATGATTAATCAGATTACCACATTCAATTTAACCGAACCACTCATTATTGCTGGATTGTTTATCGGTGCAGTTTTACCATTCATATTCTCTTCCATGACCATGGGAGCAGTCGGCAGAGTAGCCTCTAAGATGGTAAAAGAGGTAAGAAGGCAGTTTAAGGAAATGCCTGGTATTATGGATAATACCGAAAAGCCTGACTATAAAAGGTGCGTAGAGATAAGTACAGCAGGAGCGCAGAAAGAGATGGTTGCTCCATCTTTGATTGCTGTATGTTCGCCCATTGTAGTAGGGATAATCCTTGGACCAGCTAGTGTAGTGGCAATGCTTACCGGTTCTTTGATTAGCGGTTTTGCTCTTGCTGTAATGATGGCAAACTCTGGCGGAGCATGGGATAATGCTAAGAAATACATAGAGTCCGGTCATCATGGCGGAAAAGGTTCAACCCAGCATAAAGCAGCTGTAGTTGGCGATACTGTTGGTGACCCATTCAAGGATACATCTGGTCCTTCAATCAACATTTTACTAAAGCTTATGTCAATCGTATCCATTATTTTTGCACCAGCGATGGTTATCCTCAATCTTTTACTACAGCACATCTTTGGTGGTTAACCTTTCTTAAATTAAATTTCTCTAACCATGATTTACATTTTATTTAAAAGATTTTTATTACCTTTAACCTAAATCTGTATTAAATTTTTATTAATGTAAATAATCCATAACATGTGTAAGTTTTTTTGACATAATAAATAAGGATTAATATATTAACTTATTAAGATAACTTAAAGATTCTATTAAAACGGTAAAGGTAACTATGGGAAATATTAAAAGTATTATAAAAAAGTCACTCTTAGTGTTAAAGAAAGTTGGATTAGGAATTCTCGATAATAAATTTCTACCAATCAACCTCATGAAGCATAACGGCTATCATAAAACGGCAATATTAGCTGTTATTGGGATTTTACTAGTTTTGATAAGTTTTACTCCATATGAAGGTGATGTATCGGAATTATTAAATTCACCACTCATCCCAGATAAAATATCACAGAAAGAATTCGATGAGCGTAACCTCTCTATGTGGCTAAATCTCGCCGCATATAAAAAGTATAACGAAAAGCTAACCACCAAACTTAAACTTCCTGCTCCTATATATCCAAGGTTTAGAAAGATATTAGGAAATACTTACGGAAATAAGATACCAAAAGATTCTTTTTCGCTTTTAGACTTATGGAAAAATGGTGAGGATTTTGTATATCTAGACCAATTATTCCCTCCGATAAACTTAATTAATATAAACAGGGTCTTGAGGAAAACCATAGGGTCAGGTATTAAGATAAAAACTGATGACGAAATTCTGTATGAGATTGAGCTTGAAGACTTAGATAAAGAAGGAATGATTAAAAAGTTAGCAGAACTTGAAAAAGATTTCTGGACCATATCAAGTGTTGTTTTAATCGGTGAAAAAGAAGACCAAAAATACAAAATACCCGTCGATTACCAAGTAACCGGGAAAAGAATAGAAGATACCCGCGTACCACATGAAATTAGAGTATCATATAATGTAAAACAATTTATACCAGATAAAATTGATAAAGATAAGTTTGAATATGAATTGATCAGAAATCTTGATGATTTAGATGACCGTTCGTATATCAGGAACTTTTATAAGATTGATAATAAGAAAGAATATTATAGATTATATGATGGTTTTGAAGAAGAAGAACTGGAAACCAAACAAAAGATTAAAGACATATTCGACAAAGCTGAATTCTCCCATTTAACAGATTTTAGTAAGGTTTTTGAAAGACCAAATTTCCCCTCTTATCCAATAAAAAAGGCTATTGTATATAAAAATGAAGAGAATATTCTACGATTCAAACCCAATTCTAGAATTTATGTTGATGACGAGGAAATACCCGAATTCATCAAAAAAGCATTTATATTAGTCGAAGATGACTTCTTCTATGTTAATATCGGAGGGATAGACCCCCCAGGATTAGTCAAAGCAACCATAAATTACATATTGGTTGGCGAAGAGAAAGGTAATGCCAGCATTACAGAACAGATGTATGAAATGTACCTTGGAAAACAAAAGAAAACCATGGAGGATAAATTCGTTCAAATACTCTTTGCCATTTACTATTCTTACTTTACAGATAATCGTGAGGAAATATTGAATTTCTATATTCAATCTATACCTGGTTCATTCTGGGGAGACCACTGTTATGGAATAAAATCCATATCACAGAACTATCTTGGTAAATCAGATTTAAAAGACCTTACCTGGAAGGAACTGGCATGGATGACTCGTATAGCTTTACTACCATCTGTTCATGGTATAGAATATGCCAGATTTATTCTTATGAAGGAAGAATTTGAAAATAGGGGTTATGATATATTTAATGAAGAAGATATAGATAGATTTTTACTACTCAGGTCTAATATCGATACAATCAGATTCCCCGGAGATAAGGTTAGAGATGCTTCCGATATGAAAAGTCTAATACAAAGGTATAGAAGGAGTTATGACATAACCACAACCAGGATTGACCTTGCTTTAAAGGATTTTAAAAATGGGAATAACTTCCTCAATCCACTTATAACAGAAGAGGAATATCAACAAGCATTAAAAGAAGATATCAAATTTGTTAAACCTGATTTTACCAATCTCTATCAGGTCTACACAGACCAAACCAGGAAAGACATAGACCGTATTTTTGGTAAGTGGGGATGGAATGCAGGTTTTAGCGTTACTGTTTCCCTGGATGAAGCCCTACAGAGTTTGATAGACCGTGAGTTGGAGTACTCAACCATCGTCGCACCTTATTTTAAATATTGGTCTAAGGATGAAGCACCTGATTTAGGTGGTGGTTCAATTATGGTAAAAACTCATAATATTAAAAATCCCCAAGAGATTGAAAATAAAATACTAGCCATTGCTTCCAAACATCCTGAAGAATCATATTTTAATTGGGCTGTAGATGGTTATAGGCATTTCGGATCAATCTATAAATGGTTAGTTCTAATGCTGTACCTTGACCAGGAAGATAGAGGGACACTTTTCGACCAATATTACGATATACCAAGGGAATTCATTATATACGATGAAGATGAAGAAGCTGAAGAAAACCTAATGGATAAAGAAGAACTTACTAAAGAGTTGGAAAAACATAACGAGAACAATCTTAGTATTGACCAAAATGACGATGAAGAAGCTGAAGATGAACAAGAAGATATCGATAATGAAGATGAGGAAGAAAACGAAGATGATAGAAGAGATGAGCAAAACCTTTACAATATAGAAAGTGCATTAGGATTACTCCAAGATGCAATACTAGAAGAGAAAAGAAACAGAATGATATATAGACCCGATAACTGGAAGAAGAACCCGCGGGAAGATATTTTCGGATACTATACATATCGCAAGGAACACAACATAACCAATTTCATCCAAAGCAAGAATGTTACCTTTGTTCATCTAAGCTGGATAACCGGTATAGAGAAGATTGCTGAATTCTTAAATAAGATTTCTGGTATAAACCCAGAAGAGGATGAACTTAGACGGATATATCAACCATATCTATCCACTGTACTTGGAACTGGTGAATCATCTAGTGTTGCTTTTGCTCAAGCGGCTTCAGTTATTGCTAACAAAGGGAAGCTGAAACCACTTACAACCATAGAAAAGATTGTAGAATTCGATAATTCAGAAATTGATATAAAAGAAGAACCAATACAAGTAGTAAGCCGGGAAGCAGCCGAACAAGCATTCTTCGTAGGTTATATCAATACCTTCATCGGAACAGCAAGAAGATTTATTAAAGGTGGTATTGGTAAGACTGGAACAGCCGATACCGATGTAAGCTTCCTTGCAATGACTGCTCGAGACAAAAAGCAGTTCTTAGAAGACCAACCAGAAAATGTATTGAACAATAACTTATTATATCTAGTTAATGTGGGAGTAAATAGTGGAAAACTCCCTGATGGTTTATGGGGTGGCTTAAACGGAGCATATAATGCTAGAGATGTCTTTAGGACTATCCTTGGATGGAATGGTTATACTGGAAAACGTGAAGATTATCAATTCGATATATCAGCTGAAGATATTACATCGAATTTCTCGGATAATTTTGAATTTGAGAATACCCAACTAAACCACTGGACAGGTAATTATACTTTTAAGGTCCCTATTCCACAAGATAAGGAAATATATATAGAGAAAACCATATCACCAAGTGATTTAGAGGATATTAAATATACCTACGAAAGACACGCTGAAATCAGTTATATGAATGAACAATTCGAAAGCATAGCTGAAGGTGTTTACAGTGAGATTAACCCTAACATTATCGATATGAATACCCTTGAGTATACAAAACAGCAAATACAACATAATAATTATGTTTCACCTTTTGAACAATACAGATATAGCTGGATACTCGACCCAAATGTCCAGTATAATTCAATCACCGGGGATTTTACAGATAAAAGAACAGGTAAAAAACTAGGAAACAGTCTTGACTTTGCTTATGGTGGTTCAGGTTTTGGTTCTTCTGGTTCTGTTGATAATGACACACAGGATGAGAACACTGATGAAGATGACAGCGGTGAAAGCGATGATGA
>CAYUUC010000082.1:8058-13150 GCA_964447635.1 uncultured Spirochaetia bacterium
AGCGATGAAGACAGCGATGAAGACAGCGATGAAGACAGCGATGAAGATGCTGTATCTCATAAAGATAATATAACAGACGAAGAAAATTCAGGAGAGACCGATAGTTAAATAGAAAAATGGTGTTATAATCTCATACCGTAATATAAACTAAATAAGGACATTGTATGCTGTGTAGATATACTTTGATGAGTCTTCTCAGTCTATTGTTAATTATATGTATCTTTCCCTTAATAGCTCAGGCTCAGATAGGAGACAATCCTTTCTTTCTTGAACAGGATGATGTTACAGGAGATTACTACTATAGTCCAACTGATTACCAGATAAACCTTATAGGGATTCTCTCTTTAGATAACAGATTTAGAGATAACTTAATCTTTTATAAATTAGGATTCTCGATACTTTATGATTATTTCCATTTAGAAGTATTATGGGATAGGGAGCAGGAGGAAGAAGGACTTGGCAACCTCTTTAGGAACTGGACTTCTACTAGACAACTCGCATCGAAGATAACCAATTTATCATATGGTATTTATAATGAGACCCCTATATACGCTCATTATGGCGAGATATATGATTTTAATGCTGGAATGGGTACGATAATAAAGAACTATACTAATGATATCCAATCACCTGTTATACAGGGAACCGGTCTTCATTTAGCGATTGATTTCGATTTCATTAAAGCAGAAGGTATATCTGCTGATTTAATCTCTCCTGACTTATATGCAGGTTATGTTAGCGTTAAACCTCTATTCTTCTTTGATAGCTTGGAGTTTTATAAAGAGTTTGAAATAGGTTACGCATATGCTATTGATAGACAACCATATCGGATAACTTATTACGATAATCGAAATGAACCTGAAGTGAATGAACCATTCATAACTGAAGATTATGATATACAACCTGTTATCATAGAAGATTATGAAATATATCTAAAGGGCAATGCCCCCAACATATCATCAATTAGCGGTTGGTCTATATACGCAAGGATACCGATATACGAATTGGATTTCATCAGCTTTATGGTTATGGTGGAATACGCTAGCGAGTATGGACTAGGAACTGCTTTCAGATATGGAATAAATGGTGAGATATTCAATAAGGTAATCGATTATCGATTGGAGTTTATTCATTATGAGAGAGGCTTCATACCATCAATATTCAATACACAATACGATAACCGCAAAGTAAATCGATATATATATGCATTACAATACAAGAATAGTAATTATGGCACCCCTTTCGGATATTACTTCGAGCTGGGAAAAGACATAATACCGAATAGGCTTGGTTTTATCTTTTCATTTGAAGATTACTTTGATGATTTTAAAGAAGTCACCACAACCAATAATGAAGGTCAGGAAGAAGTAAAAGATGTATATATAGGTGGAGAAGTGCTTATTAGATTCTATCTGAAAGAAATAGTCAAGGGGATGGGCTTAGAGATACTCATCAATAAGTGGGATGTTAGGTATGACACTCCGGATAGCATAGAGCCTGGACTTGAAGGCTTTTTCTACGACACTATTGATAAAACCATGTGGTATGCTAAGTTCTATTGGTGGCTCACTCCTAATGCCAGATTCTCTGTATATGCAAGTAAATACTTCTTGATGCGTGATGACTTTATCATGAGGCAACATACATTCGGTTTAGAGACTATGATTTATATATAAACCTTCTAACAGGGTATTACCATGTTTATACCATTCAGAGACGAAAACAAAAACCATATCATACCATATGCTACAATCATAATTATATTCATTAATATAATAGTATATCTACTTATGTTACTCCTAATCCAGGAAGAACACATGATACACTATTATAGAATATTCGGTAGTATCCCGTATGAGATGATAGATTTTAAGAGTGCTGAATCAGTATTAGATTTTGTAAGACCTTTCCCGTTCTTCTTCACATTAGTTACATCTCTATTCATACATTCCACACCCATGCATCTTATCGGTAATATGTTATACTTATGGATATTTGGAAAAAGGATTGAAGATTACTTAGGCAGTCTCAGGTTCATATTATTCTTTTTGATAAGTGGTATAATTGCATCTTATGCCCATGCTTTAATCAATTATTATGGCTTCCTCCTTCCAGAAATCCTAAAAAGTAGCCCTTTCACTCCAGCTATAGGAGCGAGTGGAGTAATAGCAGGCTGTATGGGGGCTTATTTAACCAAGTTCCCAAAATCAATCATCGACTTCTTATTTATTTTTATTGTATTGCGAATAAGAGCATATTGGTTTCTTATATTCTGGATTTTCGGACAGATAATTAGTGTAGCTATGCCGATGGGTGGAGCTGCTGAGAACAACACAGCATGGTTTGCTCATATTGGTGGATTTGTTGGTGGTATTGGCTTGGTCATGCTTCTTGGATGGATCTTTAACTTGAAAGTCGATGTAGAAGAGGAGTCAAAAGATGAAAAAGAGAATCACAATAATGACTAGCATATTAAACCTTGTCCTTCTTCTTTTCTATTAACTCAAACACATAATCATCAAACTTTAAAGGTTCGATGTATTCTCTTTTGAAGAAAGCACAAGCTGGGGAAAGCAAAACGATATCCCCTTTCTCAGCGATATTGTATATGTATTCCAATGCATCTCTGATATCATCGAAATGCTTAACCAAATAAGAATTTACTCCTTGAAGTATTCTATCTGTCCCATCACCGGGAAAAGCGATTAACTTCTTAACTTCCTTATTGATTAACTTATTAAGGTTAGTGAAGTCCATTTGCTTATCTTCTCCACCTACAATATGGATGATGTTCTTCTTTCCAGTAGATAATGTTTTTATAGCATATTCAGCTGAGATTGGGGTCGTACAGCTTATATCATTATAGTATTGGACACCATTTAGGGTAGCAACAGGTTGTAATCTTTCTATAACGGGTTTATATGACCTCATTGCTCCGTTAAGCATGCTAATTCTCGCTCCCATGAGGATAGAAGCAGCCAAACCCGCTAGACTGTTTTCTAGGTTATGTTCTCCTGGAATAGGAATATCATTTATTGAGCATATCTTATGTCTAACACCATTATCTATGAATACAATTTCGTCTCTATCGGGAAAGATGGAATAAGGTTTATCAATGGGTATTTTACTAAAGAATACAGGCTGGTTCCTAACAACATCGATAACTAAAGATGTATTAGGATCATCATTGTTTAATATTGTGTACCCATCTTCCATATGTCTGAACAAGTTGGCTTTATCATGGACATATCCTTCCCATCCCCCATGTTCAGCGAGATGGTTTGGTGTCAGATTGGTCAGAACAGCTATATTTGGTTTATGAGTGAAGTTTTTCAGATGCCGATTAGATATTTCCAGTACCAGTACTGCTTCATCTTCCGAATAATCCAATATATCTTCTATAACGGGTTTAGCAAACATATCATTACCAGCTATAAATATCTTTTTATCGGTACTGGCTTTAAGTAGCTGATATATGATGTTTGTTGTGGTCGTCTTCCCGTTTGACCCGGTTATTCCGATGATGGGGAACTGGCATAGTTCAAAATACATATCCATAAGCGATGTTAGTGTTACATCTCTTGTATTCATTAATCTGTTCAGGGGTTCATTCACCTTATATGTATACCAATTTTGACTAACGAATACCACATCAGCTTTTTCTATCCCTGATAGATAGGTATCTTTAAAATGATAATCGATGGTTTTATTCATTAGCTTTTCATATTCAGACCTCTTCTCTTCATTGTTCAGAGCAGTCTGTATAAGATTAAATCTTTTTTGGGCTTCATTTTTATCGGAAAAATCATGTGCATGGATGTTTTTCACTCCATTATTGTATAAACAATTTAATACTGCTAATCCTTCTCTTCCCAAAAAGCCCAATATATGTATATTCTTAACTTTCAGTCTTTCAAAATAATCTCTATTTGTATCAATCATAATTTTTACCCAAATAATTGTTTTGACTCTTCTGCAAAAAATTTTTTAAGAGACCCCCAAACCCCCTCATAGGGGGCTTTTAAGATTCATTTTTTACCTACTTACTAAGGAATTAAACTTAATTCCTTTATTACCCAAACTTTTACTAATTCTTTCTTCTTAATCCCACCTTCAATAAGGGTGGATAGGGCGGATTCTCCGTTTAAATCTTTCATAACAATGAGGAATAACCTTGTTGGTATCTAAGCCTGTCGAAATACAATGATCGTTTAAATAATGAATCTATTTTTTCAACAACACTTCACTAAATAACATTGTTATTATAACACATATTGTAGCAATTAATAATAAAGTATAGAAAAAATAATCAATAGAATGAAAAAACATGATTGTTATTAAAGATTTTCGATTACATAATATTTGTATTATATAGTAGTTTTTTTTATCTTATAATTTAATTAGTATACGCCTATTATAATAAATATAAATAGTCCATTGAGGTTTTCTACTTATGAAGAGATTCCTGGTAAATCATCTTGTCGACGCTATAATCAAATATAAAAAGATAGTTATATTGATAACCATAATATTATGCGTACTTTCCGTAATATCCATAATATCATTTACAAAAGTTGACCTCTCTATGAAAGGTATGGCAGGTTATAGGATAAAAGAGGTAAACCAATTCAATAATGTTATAGAAGAATTTAATGTATCTGGTATATCTATGGTTTTGATAAGTCCTAATGGTGATCTAAAGAATAAGATTTTAGCAAAACATGAAGAAATTAACCAAACTATTCACAAAGAAATAATCAAAGATGGAAGTAATATCAGCAAAGTCTTATCTATTTTCAAGGAATTTTACCAAAAAGAAAGAGTAAAGACTTTTTCTACTCAAACAACCATCTATATATCCATAGAGATGCTTAATATTCTTAATACACAAAAAAGAGCAGAAATAATTAATAACTTAAAAAGTATATCAAAATCCAATAAGAATAGTATTATACAAAATTTTGAACATCAGTATAATGAAGATAAGATAAATCTATATAAAATCTTACAGTTACTTAGTTATGATGATATGGTTTATTTTTTTTCCCAGGTTGACACATTAAATACAGAGCAGAAAGAAAAAATCAGCAAG
>CAYUUC010000083.1:0-12951 GCA_964447635.1 uncultured Spirochaetia bacterium
TAAAGGAAACTACATTTTCTTTAATAAGAGAATAGAAACAACTAAATAATAGGAGAAAGTTAAATGTTTAAAAAGTTGATTTATTTATTTATAACTATTATGATAGCTTCTTGTGTTAATCCAGAAATACACCTTGAAGAAGGACCGAAGTTGTATGAAGATAAAGAAATTGATTATATTCCTTATAATACATCACCTGATTGGGAATCCACTGATGTATCCAGCATATCCACCGGTTTAGCTGTTAGTGATATCGATGGTGATAATATCCCCGATATTATTGTAGCTAATGGGAATGACATAGAAAGACAAAAGATAGCTGTATATTATAATGACGGTTTGGGAGGTTTCTCCAGCACACCGGATTGGACTTCATATGATATTGATTACCATGGACATTTATCAGCAGGAGATATAGACCAGAATGGCTATACAGATATAGCAGTATCGGTATATCTTGGTAGTGACGGTTTCTCCCAACCAGGTTATGTTAAAGTATATTACAATTATGATGGAGAGTTAGAATCCACACCATCATGGATTTCTAATGACACATTCTACACTTTCAGCTTGAAGCTGGGAGATATAGACAATGATGGAGACCTTGACCTTGCGGTCGCTACTGGAGAATCGTATTATAGTAATCCAGAAAATGATAGGATATATCTTAATACAAACGGTAATCTTAATCCAAATCCTGATTGGCTAAGCGATGAAGCAGGCTATTCTATGGATGTAGATTTTGCTGATATTGATAATGATAGAGACCTTGATTTGGTTTTTGTGGGTGGTGGAGAACCTGCTAATGTTTACCTTAATGACAATGGTGTTATCCAAACAACATCTTATTGGGAAAGCACAGATAGTTCCAATGAGAGCAACTCGCTTATGACAGCTGATATCGACAATAATGGATATGTAGACATAGTCATAACAGACAACTATCAACAAGGAGGAGCAGGTAAAACCAAGATATACCTAAATGATGATGCTTCCATTAGCCCTATACCGGATTGGACATCATCAGAGCAGTCATATGGTTCTGGTGTATTCCTTTATGATATGACCCGTAACGGTTATCCAGAAATAGTTATGGGTAATTGGGGAGAAGGCTATATCGGAAACGGCAAACTTAGGATATACAAAAATGATGATGGTATAGTACAGGATACATCTGAATGGGTGAGTTCCACAGAGAGTGTAGTAGAAGCAATAACATTCGTTGATGTAGATCGGGACGGAATATTAACTATTATAGAAAAAATAAATATAGATGGGAATAAATCCCTTCTATACCTATCTAAAAGACCGGTAGAAAAAACACATCATATTAAGCTAAATGATAATGTATTAACCATTAACGATTATACCTATGATAAGGAAGCAGGTTGGGTAACCATAAATGAAGACCTTATGATTAATGGAAATAATCATATAGAGATACATTATGATTATTCACGGGATGCTGATATGATAGTATCGAATTGGGATAGTGATGTAGGCAATTTTCTATTCTATAATACAATTGATGCATCAGAATAAATATTTAATGAATAGTGAAAAAGGCATTTGAAACAAATATCTGCCTTCATAACTATCGGAACCCGATCTCCTTCCATATCCCCATGAAAGAAGTAACTGGAAACCAATTTGTAGATATTCAATATTGGGTATAATTGTTATGGCTCCACCACCTTTAAAACCAAAACCGGGATAATCAATTCCATTAACAAAATTGAATCCCATAGTAGCCATAACCGAAGGGACAATAAAATCGATAAAATTAAATTCTTTATAATAAGCTAAATGATAATGGAAATCATATAATGGAGAAAATTGCATCTGAAATCCTATTGCATGTCCATCTCCAAATAACGAATATAATGTCCATGATAGACAACCTTCAGAATCTCCTACCCGCATATTATTATAAGGATTCTCAGGGTCTGGTCCATCAGCAAATACATAGAATTGCTGTAAAGCAAAATTCAATCCGATATCTAATTTTAAAACCCACTTAAAATTGGATTCTTCCTCTGCTTCTTCATTTTCTTGTGAGAAAGCTACCGATGTTGCTAGTAGGCTTATCAATATTAATATTACAAATACTATACTTAATTTTTTCATAATAAAACCTCTTCTTTATTAATTCACTGTTTTTATTTAAATATACATTTAATTCAAATTAAAAACTTACTGATAGAAAAACATAAATTGGAAAATACAGATAAAATAGTACACCATCATCAGTAAATCCTACCGATACATTGGTATATAATCTTAAACCATATCTTAAAAATTTATCAGGTACTACAGCAAGTTGAACTCCTCCTTTTAAACCAAATCCTTGAACAAAACCTTCATCAGGAGGAAACAGAAAATTAAAACCAAGAGCACCTATTGGACCAATTGAAAAATAATTATAAATAAACTCATGTACATATTCTAAGTGAATATGGAAATCCAATAGAGCGTTTCCTGCTAATTCAATCCCTGCTGAACCACCACCTTCAAAATTAAAGACCGCACCTAAACTATAATAAGGATAATACGATCCTGGTACAATATATTCATCATCATTAGTAAGACTGGTTGGAATTCCCAATCCTCCACCAAACCTAAATGTAATCTGAGCATAAACGGATGGTGCTATCAATAAAAATAAAAGTACTAGTAGAAAAAACAGCACAAGTTTTCTATCTTTCATGTTATAAACTCCTTTTCTTATACTTTATATCTAAATATATATATATATAAAATCTAATATATGATTTTAAAAATCATGTATAAAAATATATAATAAACATTTTTCTAATTTAAATTCAAATCTTTCCTAAAATCCCCACATAAGGAATACATTAATTGGTATATGTAATATATTCTTTCGTTCAATCACTATATCAGGGTCAATAAATTCATAATATTTACCAAAAGCATAGGCTATAAAGAATTGTGCACCTATTCTTACATCTTCAGCAAGAATTATGGAAACATGGCCACCGATTTTTGCTCCAAATCCTGGTTTACCATTGGAATAACCAAATCCACCTGTAACAATAAATCCTGGAGCTATTCTATCGGTAACCTTAAACTCTCTATAATATGCTAAATGATATTGAAAGTCATAAGGTGGTAATATTCCAAATTGAAAACCAAAACCCCCTCCTTCAAACAATGAATATAATGTAAGATAGATAGAATAGAATGTAGGACCCCATTCAGATTCTTCAGGTTTTAATACTAAAATATCTGTCCCACCAGCAAAATTAATAGCCCATCCTTGAGCGGAACTAATTGAGGTGAATAATAAAATCATCATTAAGCTTATAAACAATATTAAAAATACTTTTTTCATAATTAAAATCTCCTAAATAAGTTTATTTGGATTATTAAAGAGCTAAGAATATATAAATCGGGAAGTGTAGATAAAAATATCCTTCCCCTTCATCCCTACCATAAGTCATGGAAGCATAAGCTCGCACACCTATCCTAGCAAGACCTTCTGGGGCATAAGCTACTTGAAAACCTAGCTTCAATCCTACTCCATGTTGATTTACCATATGTCCTATATAATTAAAACCAAAAGAAGTAGCTATTCCATAAGATATATTATCAAAAATAAACTCATGGACATAATCTAAATGGATTTGAATATCAGGTAAGTCTTGAAAAAATATAAATTGAAAATCAAATCCTATTAAACCATAATCTTTCAACTGAAAATAAACCCCAAAATCATAAACAGCTACATAAATTCCTGGTACATCTGGAAGATCTTCATCACTTGTATAAATAGGTAATGATAAACCTCCACCCAGTCTGAAGCCTACTTGGGAAAATACTGGAGAGGCTATAAGCAGAAACATAAATACTAGAAAAACAATAAGAATTAACTTATTTCCTTTCATATTATTATACTCCTTAAATTACATTATTATCATATTAACTAAATCTTAATTATAATATAACATATATCACTAAAAAATCATATGATAATGCTTATTATTAAAAAGGTAATAAATATTAAAAAATGATTAGTTTCATATATCGGTATGTTTATTATTATTTAAAATGTTCTTAGGTAAGATTTTCCCAATCAAATACTTCTGGACAATCTTCTAAAATTTTTTCCTTAATTATATTTTTTACATCTTGTATATTTTCAACTTTACTTATTTTTTCTTCGTAGATTTTTGTCCAATCTTGCAACTTAATAGAAGATATTACCTTTTTTATTGCTGGGATAGAACTTGGTGAAAGACTTATATTCCTAATCCCTAATCCAAGTAACATCGGTACATAAAATGGGTCAGAAGCAACCTCACCACAAACAGATACCTCAATATTAGATTCCAGGGCTGTTTGAACTGTATGTTTAATTAGTTTTATAATAGACGGATGAAATGATTCATATAGGTGGGATATTCGTTTATTACCCCTATCAACTGCAATCGTATACTGGATTAAGTCATTAGTCCCTATACTGAAGAAGTCCACATATTTGGCTAAAACATCGGCAACCATAACAGCAGACGGCACTTCAATCATCGTACCTATCTTTAAGTTTTCATCAAATTCTATACCATCTTTACGGAGGCTCTCTTTCGCTTCCTCAACCACATCAAGGCATTTAAGTAATTCTTCTATACCGGATATCATAGGAAACATTATCCTTAGATTACCCTTACGGCTTGCTCTCAATAAAGCTCTTAGATGGGTTAAAAACATATCTTTAAAATCTAAAGCAATACGAACGCTTCTCCATCCTAGATAAGGATTCTGTTCATATCTGGTTACCCCATTAACGAATTTATCACCGCCCAGGTCAAAAGTTCGAATGGTGACTTTCTTGGGAAATAAAGTATCACATACTTCAGAAAATACTTTGAACTGTTCATCTTCTTGTGGAAGGCTTTTTCTATGTATAAAGAGGAATTCGGAACGATATAGACCGATACCTTCTGCCCCGCTTTTAAGTATAAGTGGTATCTCTTCTTTAGATTCACAATTAGAGTGAACATATATTCTTTCTTTATCCAGGGTTACAGTATCTTCGGTTACGGTCTCGAAGTATTCCTGGGTTAACTTTTCATAATGTTCCCTTATATCTTTGTAAAAATTAAGCTTCTGCTCACTAGGATTAATTATGACCTCACCATGAATAGCGTCTAGTATAATTAAATCCCCTTCCTCGA
This sequence comes from uncultured Spirochaetia bacterium, assembly GCA_964447635.1. Taxonomy (GTDB): domain Bacteria; phylum Spirochaetota; class UBA6919; order CAYUUC01; family CAYUUC01; genus CAYUUC01. The sequence goes on from CAYUUC010000083.1 coordinate 5,196, forward strand.
TTTCATCAAGCAGGTCTTCTACACCGATGACTGTTGGTATGTCCATACCCTTAGCAATGATAGAAGAATGGCTGGTGGCTCCACCAATTTCTGTTACGAATCCTAAAATCTTATCTCTATTAATCTTAGCGGTTTCTGTTGGTGGAATACATTCAGCTACAATGATTCCCTTTTTATTGGAGTCATAAATATTTCTACTATCTTTCCACATTAGTTTAGAATTGATACGATTTCTTATATCAATAAAGTCATGAACCCTTTGTTTGAAGTAATCATTACCGGATTCTTCCATAAGTTTAATATATCGCTTAAAAAATTTATCCAGGGCAAATTCTGCATTTTTTCTTGTATCAGCAATGGTTTTGGTAACTCTTTCAATTATGGTTTTATCTTCGATGATTTTTAAATGAGAATCGAGAATATCAATAATTAACTTAGAATCGGTGTCATTATAAACATTGATTAAATCCTGGATTTCTTTTCTGGTTTCGTCTATAGCTTTTTTTATACGTTTTTGTTCATTCTCAACTTCAACATCACTTTTTAGTATATACTCAGGTATTTTATCATCATAACTATCTATTACGATAGCATCCCCGATTGCAACTCCATGACTGATTACTGTCCCACCTTTAAGTATTTTTTCTGGTTTGGCTTCTTTAGTGTTCATTTCAAAGTTTTACCCTTTCAAGAAAAAAATCTTCTTTTATTTGTAACTACTTATTAATTTATTTAGATATGAAAAATAATAAAAATTCTAAATCAATTTTATATAAAGAAATCGAAAATAAATATAAATCCAATAATAAAGTTACTAAGCTTATTACATTTTGGAAAGTGAAAACTGCTAACAATGCAGAAGAATTATATAATAATTTTTGCATTTTTCTATATGAGTATGAATTTTATATGAAACTAAGTAAATTATCCAGTATAGAAGCAGATATACTCGAATTATTATATAATTTTAATGGTGTGACTACTCGAGCTCAAATTATTTCTTCATTACAAAAAAAATATGAACTTGATGAACTTAGAAATGGAGTAATGGAATTAATATCTAAATTTTTAATTTATGAAAGAAAGACTTTAAACAATCTAACTAATAAATCATTTAAATATATAATCTATGATGAAGTTTACGATAGCTTAAAAAAAATTAACCTTATATCTTTCTCTAAAGAATTATTACCAGAATTACCCACAAGATTTCACAATTTTCTTATGGTAAAAGATAAACTAAGTTATGATATTAAACTCCATATATATTCTAAGAAAGGTTTCATAACATTCCAAGATATAGAAAAAGCCGAAGACATCAAGTATATATTTAAATTAAAAGAAAACTTATTGAAAAGTTGTTTATTAAAATTCGATAAAATAATACCAGTCTTCATATACAATAATAGTGAAATTAATAATGATATTAATGAAATGAATGAAGAAGTATTCCACTATTCATCATTTAACTATAAATGGATTATCTATTTACAAGAGATATTTTTATATATAAAAAAAAGTAAACTATCCTATACTCAAAAAGGAATCCTAAAGAAGAATGATTATGAAACTTTAATAAAAATATGTGAAAATAATAAAGATATGTTTGAATTTCTCTTCCAAATTATGCTTAATATAGATTTGATACGAGAAGTAGACAATAAAATACTAATTAATACAAAATTCAGAAAATTTTTAAGCGAGAGTGTAGAAAATAAGATTCGAAAAATTATAAACCATACCGGTTTCTTTGATGAAATAATAATCTATCTAAAAAATCTAAAATCTGATGAGTTCTTCTCTGTATATGATGTTATCAAACAATATTTTAACGATAACATAAACGAAAATTCATTACTAAATCCACTTTTGAAGGAAAAAAAATTCAGAAAACAACTAGAAAGACTGTATATGCTGGGTTTATTAGACAAAGTTGATAACACCCAACCTACAAGTTATGCATTCACCAATGCAATAAATAAGCTACTACTTCGCCAGATTAATAAATTGTACAGTCTATCCTTAGACAGGGAAAGTGAAAAGGATGGAATACTTATTAATAGGGACTTTAGCATTTTTATATACCCGGATAAAATGTCTGATTACCATAAGCTAATCATTTCCACATTCACCGAAAAAGTATCTCATTCTGAAGTAATAACCAGGAGGATAACCAAAAAGTCAGTTCAGGACGCAATCTACATGGGTTATCAACTGGATGAGTTTATTAATATCATTTCAAATTACTCAAAAATACCTCCAGATAACCAAATCATAGTATACTGCCAGGAATGGGAAAAATCCCTTAAAAAAGTAAAACTAAAAAAGGTTTATCTGTTGGAAAGTGAAAGTGATATAATCGATACCATAGAACTAGACCCGGAAATTGATATTGGAGAAATTCAAAAGATAGGCGAAAACCATATAATAATCAATAATCCAGAAAAAATCCCTTATAAAATCGGGCTAGACAATATCTATGTGTATAAAGAAGAAGAGGATTTTTAATTTTTAAATTATATACCAAAAACTAATCTATAAAATCTATAATCGCTCTCAAATCTTTTACTACTTTTACTTTAATTTTATCCCATGATTCATTAATGCCGAATTCCTTATCTCTTTTAATAAAAATTGGATTAATTCCTACATTTAAAGCCCCGACAATGTCTTCTTGAAAGGAGTCTCCGATGTGATATGCGTCTTCAGGTAAGGTTTTAGACTCGGTTAAAGCATACTCAAATATCCTTCTGTCAGGCTTTTCATAACCAACAAAACTGGATATTATTATATGGTCCATCAATTTATCCAATCCGATATCCTTTAATAGACCTTTCAATCGATGGTCCCAATTGGATATAATTCCAGATTTATATCCCAATATTTTTAATTTATTTATGGTCTCAATTGCATCATCATAGACTTCCCAAGGTTCAGCCGACCCAAAGTAGTAATAGAGTTCATCAAAAAAGACACCAATATCCCCATTAAACCTTGCTTGTTTAAGAACCCTTCCTACAAACTCTCTCCACCACATCTTTGAACTCTCTACATCAACACCGTATCTCATATCCTTATTATCATGATATTTATTGGTCATATCCTGCCATACTTGTTTTAATGGAGTTTTAAGTGATTGGGGATTTATATATTCACCGTGTTTAGAAGCAAATTCTGCATAAATCTCTCTTACACTCCTTTTCAGGTGTAAGAGTGTATTAGCAGCGTCAAAGAATACAATCCGGTTATTCATGGTTAGTATGTTATATTAGTAATAGAGATAATTGAATTATCTTTTTTTTCGTTTAGCTTTTAGCTTAGCTGCTTTAATACTTAAGGTTGTATATGGGATAACTTCCAGTCTTTCTATTTCTATAGGAGTACCGAAGACTTCGCATATACCATAAGTTCCATCCTCTATTCGTTTCAAGGCTTCGTCTATTTTTTTCAGAGTTTCCTGTTCTGTTTGTGATATTCCAAGGACAAGATTCTTTTCGTACCTAGTATAAGCCTGGTCGGCTAAATCGCCTTCATCTCCACCTTTTAACTCACTCAAAGCTTCGTTATCGCTTTTTAGGTTTTCGAGTATTTCTTTTCTTTCTTCTAAAAGTAATTTTTTAAATTTTTCTAGATCTTTTTTATCCATAATATTCAAATATCCTTCTGGATTCTTTGATTTTTAAAATCAATTGTTAAATTTATATACAAAATCAATTATATACAAATATTTAGATATATAATATAGTTTTATATCGAATAAAGTCAAGATTATTAGATAATCTATCGTATAATTATTATATTTATTCCAATATCAATATTTATTTTCATAATACAATAGAGGATTAATAGAATATGTATGAATTAGAATTATCAGACGAGATAGAATTAGAAGAAGAATTACCCACTTTTGATAATCCACTCGAACAAAGTCGCTTCTGGGTATATAAAACCACATATCAGGGAAAAATATCATGTATTGTCGTTGATATGTACGATAAAAAGCGTTACCTATTCCACGATAATGCCAGTAGCAATCTTGGTTCTATCTTTATCCTGGAAGAAGGTGAGATTTTTGATATCGAATATATAGCAGATTTTAACGATTGGAATCTATTTACTAATAAATTTGATGACCAATCTTTTTTAAAGATGGCTAATATTATAAGTATAATTATCACAGCAGATATAGAAAGAGAAGAAGAAGAAAACCAGGGATAAGTTTTATATGGGTTTAGACAAAGGTGAAACTTTAAATAATAAAATATTCTATTGGGTAAAAGTTAACTATAACTTAGACACAGAACTATATTACAGCAATAAGGAACATAAACCTGGTTCTATAGTAATAATCGAGACCAAACATGGTTTAGAATCCGGTATGATACTGTTGAAATCAATTCCTATATCAATTAAATATGATAATATCGAAGATTATTCCAAAATCGTTAGAAAAGCCACCAACAAAGACAAAGATTTAATACAAATGAATAAACAAAGAGAACCAGAATCCTATAAAATAGCAAACAAAAAGATAAAAGAACATAATCTCCCTCTCAAACTTCTTCACGTACATCATTTCTTAGATGATAAGAAAGTCATGTTTTATTTTTACTGTGAAAACCGAGTAGATTTTAGGTCCTTAGTCAGGGATTTAGCCTCTATATTCAAAGTAAGGATAGAACTCAGGCAGGTTGGTGTAAGGGATGAAGCTATGTTCATTGGTGGATACGGTATCTGTGGAAAACCTTTTTGCTGTGCACTATTTGGAACCAACAAAGACCCCAAATCCATCAAAATGGCAAGAGAACAAAACCTTACACTTAATTCTATGAGGATAAGCGGGGTATGCGGTAGGTTATTATGCTGTTTAGACTTTGAATATGATTATTATCAAGAAGATAAATACCAGCTACTCGAAGAAGGAAAGGAAATCATTATTAATAATGATACTATATCTAAGATTACTAAAATCGATAAAGATAAACGCATCGTGTCGATAAAAACAATCAGCGGAGAAAAATTCTCAATTCCTATAGAAAGTGTTATCGTGGATAAAGAAAAAGGTAAATGTATTGCATATATTTAATTTATATTTAGTTCATCCATTATGGGAGTAAATATGAAAGAATCAAAACAATGCGTAGTAAAAAATCCAGACGGTATCCATGCCAGACCATCGGCAATAATAGTTAAAGAAGCTAATAAATACAAATCGGACATAACCATAAAGAAAGTAGATGATGATGAAACAGCTAATGCTAAATCGATTATGGATTTGATGCAACTCGCCGCATTCATGGGTGATGAATTAATCATAGAAGCTGAAGGCGAAGACGCTACAGAAGCCGTTGAAGCTATCGTAGAACTAATATTGACTGAGTTTAATTTTAAAGCTAAAGATAAGGAAGAGAAAGAAAAGAAATAATGATAACCTTTTAGTAATCTATATCAATTATGATTAATCAATATACCAATCAAAATCCCTTTTCAATTCATCTAAGAACTCATATGGGTCAGCAAAACCTGATTTCCTTAATACAACTTCTTCTTTATGGTTAATGAAAATGAAATTAGGTAACGATGGAACATTAAACTTGTCAACAGCAAAATCCTTATTTAAATCATAGTTAATCCTGACTATAATGAAATTTGAAAGGAACTCTTGCATCTCATTATTATATTCAGCAAATTCTTCAAACTCAGCACAATTCGTACACCAGGTAGCCCAAAAATCAATAAAGATTAGTTTATCTTCTTCTTTAGCCATCTTCAAAGCTTCTTCATATGGATATAGTTTCTCTCCACCTAAAGTCTCTTTTTCTTCAACGCCAGAAACACTAACATCACGCCCCATTAAATCAAAAGTAAGAGAAGTTCCAAAGATAACCGCCACTATAATAAAGAAGATGGCTAAACCGCTAAACAAGTCTTTCACTTTGGGGAACATAAACCGAGAGAAATCCTTCTTAAGAGAAAATAGCACTCCCAAGACTACACTTATTATTAAAATAATTATCTTAGCAGTTAAAGTTAATATCCCAGAGCCAAAAACCAATATACTAACAGTTTGGAAGATTATACCTGATGCTATTAGTATTACCGATAATCCGACTAGAAGGTCGTTTTTAATGTTCCTTCCTTTGGGATACTTCTCTTGTAAGAGCAATATACCGAATATCAACCCAACAATACCAATACTGAGTAGCCATGAACTGAACTCGCCAAAACCTATTTGAACAAGTGTAAATAACTCATGAAGATAGTAAACCACTACTCCACCTAATACAATACCCAATAATCTTAATATAACGACCATCCAATTGCCAGATTTAGGTAGCTTACTCCTGAGACCGGAGAATGTTCCTAATAGTATAAATAGGACACCCAATCCTAATGAAAATACAAACATAAGTAAGAAACCATAACCAACATTCATCATATATTGAAAAGTGTTTGAAGCATCCTGAACCGAAGATGCAACATAAATCAAAGCAGCAGTTACCACAGGTAAAGCACATGGTGTAGCAACCAATCCGGCAACCATACCAAATAGGAAAATGCCCCCCTTGGATTTTGATTTTTGTGCGGTATCAGATTTCAATTTCTGTAAGGAAGCAGGGAATTGTATCTCATAGTAACCCAACATGGAAAACATAAGGAACATTAATACGATTACTATTGGTGTTAAGACATAAGGATTAAATGCGAAACTTCCGAAAGCCTCCCCCACCAGAGCAGCAATCACACCGAGTAATCCATATATCACAGCCATACCTAAAACATAAATCAAAGAATTGAAGAAACTCTCTAGAATAGTTTTATTTTCTTTTGAACCTAAATAGCTTACTGTAAGAGGGATTATAGGATAAGTGCAGGGGAGAACAGAAGTTCCTAAACCACCTAAGAACATTAGTAGTAAAGCTAAAAGTGGGTATTTAAACTTATCATCTTCTTTCTCTGTTTCATCAATCTGACCTTTTTCATCAGTTTCTTGAGGGCTTGTCTGTTCTACTTTTTCCATTATGTTAAAAGTTAAAGTCTTTCCATATTTATCATAAGGAGGGTAACATCTTCCATCATCATTACACATCTGACTTCTTATATTGAGGGGTAAAGTAATCGAATCCACCTCAATTTCCTTGGTTTGGTTAATATGAAGAGTAAATACACCTTTCCCCCTCAAGACGAGGTCGCCTCCTTCAACTTCTCCTTCAGGGATATTGACATTATCTATCTTAAATGGTGAGTCTTCGGGAAAACTGAATGATGTTAGTATAGTAAAACTCTCTGGGTCAATATGGTCTATATAGATATGGTTGCCCTGCGGGACAATGACTTCTATATCAAGTTTTACAGAACCTCCGGATTCTATTTCTACACTTTCATTAACATTAAATTGAACATTTTTGGTAAGATTTTCAAATTGAGCAAAAATGCTATTAATTGAAAAAAAAGTCATTATTAGCAGTGTAAAGAAAAAAGATATTTTAATATACCTTCTCATATTAAACTCCCAAGAAAAATATTTTAATATACTCAAATTTATAATATAACATAATAGCCACATATATAACATAATTATAATAATTTAATATTAATCATACTCAAAATCGAAATATCGATTGTAATCACTACCTATATACAAAATCATATCATAATCCTTCTCTATATCAAAAACACAACCATAATAATCAATATCACCTAATATACTTGATATTACACTGATATTAAAAATGGATGGTGAGTAATTTAAAAT
>CAYUUC010000084.1:0-2388 GCA_964447635.1 uncultured Spirochaetia bacterium
ATTTTTTGCTATAGGTGATTATAGTCTTAATATAAGAATAATATTACTAATCGTATTTTTGGTTTTATTCATTATACTTTCTGGAATTGGAGTCATAAATCTAATCAGAATAAAGAAAATATCAATCATACATAAGCATAGGGTGAATATCCTTTCAGATAAGCTTTTAGACTCTAAAGAAAACTTAGATGAAAGGACAAAATCGCTGATTAATCAAAATATCAAATTAAAGAACAATGAAGAAGCCTTAATTAACTTCACTACAGAACTTAATGAACAAACCATGTCAGTTGGTAAGATACAAAAAGAACTGGAAGAAAAGACCAAGGAATTGGAACTTAAGAATAAGCAGTTAGAGGATAAAGAAGAAGCTTTGATACGATTTACCACCGAACTCAATGAACAAACCATGGAAGTAGGCAGGATAGAAAAAGAACTGGATAAGAAATCTAAAATGCTGGAAAAACTAAATAAGAAATTGAATGTAACTAATGAGGAATTAAGAAAGAGGAATGAACAATTAATCGATGAACTTGAGATGGCTAGAAGAGTGCAAGAAAATATCATCCCGGGTGAAAATAAATTTCCTAAGAGGAAGGAACTGGGTTTTGGTTCTAAATACCTATCTATGGATAAAATAGGTGGGGATATATATGATGTAATTAAGATTAAAGATAACACATATGGTTTTTTGATAGCTGATGTTTCGGGACATGGAGTACCTGCCGCTCTTATCACCACCATGGCTAAAGTCTCTTTCAATACTTATTCACATCGATATAAAGATACAGCTATGGTATGTAAGATGGTAAATAAGGATTTTGTGGAATTGATAGGTGATTTATCTTATTATATCACTGCCTATTATGGTAGGTTAGATTTAGAGAAAGGTATATTCTATTATACTAATGCTGGTCATCATTCTGCGATTTTATATCGAAAAAAGAACAAAGACATCATTGAATTGAAATCTGAAGGTACTATAATTGGAGCATTTCCGTTTGAGGTTAAGTATGATATGAATAGTATAAAACTTGAAGAGGGAGACCGTATACTCCTTTATACTGATGGTATAATCGAAGCCAGGAGTAATGACAATAAACTTTATACTAAAAAAAGACTTATCGATTATGTAAAAAATAATAGTAATAGAAGCCCTAAAAACTTTGTTAATGAACTTATCAAAGATGTAGAAAGGTTTTGTGGTGGTAGACCTCCAGAGGATGACAGAGCTATTCTATATTTCGAGTTTGCTTCCCGTATGAGTAAGGATAAAAAAGCAGAAGACTCTGTTCAAATAGAAGCTATAAAGGTAAGAAGGGATGAAGGGAGTAAATAGATTTTATCTGGTCTTATGAGGTTCTACATGGACTGAGACATCTTTTACTTTTTCGAGGTTTTCCATGATATTTTGTTTTACTTCTTCTGCGATATTGTGTCCTTCGTTAACGGTTATATGACTTTGTACTTCTATTTCACATTCCATTAATACCCCATTTCCGATTCTTCTAGTTTTCAATGAATTTATATTTAATACTCCTTTGGTGTTTTTGGTAATATCTTTAATCTTCTGGAGTGTTTCTTCATCGGCGGAGGTATCGATAAGAGTATTAGCGGAGCTGTAAAGTATTTTCCATGCTACTTTAATAATCATAATTGAAACGATAATCGCTGCTATTGAATCTGCGATACCAAATCCGGTAAAATGAACCACTAAAGCTCCAATTAAGACTGATATGGAGGATAATGAATCTGACCTATGATGCCATGCATTGGCTTTTAAGCTGTCGTTATCATGTTTCCTGGCTATTCGAATGGTTATATGATATATAATTTCTTTACTGAGGATACTAATAACTATAACTATCCAGAATAATGTATTAATTTTTATGGACATGCTTTCCCCGTTTATCCAATCTATAATGGATTTTATACTATTATAGCCAATATTGAGAGCCACAAATCCCAATATAATACCGAGGATGAAACTTGCTACGGTTTCCACTTTACTATGACCATATGGGTGCTTAGAGTCCTGTGGTTTCTGAGAGATATTAGCGGAGATTATTATTAAACCATCGGAAGCCAGATCGGATAGTGAATGGACTGCATCTGCTAATAGTCCTGCACTTTTGCTTATAATACCTCCCAGAAATTTCAGGCTCATTAAGATAAAATTAATTACCAAACTCATAATGGTTACTTTAATAGAATCTTTATATCGAGTATTTTCTTTTTTCAAATTCAATTCTCCTTAAAGTATATAAGTATATAAACATATAACAATTTTATAAAATTTTCAGATGATTCCTATTCTTGTTAAATTCAGAAGGGGTTAAATTTTATATATGATATATGTGGGTTGATAGTTAATTTTTTATAAATTAA
>CAYUUC010000084.1:2488-12740 GCA_964447635.1 uncultured Spirochaetia bacterium
AACAAGAATCTGTGGAAGAATCTTCTCTTCAGGATAAAAAAGTCACTAATTCTTCGGATACAGACGGGAATAATAGAAAGACTTCTAAAAAGAATCAATACGGACATAATAAGATGACCAAGAAGACTTATAATAAGAGTAAAGCTGGAAGATATAATAAAGGTGGATATAAGAACTATAAGAGTCTCATTAATCAGGCGATAAAAGTGCCCATTATTCAGGTAGCGTCTAAACTTGGATTGCCTATAACCCAGCAAAAAACAACTAAATGCATTAACCCTACTCATTTTGATAAAGGTTCTTCCATGTCGTTTAACGAAGAGAAGAACATATATGAATGCTTCTTTTGCGGAACTTCCGGAACAACAATAGATATGGTTAAATCTATTCTTAGAGTTACCAGGAATAAGGCTGCGGAGTGGATATTAGATAAAATGGAGAATACGGAAGAATATAAGAAGTTTATACCTGAAGACAGGAAAAAGACAATCATAACGGGTAGTAATATAGATAGTAAATCACCGACGTCCACATATAAAGAAAAACCGGTCAAGGAACATCCAAGAGTCATAAAGAAGCCACATCATAAAAGTGATGAAGTTAAGAATAAACTTTATGAAGTTAGGAATAAACTCATCAAATCGGGTGAGATGCAGAAGATGTATAGGAAGGTAACAAATAGCCTTACACCCTTATCTAAGATAATGATAGGGATAGGTTTCATAAAGGATAAACAGATTAGTACCGACTCAACAGATAAATTGGGTATAGGGGTTTTATTGAACGTCGATGAGATAGCAAAAGATTTTAAGAAGAAATACAGTATGGACCAGTTATATGCGGCGGGTTTGTTCAGGAAGCCGGAAGATAGCAATTTGCAGGAAGCAGATTTCACATTTAAGGAGCATACTGTCATTTTTCCTTATATATCGGGAAGGATGATAGTTTATCTTCAAGGAAGAAGGCTGGATAATAAAGAACCTCTTTATAGGACTTCGACTAAAGGTCAACCTTTTATTTACAATTATAATGTGTTAAGACAAATAAATGAGAAACAACCATTGATTATATGTACTGATATAGTAGAGGCGGTTTCTTTGATAGATAAAGGTTTTAATGTGATAAATGTGGTAAACGCTCACCGGTTTAAAAGCGATTGGACCAAGAATATACCCAGTAAAAAGATAATTCTTGCTTCCGATGAAAGTGAGATACAAAAGAGAATAGGTTCTATATTTCTCAAAAATGGGATAAACATTAGGATTTCTAACTATGATAAAATAAGTAATACCTCAAAGAAGAAACTGGAGAGTGTTGGCGAATTATATAAACAAAATAAAAAGAGTGCAAAAGATGATTTACCTTTCTGGAAAAATTCTAAATAACTCGACCTGTCATTAGTTATAAAACTTATTCCTATCCTTAATAAATTTTATCTTCGGTTAGATTAAATATAAAGTAAATCTTCACAATTTTTTTTATATTTTTATTAGTATTATTTATATAGGTCTAAATATTTTTTTGAGGATGCAAAATATTATGTCAAAAAAAGATGATTTTGATTTTATCGACGAAGAAGAAATAGACAAAGCTATTAAGAATTTAATCCGTGATAAAGGTAAGGAATATGACCATGGAGGGAAGCTTAAAAAGAAAAAATATACTACTGATGAAATAAAGAAGGAAGAAAATGTGGATTCTTTTATAGAAAAGAAGAAAAAACGCTCTGATAAGATGAAGCTATCTTCTGTTGGTAAAGATATTAAAGGAGATATAAGAGAAGTATTTGAAAAAGCAGCTAAAAAAGTAGTAAACAGCACCGAATTATCTACTGAAGAAAAATTGGAAAAGTTAGACGGGATTCTTAAAAAAAGATTCTTTAATTGTTTCGATAAATTAAAAAAGTTAAATTCCGAAGAAATGAAAATAAAGGATGAGATTGTAAGTTCATTTATAGAAAGTGAACGAGATATACTTATGCTGGAAAACCTGGAAATCTCTAAACCTGAAAAAATATATAAAGATATTATAGCTTATTCTAGGGATGTAAATGATATTTATGAGAAGGATTCTCAATTAAGTGAAGAGGATATGGTTTTATTGAAGGAATTTTCCCAGGATATACTTAAGAATGTTTCTCCTAATAGAAATGAAGCTATAAGAACCCTTAGTCTTACGGATTATATCGATGATAACCTAAGTTACCTTGCGAACCATAGCATTAATACGGCTATTCTTTCAATGATATGTGCTATTGAATTATCAAGATTGATGAAGGTTCGTATAGAGAATAAAAAAGGATATTCTATATATGATGCACAGGATTATTCCAAGAAGATATTCAATGAGGAAGAACTAATAGAACTTGGAGTATTGGGTTTAGTTCATGATATAGCTTTGAAGCCTATTTTAAAAGGAATAAAAAGGGATGATAAATATCCAGATATTGATAAAATCAAGTATAATTCTCATCCTATTGATTCTTATTATCTGATTTCTAAGATGGAACATGGTATCCCTAAAGCTATAAATTCTATTCAACATCATCATGAAGATATTGTGGGTACGGGGTTTCCCAAACAGATAAATCCAAGATTCATGGATAAATTTGCCCGAGTCTTATCCTTTGTGGTTAAATATGAAGAAATGGCTTTCGGTAGCCCTTTCACGAAACATTATGGACCTTCTGTAGCGGTTTATTATTTGATGAAGAAGGAGCGTCATAAATGGGATGTAGATGTGGTGTTGAGCTTTTTAAAAGCTACCTCATTATATCCAACGGGTAGTTATGTAGAACTTGATAATGGAGAAATTGGAATCGTATATAAAACGAACCAAGAACAGATTAAAAGACCGGTAATCAAAATATTAATTGATAAGAATAATAAAAAGGTAATTGATGAAAGGATAATGGATTTATCCAAAGATTCTATGGTTAACATTAAAAAAGTTATACATCCTTATCATGTTAGAAATATGTTTAATAAATATGAAAAGCACTTTGATATGGAAGAAGGTTTCTTTGAAGAATTGGGCATAAAATATAAGTAATTGAAAATCTATATTTTTACTAATAGGTATATATAAAAATGATAAGATGGCTAGGAAATTTAAGTATAAGGAATAAGCTCTTTTTGGGTTTTGGTATAATATTATTTACTGCTTTTACTGGTATTGGTGTAATTTATCATTTCCTATTAGATAATGATATAATCAGCGCTAGTTTATTTCTGTGGATTATACCATTAGTTTTTATACTGTGCTTGTTTTTTGTATTTTTGTTAACTAAAAAGACATTAAATCCCTTATCAGAATTAAAGAATGTAGTGAAGGAGATTGAAAAGAACAACTATGATTATATACCCAATGTTTATCCTGAAACTGAGTTAGGAGAATTAGCGGTAGAGTTTAATAGATTGGGAAAAAGATTAAAAGTTAGTCTAACAAAGATAAATAAACAGAATAGCGAAATTAAGAAATATAACGAAGGCTTAGATGAAATGGTCTCGCTAAGAACTAAAGAACTTAACGAGGTTAATGAAAAACTCAATGAAAGAAATAAAGAATTGATCGATATTAATGCTCAGCTTATCGTGTTAGATGCTAAAAATGATAGACTACAGGCACTGATAAGACAATATACTCCTAAAGCTACATGGTCTCATGTACTAGATACCTTAGAAAGCGAAAGCCTTGAGGAAAGCTTAGAAGAGATAGAAAAGACTATGCTATTTGCTGATATCAAAAGTTTTACTAAATTTGCAGAAAGATATACTCCCAAAATAATACTTCAATCATTAAATGAAATATTTGAAATGGTTACTGAGGTTGTGTATAGGAATAATGGAGATATCGATAAATTTATTGGGGATGCTTTCTTTGCTGTATTTGATGAGCCATTTAATTCGGTTATGGCTACATGGGAAATCTCAAAAAGATTGGATGAGATAAACGACGAGAATATGATGGCGGGTAAAACACCACTCTATTTTAGATTTGGGATAAATACAGGTATGGTGGTGAGAGGAAATATAGGTGGAGAGATAAGGAAAGATAATACTCTGATAGGAGATGCTGTTAATATCGCACAAAGATTAGAGATGGAAAGTATACCGGGTCAGATACTCATATCAAAAACCACCTATGATAGAGTGAAAGATATTGTAAAAGTTGGTGATGAAATTGAGCTAACCGTTAAAGGTAAAAAGAAAACCATAAAAGCTTTCTATATAGAGAATGTTTTACCTCCTGAGCCAGGATGAATAAAAAAGATAATCAAAAATAGGGATGAACTTTTATATTAGTGTTTAAGGTTAGTAAGGTGTATACTATGAGAAAATACTCTATAGGGTTAATAATCATTCTTATTATAATATCCGGAGTCTTGGTTCACTCTCAAAATTTGATAACAGGAAACAATCTCGGCTCTGATGTGATAATGTCTAAGATTATAAATGGTGAAGATGTATACTATAAAGATGTAACCGTACAAGGTAACTTAATATTTAATCGATTAGAAAAAGATATTGAATCAAAATTGATTTTCGAAAGATGTATATTTACCGGTAGGATTGATTCTTTAAATAAAGTATTCAAATCTAAAATTATATTTAAATCCTGCGTATTTGAAGGTCAAATTTCGTTTAATCGGTCGGTATTTGAGTCTTATTTAAGCTTTGAAAAATCATCGTTTGAAAATAAAGCTTTATTTCCTTCGGTGATTTTTTATAATGATTCAGTATTTTCGAAATCCAGATTCTTAAATAGAGTAGATTTTAGTGGGTCTGTCTTTTATAATTTGGCGGTATTTTTAGAAGCTCTATTTAGAGGATATGCTGATTTTAGTGAGGTTTCCTTTGAATATGGTGTTGTTTTTATGGATGCTAATTTTAGTGGTGGGGCTAACTTTGACAACTCTACTTTAAATGGAAATCCTTTTAATCCATTCAATTAATAATGGAGTATAATATTATGAATAATGAAAAATCTCTAGAAAGAATCAATAGTAAAATACCTGAAATAAAAAAAGCTGTCGCTACTTCCGGGTATGAAGTTACACCGGGGGATATCTCGGTAAGAACAGGTCTACCCATTTTAGAGGTGGAACATGCTTTGAAAGAACTTGTATCGGATTATTATGGAGGATTAAAAGTATCTGAGGAAGGAGATTTGGTCTATTTCTTCCCTCATAAGTTCAATAAGAACAGATATGGTTTATCCAATAAGTTTAAAGAATGGATGAAATCATTCTTCGGCGTCTTATATAAAGGATTTCAATTCGTTTATAAGGCTTCCATAATGGTCATACTTGTCGCTTATTTTGTCATTTTCCTTATACTATTTCTAGCTATTATGATGGCGTCAAGGGGAAATAGCAATCGTGGAGGTGGTAGAAGAGGTGGCTTTAATATCTTCTTCTGGATGTGGTTAGGAGGAAGACATAGGAATAGAGATGAACCATATTATGGTAAAAGAAAAGATGAAGAGAAAAAGCCTTTCTATAAAAGTGTATTTAATTTCATTTTTGGGGATGAAAATCCTAATGAGTTCTTCTATAAAAACATAAATAAAATTGTGGCTAAGTTTATTCAGAATAAAAAAGGGGCAATAATCTCTGAAGAATTAACCCCGATTACCGGAACAAAAATACAAAACACTAATATTGAAGTAAGTAAGTATGTAGGTAAGTTCCAAAGTGAACCCGAAGTAACCGATAATGGAACTGTTATCTTAACTTTCCCAAGATTATTAACATCTTCAAGTAATATAAGGCTTCCAGAAGCAGATATCGATAATGCTTATTATGAAAAAACTCTTGTTCATAATGGTAATAAGACTAGTTCAAATATCATTATGTGTGCTTTCAATGCATTTAATCTGCTGGTTTCGGGTATCATACTATCCGGTCCCGCTGCTTTCGTTACCAGCATAGCCAGTAGTACTGGTAAGATAACCCCTGCTGTGATGGATATAGTCCAATTTATGGAAGGCAGTAAATTCTTATTGGGTAGTTTCCCGTTCATTTTCTCTATCATGTTCTTCTTGATACCTTTAATCCGATATTTCTACATGAATTACCAGAATGGTAAGATTAGGAAGAGAAACCTATACAAAGCTGTTGCGGTTGCGGTAATGGAGAGAGGACCTATAATCCGACCGGATTCCGTTATACTGCATAGAGACGCTGAAAGCTATGTTCAACCTTATAATAGTGAAGATGTGGATAAGATTCTGTATGAAATGGCGATATCATCGGCATGTAATTTGGATTATGATGATAGGGGCAATAAGTACTATGACTTCACGGAGCTTCACAATAATCTACAAACTGTTTATAAATACAGGAGAGAAAACATAGTTGGTAAGATGATAAAAGAATCAGACATCGATTATAATACTGAGGATGATTTTTTCGACTTTTAATCTATCTTAATCTGTTTTTCAATAATCTGTTAGCCTGGTTATCCTATGAATAATTCTTATAATGTTTCACGTGAAACATTTGTTTATTATTTTATTGTTATTGAATAATAAGTATGGGAGATTTGTGGGTTTATGCTTAATCTGGGATCATCTAAGAAAAGAGTTGTGTTGTTAGGAGGAGGTTTCGGAGGACTTAATACTTCGATTATCCTTAATAAGATATCATATACGCCATTTATAGACCTGGATATAACCCTTATTGATAATAAAGACCATTTCATTTTCTATCCGTTCCTATATGAAACATTATCTGATGAACTAACCATAGACGATATAAGTATAAAATATAAAGAATGCCCGGATTTAAAGGGAGTTGATTTTAAGAAGACTTCCGTTAAGAGTATTAATCTATATGATAGAGAGGTGGAAACTGATGATAGTATGGTTTCCTATGATATATTAGTCGTATCCTTGGGTTCTAAGATACGAATACCTTCTATATTAGGTGATAAACCCAATGTTTTTATTTTCAAAAACCCCCTCGATGTAGATAAGTTAAAACATCAAATATCATACCAGATTAAGCGATTCCATAATCTTAAAGATAAGTTAGATTTAAATAACAATGAAGACAAGGACGAACTGAAATCTTTACTAACTTTCCTTATCGTAGGAGCAGGTCCTAGCGGTGTAGAATTATCCACAAAACTATCTGATATAATGGGTTTGGTATGTAATAAAGAGAAGATAGACCCTTCTTTCACCAAGGTGGTTTTAATAGATGTTAATGAAAAGCTCTTGCCCAGTTTTAGCAATTCTACCTCTCGTGTAGTCACTAAGACATTGAAGCAGAAAGGAATAGAATTCCATGTAGGGACAACTCTTCACAAATTCGAAGATAATATTGCTACTTTGATAGGTAAGGATAGGATTGAATTGCCATGCGGAACGATTATCTGGACAGGGGGGACCGAGTTTAATCCAGTTATACCTTATCTGGGAATGGATACTACCCAGGATGGTAAGATACTCACAGATGAATATCTACAGTCACTGCACGCATTGGGTGTATATGCTATAGGAGACAATGCGGAGATTGAGAAGAATAAAATACTGTTACCATTCCCGCAAACAGCTCAGGTAGCCATTCAGCAATCGTATATATGTTCCTATAATATCCTGGCACACATTGTCAAACTTCCCAAGATACCATACAATTACATCAAAGTTGGGGAAATGCTTAGTTTAGGAAAAGAATCCGGTTATGTAGACATTTTAGGAAATAAATTTGAAGGGAAGACAGCAAAGTGGATTAGAAAAATGCTCTACTCTTTCGCTTATCCTGGAGAAACATCTATCAGTAAAATGACGCAGAAGATGTTTAAGAAGGCTAGAAACGACAAAGTGATTCCCGAATGGTTGTAATATTTTTTCGGTATGTTTTCAATTTTTAGAAACTTTACTATATTTTTTACAACCGTTTATAAAAATCATATTTTAAGGGTGAAATCGATATGTCAGATAGTAAAAAACATAAGAAAAGTGATATATATGTTTTTCTAAAAAAGTCTTTCTTCGCTGTTTTATCATATTTAAACGATAATACAATAAAAAATGAACTAATGATTTTTAATACTACAGAATCAGGGGATTTTTTCCTAACTATAAAGAGACCGGTAAGTTGGTTTTCCGGAATTAAAGAAAATAGCGATGTTAACCTTCTGATTTATAAAGAAGAAGAGAATTTAAAGGACATCGCCAGAGTCATTGTCAATGGGGAAGCAAAATTAATAGAGGATATGAATGGAGAAGAGGCTATTAATGGTTTCAAAATTATAGGAGAAAAATCTCCATCTATAAAGCATCTCATCTATGAAGATGAAAAAAACAGGGAAGAATATTCTTTAATCTATGTTAAAGCCAAACAAATAAATTATGTATCAATCCGGGAAACCATTGAAGGTAAAGAACCCACTATCTTGGAAAGAAAGTAAATCTATCTCAAATTTATGCAAGATTTATCCAATTATGAAGAAATATAAAATATTACTAATATTCATATCATATTTATTATTAAACTTCATTTGCTGTACTTCTTCCAATAATAATCGATTTGAAGATAATATTGATTATTCTAAAATGGAAGTTGATACCCAAACCATCATAGAAGCTTATAATAATACTCCCAATAATGAGATAACCATTAATCTACCCACACATCATAGCTCCAGATTTAATGGAAGAAATTCTGTAACCAAAGAATCAATTATAAACATGATTAAAAAGTACAAATACCACATAGACATAAATGACGCCCGTGACCCGATAAAAGCTAATCTAAAAAGCATAGACAATGTGGAAGTAATCGATATCGGCATGTCTTCTCTCAAACTTAAAAGCAATACATTGTATCTATTAGGTGAAGCTCAATATAGCTTAAATTCGATTATTGCGGATAATGTGGAAAATACTATTCTTATGGGTATGGGTTTGGATAAGACCATCATTATTGGAGCGATGGGTTTAATTGATAGCAAAGATATCGTTATATCAAATTTGACTATATATTACGAGAAGAATGAAGACCTATCTTTTTCCTCTATTGCCTTGATTAATACGGATAATGTATTGCTGGATTATGTTTGGACTTTAAATTCTTCCAATGGTATTGAGTTGTCTGAGTCATCATCCTTATTAACTAACACCTTATCTACAAATAATAAGAATACCAACATCTATGCTTATAATGGTTCAACATTGGATATAAGTAAGTCATTAATAGCAGAGTCAAATTATAATGGTGTTTATATGGAAGAATCAGCACTGACTATTTATAATAGTGAATTATACAAAAACGGGTATTCGGGGATATATCTGAGAGATAGTGTTTCCGAGATAATCGAATGCAAGTTTACCCAAAATTTAAAGTACGGTTTACAACTCAAAAACTCTACTGCGGAGATTTACAAATCTATATTCCAAAGCATAGAGAATACATTCGACTATGAAGGTGATATCTATTACAATTACCTCTCTGAGTTTACCTTAACCGATAGTGATAAAGAAAGTATAATTATTAAAAAGCCTGAAATATTATCCATAAAAACACAGGAGGATTTAGAAAAAGCTTTAACTTATGCTGAGGTTAATGATAACTTAATCATCAATATATACGAGGGTAATTATCAGATTGATTCAATCATTACAGAAAGAGAAGATATTTTTATAAGGGGGGATAAGAATGATGATGTAGATTTTATCGGGTATCTTGCCTTTGCTTCATGTTATGATGTTATCCTGGAAAATATAGATTTTAAGTTTAAAGGTGAAAAGGCTTTTAATGTGCTGGAGTTTAAAAATTGTTATTTCGTAGATATAGACAATTTTAGAGTGAATAATTCCAAACAGAACGGAATGCTGGTTTCTAATTCTATCTTATCGTTGAATAATTTCTATGCGATAAAGTCTAAAGCCTCAGGTATCGCTTTTATTAATTCTGAAGTAGATATAACGGATTCTTTCTTCGAAAATAATGAAATTTCCGGAATATCTTCTATTCGTTCTATAATAAAAATGAATAATGTGGTTTGTAAAAATAATAGGACTTATAATGGTCTAAGTGTAGTAGAAAGCGATATTAAAATAAATGATTCTGATTTTACTAATAACGGTAATTCTGGTATATCTTCGGAGAATAGCTTGATAAGCATAAATAATTCCAAAATTTCGGATAATTCCAAGATGGGAATAGATGTTATATCATCAAATATAAACTTATCAAGCGTCAATATAGAAAACAATAAGGAATATGGATTTTATATATTAGATA
>CAYUUC010000085.1:0-12729 GCA_964447635.1 uncultured Spirochaetia bacterium
CAGAAAGAGAAAAATGATAAGAAAAGGATAAATTTAATAAACAATCTAGCCCACAAAATTTCTTATAACAACCCAAAAGACGCTCTAGAACTAAGCGAAGAAGCCTATAACCTGTCTTTAAAACTAGAATATCAAGCTGGTATGGGTTATAGCCTAAAGAATAAAGGAACTGCATTAATTCAATTAGGTGAGTTTAAAAGAAGCTTGTTCTTCCTGTTCCGCTCTCTTAACATATTCAATGAAATTGATGATATAGAAGGTAAGATATCAGCTCTAAATGGTATTGGTATTTCTTTTTTTAAATTAGATAATTATACCGAAGCATTGAACTATTACTATGCCAGTTTAGGCTATATTAAAACATTAAACCGAAAATCATACTATATAAGTAATATGAACAATATAGCATTGGTTTACTCAGCATTAAAGGAATATGAAAATGCTTTAGAATGTTTAAACCAATTATTGAAGGAAGATATAAGCGATGATAATATAAGAATTAGTATCTTGGCTAATATAGGTGATACTTATTATGATATTAAAAACTATGAGAAAGCTTTAGAATACTATAAAAAAAGTTTAAATCTTATACAGAATAATCCTAATAAATCTGTAGAAAGTAATATCTTATGGAGATTAGGAATCATCAATATAGAATTGGAAAACTATGATTTAGCTAATGAATACTTAAACAAAGGTTTAGAAGAAGTGAGGGAAGTTGGTCTGAAGAATTTCGAAGGAAGGGTTATCCTGAGTATCGGTAATATGTATATTAAGAAAGGGGATTACAAAAAAGCCATCAAATACCTAGATGAAGCATACAAAATAGGAGAAAAGGGTAATTATGAAAATCTAATCCATCAAGTTCATGAAGCATATTCCAAAGCATATGGTTTAAATAATGATTTTCAAAAATCATTGGAGCATTATGAAAAATATCATGAATATGAAAAGAAGATAAGAGACCGGGAAGAACAAGCAAAAATTAGAAACATTACACTAGCACATGAAATAGAAAAAAAACAAATCGAAACGGATGTCTTTTCACAATACCAAAAGGATAATGGTGAAGAAAAAACCAAAGCTTACCTTCTAAAACAAATCGAAAAGCAAAATGAATTTATAAACAAGAAATTGCTTCGATATAGATACCCATCGGAAATTATATACTTAACAGTAATATGGTACATTGATTTTAACTTATCATACAGAGAGTTGTCTGCTATGCTTTTAGAAAGAGGGATTGAAGTGAGTCATGAAACAGTACACAAATGGGTAAGAAAGTTTTCAAAGACTATGAAAGACCTGAAATTGAACGAAAACAAATACTATTCATTATATTGGAAAATTGAACAATCTACAGTTGAAATTCTGGGCAATAAATACTTCTACTATAAAGCTCTCAATTCTTACGAACAACTTTTGGATTTCTATCTAAGTGAAGAAAAAAACCAAAGAAAAGCAGAATTCTTCCTAAGACAATCCATAGCCACCCCTATATCTAAACCGGACACTACAGAGCTAATAACCCAAGATGAGGTTTAATCATTTATCACATCCCAGAATGACTCAGCCTTAGATACATTCTTAACAAATTCATCAAGTATCAAAGAGGCGGCTTTTGTAGGTGTTGTCTCACCTGACAGGACTTTCGTCTCTAGGTCATTCAATAGAGCAGATACTTCTGTATTCCTTTTAAACATGCTTTGAAGTACGTTTTGGAGTATATTCCACATCCAGTCTTTTCGCTGTTTCTTTCGCTTATCCTCAAGATGTCCGGTTTGTTCCATAATTTTGTGGTGCTGATATAAAACTTGGGCAAATTCCTCTATTCCTTGGCTATTAATTGAGCTACAGGTTAACACTTTCGGGTCCCATTCCTCAATGGTCTTGGAAAGGATATGAAGGACTCCTTCATACTGTGCTTTCGCTCTCTTAGCACTATCCACATTCTCACCATCTGCCTTATTAACCACGATGGTATCAGCAAATTCCATGATACCCTTCTTTATACCCTGAAGCTCATCTCCAGCATTTGGTAACATCATAACCAAAAAGAAGTCAACCATAGAAGCTACCATAACCTCCGATTGACCAACCCCGACAGTTTCTATGATTATCACATCATATCCCGCAGCCTCACAGATAAGCATAGTCTCCCTGGTCTTCCTTGCTACTCCACCCAGTGAACCAGATGATGGTGATGGTCTTATGAATGAGCTTGTAGAAGCAGCCAGTTTATCCATACGGGTCTTATCTCCCATGATGCTTCCACCGCTTATCTTACTGCTAGGATCCACAGCCAGAACAGCCACCTTCTTTCCTTGCTGGATAAGGTGTAGCCCTAGACTTTCTATGAAAGTGCTTTTACCTACACCAGGTACACCGGATACCCCCAGTCTAATCGACTTTCCCGTATGGGGAAGGAGTTTTTCGATGATTTCGTTTCCAAACTTCTCATGGTCTGGGTCTGTGCTTTCGATAAGAGTTATGGTCTTTGCTACCATCCGTCTTTTATGATTTAACACACCATTGATGTATTCTTCTATGTCATACAGTTTCATATATATACTCCATTTTGATATAAGATTAAAGTTAGTGGAATAGTTTTTATAACTTTTAGCTTTATTATATTGACTAAGCAAGACTAATCAATTAATCTTTATATCAATATAAAATCATTTTTTAGGAATTGCAATTTAAGAGGATTTATTATGACAAATAATAACGCTGATGTTATAAAAGGATTGAAACCGGAAAAACTATGGCAGATTTTCGCAGAAATTGCTTCTATACCCCGACCATCCAAGAAAGAAGGTAAAATCAGGGAATTCCTGATGGATTTTGCTAAAAAGCTCAACCTGGATTATAAAACAGATAATGTAGGGAATGTCGTTATCTATAAAGATGCCCAAAACAATACCTCGGACAAAACTGTTATACTCCAGTCTCATATGGATATGGTCTGCGAGAATGACCCCGATGTTAACATAGATTTCGAGAATGACCCTATCACACTCGTAAAGGATGGTAACCACTTAACAGCAAAAGGTACCACCCTTGGAGCGGATAATGGAATCGGAGTTGCTACCAGTCTTGCCATCCTGCAGGATAAAGAGCTTAGTCACCCTCCACTACAGGTACTAATCACCGTGGATGAGGAAACCGGTCTCACCGGAGCTTTAGGAATAGACCCATCTCTATTTAATGCAGAATACCTTATCAATCTGGATACCGAAGAAGCAGGTAAAGTGTATATAGGCTGTGCTGGAGGAGAAAACATCGAAGTAACTTACCAGTGTAGTATGGAAACGCTAAATATATCCAGCTTTGTGATTACGATTAAGGTAGAAGGCTTAAGGGGAGGACATTCCGGTGTAGATATTAACTCTAACCTTGGCAACTCGATTAAGTTCGGGGCTTATCTGCTTTCCCTTCTTGTCAAAGAAAACATAGATTTTAATCTGATTAAGATTAATGGAGGTAAAGCTCATAATGCCATACCGAGGAATGCAGAATTCATCATTGCTATTAATGAGCAGGTAAAAGACAAAGCTATTAGCATTATCAAAAAAAACATAGACAAAATCGTCGAAGAATACAAGAATGGAACAGAACCCGACATCAAGATAAGCCTGTTTGAAGCACAAGTCCAATTTAAGAACGCTATCAATAAGAAACAATCCAGGGATATTATCATCGGATTGAACAATGTCCACAGTGGTGTTTATCGAATGAGTAATGTGGTAGAAGGATTGGTAGAAACGTCCAATAATCTCAGCATAGTGAAGCAGGAAAATGATAAGATACTTATTACATCTTCCACCAGGTCATCAAACATGTTAGATATGGATATCGTTACCCAGATGATATATACCCAATTCAAGTCAGCAAAAGCGACAATGATAGAATCATCAGGCAGGTACCCCGGGTGGACACCTATTCCGATAGAGAAGAACCCCCTTCTGAGAAAGTATATAGACATACACAAAGCTGTAGAAGGCAAAGAACCTGATATCAGGGCTATTCATGCAGGTTTGGAATGTGGGGTTTTATCGGAAAAGCTACCAGGTACGCAAATCATATCTATTGGTCCTGAGATTAAAAATCCTCACAGTCCTAATGAATATGTGGATATAAACTCGGTAGATGAATATTGGAATGTTCTCGTTGAGTTTTTGAAGAGTATATAGGAGAATAATCATATAGATGTTTGATTTTTTATTCGGAAAAAGTGATAAAGGCTTTCCGCTGGTAATAAAGCATGAGAGGAAGCTACGAGCAGATTATAATGGCTATATATACATATGGGATATAGACGGAACTTACCTTGATACAAAGCTAGATAGCAAGAGAGCTATCATGAAGACCGCTTTCGAGAAGGCAATTGAGAAGAAGAACATACCAGGTTCGGATGAGTTGATCAGAGCCTTACGCAAAGGTTATGATGATGAGAAAGACCAATTGAACCCGCTATTCTTTATCACAGCAAGCCCTCCTGAATTAGAGAATGCCATTACCCAGAAGATGAGATTGGATGGAGTACAATATGACGGTATTACATATAAGAGCTTTTTAGGATTAATGGAAAGGTTTAGCTTTAGTCATCTAACACAACAGTATGCCTATAAACTAAATGCTCTGCTGGATAATCGATTGAAGTTCCCTACCCAATCGAAAGAAGTACTATTCGGTGATAACTATGAGAATGATGCTGATATCTACTCTCTATATGCTCAACTAATCGATGAAAAACCGAACTACTTCAATATAAAAAAGAGATTACGAGAAAAGGTTCAGGATGATATATATGTCGATGATATCATGGAAAAAGTAAGACAGATAGAATCTTCAGATGATACTACTGTAAAATCAATCTATATACATCTAACCTCAAATAAAACCACCATTGATGATTATAAAGATTATCCCGAAATCCTGATTCCAATAAGGAACTTCTTTGAAGCGTCCGCTAGGCTTTATGAGGATAAGCATATATCTTTTTCTTCTGTTAAAAAAGTAATGGATAAGATACTGACATATCCTCATCAGATAAAAACCTCACTGATAGATGGTATTAAAGACTTTGCCAGTCGGGGTTATATACAAGAAGTTACTTTGGAGGGAATACTCGATTAATCTATACTAATATCTTCTTCAGCTAGTATCTCATTGTCTTCTCTCCACAGCTCCACATGATAAGCACCGCTCTCCAAACCGGGAATGGTTACCGAAAAGTCTAAATAACAGGTGCATCCTGCTTGAGCTGTTGCCAGGTCGGTCTCCCGAATAATAATGGTGTTATCGTCTAATTCGGCTTTGAATTTGATTTTGTATCCACAATGCCTCATTGCATTGAAATGGTTTACAATGAGTGAGTATTCATCCACAATGAACTCGAAACTTTCTTCCAGGATTTCCCTTTCATTTATCGGTTCACACTCGCTTTGGGTCTCATCCTGAGTTGGAAGTCTATTGGTAAAGATGAAGCACCCCATAAAAATGGTAAATGTTATGGTAAAGACTATTATCAAGGTTATTGATTTTTTCAAGCTATCCTCCAAAGAAACGATTGAGTAAATTTTTAATCTATAGTTACATCTTCTTCGGCTATCATAAACTCATTACCGAAATCATCAACACCCCATAACTCGATATGATAATCTCCTGATGATAGGTCGGTTATTGTTACCGAAAAGTCAAAGTAACACATACAATAAGCATATTCACCAACATTATTTTCGGTTACCTTAATGGTTGACCCATCAAAGTCCATTTGGAAGTCTACAATCATACCACAATTCCTGTAAGCATCATAATGGTTAATGATAACATCATCACCATCGACCAAGAATTCAACCACTTCATTATCATCAGTCCTGAGTGTATCCTTACACTCACTTTGATATGTTTCGGAGATGGTTGGGTCATTACCCTGGTCTTCTTCAGGATTGTCATTACCCCCATCTATTGGGTCATCGGTAACTTGGCAACCTATAAAAATTAAGATTATAACCAAAACTAAAATCACAAATTCTAATCTTTTCATAAAAACATCTCCTTATATAAATATTTTTTTAATGGATGCTTTTCAAGCTGTAAAAAATGTATTGCTGAAAGTCGTATTTATTCGATGGTTACATCTTCTTCAGCAATCATATAATCGTCTCCTGCCCATAATTCTATGTTGTAATTACCTGGTTCCATCTCTGATAATATCACAGAGAAATCAAGATAACACATACAATCAGCAGGCATACCAACATCATATTCTCTTACTATGATAATGGGCATATCGAATTCCATCTGAAAGTCTACTTCCATTCCGCAATTTCTATAAGCATCATAATGGTTTATAGTAACGGAATGTCCATCGATTAAGAATTCTACCCATTCTTCTTCGTTCAGTTTTGTTAAGTCATGACATTCGCTTTGTGTCCCTTCTCCCAGAGTAGGTTCATTCTCATTGGTAGTGTTATTATTAAACAAACAACCTGCAAAAATTAAAGTGAATGCTAGTATGATAATTAAAGATTTAATTGAGACTTTCATAATATATCTCCTTACCAATAAATAGTTATCCAGCTGGCTTAACCATCAGCATTGACCAGAAGTTGCCTATTCCATTTAATTGACTAATCCAGCCCTCGAAACGGGTGGAGTATGCTTCTATGATTCGTTTTGTATAAAGCGGTATATAGACACATTCTTCAGCTATGATACTTTGTAATTCACGTGCTTTTGCTATTTGGTCGGCAATATCAGTTTCATTAATAAACTCTGTAGAAGCTTTATCGTATTCTATATCCTTATAACCGGTGGGATTGTTCCCATTTGGTTCGTCCTGAGTACTATGGAAGAAGTCTCTAAGATAAGAAGGGAATACATCCAGAGACCATCCTAAGATAAACACATCAAAGTCTCTCTCAGTAAAAGTTCTATCCAGTAGTTCACCAAAGGATACCGGTCTTGAAGTAACGGGCACACCCACGGCACTCCACCATTCACTTATTATAAACCCGCATATAGAGCGTATTGGGTCGTAATCAGCGGTAGGAGTTAGTATTTGTATTGGATTGAGTGTATTCCCCCTGGAATCAAGGAGATTTCCATCTTCATCCCATGAAAAGCCTGAGTTTTGTAGGATATCCCTGGCAATCTCTTCTCTTCTTTTTCGGGTTAGTTCTTCTATAGTTCCATAATCCAATACATTAGAATTATGAAAGCTAGCATTCCCTTCCGGAACTATACTAACCATAGCATCTCCATAACCTTTGAGTATCTTATCTCTGATGTAATTCCTATCGATAAGCCATGCCATAGCCTGGCGGAAACCTTTATTCCTGAACGGAGCTTTCCTAAGATTAAAAGCCAGATAGTACATACTATTCTCTTCGTTTTCTATAAGGTTAATCCCGGCTTCATCTTCCAGTGTCGGTATCATCTCTGGTAGGATTTCCCATGAGATATAGTCTATGTCTTCCTTTTTCAATGCTTCCAAAGCATTATCATTAGAACGGAATATCCTGTATAGTATACCGTTAACATAAGGACCGATACGATATTGCTTAACATTCCCCTGTATCCTTTTCCCTTTCATGTGGTAGTCGGGGTTTTCTGTAAGTGAGATGAACTGGTTTCTGTTCCATTCCTTGAGTATATAAGGTCCTGTTCCTATGGTTTGGGATTCGGTAGGATTTATATTGAGGATAGATGCAGTGGCTGATTTACCTGACTTACCAGCTACTGCTGATTCTATGATAGGTTTCCATATATGAGTCGGTTTAATAAAAAGCATCATAGTTCCGTGAATGAATGTAGCTCTAAGCTCTGTTAGATGGTATCTCACGGTGTTTTCGTCTAACTTTTCTATACTTTCTACAAATTCCCAGAAGCTGTCCAATCCAGGGATATCATAATCTATAAAGATTTGGGCAGTGAATATTACATCATCTACAGTGAAGTCTGTTCCGTCACTCCATTTTATTCCGCTTCTGATTCTAACATCAGCGGTGAGGTTTTCCTTATCGATCTTCGGTTGACCTTCAGCCAGCCAGGGTGTGATTTTATAAGTTTCGGGAGAATAAACATAAAGGCTTTCGTATATATTGTCCAATACCTTATGTGACCATATATCCTTCGCCTTGAAGTAGTTCAAAGTCTTGATATCTTCCTGAAATCCTATCTTAAGTATATCCTGTCCCAATGCCAGAGAAGGTATTAGTAGCGTAAATGCAAATATTATCAATAAAGCTTTTTTCATGTAAGACCACCCAATATATCTAGTTTAAAATCCTTTATAGAATAATAAAATTTATCCCTTATATATAAAAATAACATGTATTTATTTTTTTTCATAATAGGTTGTTATATTTTACCAATTGTGGTGTATAATACAGAAAAGATTTACAAATTAAACATGGGAGAAATTTATGAAATTAAAAAAGACTATTATAATATCACTCGTTTTATTAATCATCATAGTAGGAAGTATAGGCATGATATGGTCCTTACAGCATTCACTAAATTATAGATGGGAAAAAGGTAAAATTTACACCTTCGCTGTAGAATCGAATGATAAAATAACCATCGAGTCAACAGGTCCAATATCACATAAGCAAGAAATTGATACCACCACCAGAACCCAGTTTTCAATCAAAATTATAGAAGCTTATAGAGATGGTTCGGCTGATGCAATTCTCTTCATTGATAAGTTTAATGTTACTGGCTCATCCATGTTTGCGAATAATGTTACCTTCGCAACCATAGATGATTTACCCAAAGAAAGCCTAAAATCAAAGATAAGTATCGATAAGAAAGGCAAATTCCGCTTCTATGAGATGTTCTACTTATTATACGGAGAGAGAAACACTATCCTAGTCTCGATTGACCTAGGAGAGAAAAGAGCTTCTGCTACAGTTAGTGACCAAAACACAAAAGTAGAAGTGTATGCGGAATTCGACAGAGAATCTGGTGAAGTTAAAGCAGGCTATTCCGTTGAAAACCTTGAAGAAACAAAAAAAACAAAAACATTAAGAGAATCTTATAACCAGATAAATATAATACCAGTGAGTTTCCTTGAGATGTTAGAATTACCGGAAGGCTCTTTTAGCGAAGGAGACCGGATAACAAGCAAAATATCCAATTATGAGATAACTCTCGATGTAATGTCCATCAAAAAAGGCATAGCCACAATCAAAAATATAGTCAAAACCTTAGAAAGTGATGGTTCGGGTATGGATGATATGGGTGATGTAAGTGTGGATGTAGATTCTGAAGATGATGAAAATGATTTTAGTTTTGATTTTGACTCGGATTTCAATAATGATTTTGATGAAGATTTTGATGAAGATATGGAAGCAAATATGAATCCTACCGATATGCTTAAGATGAATGGTGATTTTACATATAAATTCGACATGAATAAAGGTATGCTTAAATCGATAGAAGGAACAATGAAGACCAGTTCAGAGATGAAAAATCCAATGATGAGTTTCAATGTTAATACTATAAGTAAACTTAAAATGAAACTTATCAACAAATAAAACAGGTACTTATCAAAGTACAATACCAACCCGCTATAAACCATTTTTGAATATAAATTTTATTTATTTATTCATTCTTATTATCCTGTATATTAAGATGCTAGTTTAAGTAAAATGTAGATGCGTTTTATATAAACTCATAATGAATATTTAATCAAAACACAAGTTCCAAACCCGTTATGAGTAAGTATATATATAATTTACCATTACAAAAAACATTATAATAAAAGGAGAAATAATATGTCATCAAATGCATTTTTCAATGTACCTTTCCCCACTAATGAACCTATCTTACCATATAGTCCGGGAACACCGGAAAAAGAACAGGTTAAGAAAGAATTAGAAAGATTTTCCAACAATCCCATAGAAATACCACTAATGATAGGTGGAAAAGAGGTAAAGACGGGGAATGTAAAAGATTTCATCTGTCCTCACAATAAATCACTTGTACTTGCGAAATACCATACCGCTGGTGAAAAGGAAATACAGCAGATGATTGATGTAGCCTTAGAAGCTAGGGAGAAATGGGCAAACATGCATTGGTATGATAGGGCTTCCATCTTCCTAAGAGCTGCAGACCTTATCTCCAATAAGTATCGGGCAACCATAAACGCCGCTACTATGCTCGGACAAAGCAAAACCATACACCAAGCAGAAATCGACGCTGTGTGTGAACTCGTAGACTTCCTTCGATTCAATGTCTATTTTATGACCGAGATATACAGAGACCAACCTTGGTCAAATCCGGGAATGTGGAACAGAGTTGAATACAGAGCATTAGAAGGCTTTGTCTTTGCTGTAACACCATTCAATTTCACTGCGATTGGTGGAAACTTACCTACATCACCAGCGATGATGGGTAATGTAGTCATACTTAAACCTGCTTCCACAGCTATCCTTTCATCATACATCTTCATGAAGATACTCAAGGAAGCAGGACTCCCTGATGGAGTTATAAACTACATGCCAGGACGCGGTTCACAAATCGGTAAGATTGTACTGCCTCATCCAGACTTAGCTGGCATACATTTTACGGGTTCTACAAACACTTTCCAGACTATGTGGAAGATTGTAGGTGAGAATATAGCTAATTATAAATCATATCCAAGAATCGTTGGTGAAACTGGTGGTAAAGACTATATCGTAGCTCATCCTACCGCTGATATAGACTCACTAACAGTTGCTATAGTAAGGGGTGCTTTCGAGTATCAGGGACAGAAATGCTCCGCTGCTTCCAGAGCATACATACCAAAATCAATGTGGCCTAAGTTAAAGGAAAAGCTAATAGAAATGACCAAAACCGTAAAGATGGGTGATCCTAAAGACTTTACCAACTTCATGGCAGCTGTCATAGACAAACCAGCTTTCGATAGCATCAAAGGATACATCGACCATGCTAAAGAATCTAGCGATGCTGAAATCATATATGGTGGTAATTGCGATGATTCTAAGGGTTTCTTCATTGAACCAACCATCATCGAAGCAAAAGACCCACACTTCAAGACAATGGAAGAAGAGATATTCGGTCCGGTTGTCTCAATCTATGTTTATGATGATGATAAGTTTGAGGAAACACTTGACCTCTGTGATAAGACATCTCCATATGCATTGACTGGTGCTATCTTCTCTAATGACAGGGAAGCGACAAACTTTGCTTATACTAAACTCAGGAACAATGCCGGTAACTTCTACATAAACGATAAACCAACTGGTTCAGTTGTCGGTCAACAGCCATTCGGTGGAGCAAGAGCTTCCGGAACTAATGATAAAGCCGGTTCTAAGCTTAACCTAATAAGATGGGCATCATCCAGGTCAATCAAAGAGACTTTCGTACCACCTGTTGATTATAAGTATCCATTTATGGAAGAAGAGTAATAAATGCTATTTGCCTTGCCCGAATGGTTTTCGGGTAAGGTGTTATATAGGTTACTGGTTTGCTTCTACTTCTTCAATAGATTCTATCTTACCATTTCTATCCAGGTTATACTTCTTACCTGCCCAAACTATATTCATTTTGAATATGGAAGTAACAAAAGCATAGGAAACACATAAGAAGAATATAAATATGTAATAACCATACATTATCGGATGAGTATTTGTATTCTTTTTTGCAAAGAAACTTCCGATAAAATATAAGCCGTATAGTATATATAAGATTAAAGGTATTAAGTAGTATATATATTGAATATCGATTATAGAAGCGATGATAAGTACTGGAAATAAGAATAAGACTAATAATTGAATCAAAATCATTAATACCCCACCTAGCCATACTCCGGTCATGGTAAACTTAAGATTAGTCATTTGCCTTTGGAACCACTTGGTTAGTTCACATACTGATGAGTCTACCTGGTCATCCTTAACCGTATAGAAAGGATTACAGACCACTGTTACCCCGCTTTCTGTCACAGCATTATCATGTGAGGTTTTCTTTTTCCATAATTCATCTATATTATACTTCTCGATGGTTTTCTTCCGAATAGCGAAAGCACCACCCCAGACATTGTTTATTAATGTATGAAAGAAGTACATCCCATTAATTAGAATAGTATAGAGTTTGTTACCGAGTGTGTTTGATTTAGGAGTATTCTCCCTGAAGAAGGTAGCAACATCGATACCTGGTAGAGATAGTGTCCTGATTAGTGTTTTCAGCCAATCAGGCTCGGTCTTATGGTCAGCATCGCAAAATGCAAATACTTCTGTATCCTCTGGAGCTGTTTCTAAAGCTTTGATTACATTATGGTTTTTCTGAGCAGAGGTGGTTGCTTTACCTGAGACTACGATTGAAGCGTTATCATAATCCTTAATAAAACCATTAATAACGGAATACGCTGGGTCATCTTTACTCTCTACAGAGAATATAACCTGATATTCACCTTGATACTCCTGTGATAGAATAGCTTTAAGATTTTCTTCCAGGTGGTTAGACGTACCTTTACATGGGAAGATTATAACAGTCTTTGGATTATAATTTTCATCGACTTCATTTTCATATCTTTTCTTAAACTTCTTTATATTAAAAGCCCGATACAAAATAAAATATATTGTTACAAGTATAGAAAATCCCAAAATACTTAATAAAATTATAAAAAATAAATTCATAATGTATACCTACTAATTAAATTATATTTAAATTAAAATTCCTCTCTCACAATATTAGAACAATCTTGATAGTAAACAATCC
>CAYUUC010000086.1:0-12646 GCA_964447635.1 uncultured Spirochaetia bacterium
GGACATCCTTATGCAGTATGGACCAACCCGTTATGTAATAGTCAATGCCCATTTCATCAAAGTTCTCATCTATGTGTCTGCTTATGCGGTCTTCTATCCTTTCGTAGTCACCCGTATCGATGGCAATGTCGTCCTTATCGGTAAGAGTGATAATCATATTCATCTTGTTATAGGTAGGGTCTACAAGGGTCTCGATATAGTCCACTACTCCATCCTCGTTCTCATCCTTTCCTTGTAGTAAGTCCTTGTAGTTGATGATCTCCTTGGTAGTCGGTATCCTCTCTAAAGTCTTATCAGTCTTCCCTTTATAGACATAGTTCAGACGCTTTATGATATCTGCATAGCTATAGACTCTACCCACATTCTCCAGACTATCTATGTAGTCACCCATAAAGTCTACCTTCTTTAGCAGTTCAGCATCGAGGATATGGTTATTATCGTCTTCTACTTCATCACTATCCGGGAAGCCTTCCTCTTCCTTCTCCCCAAAAAGCTTCTCATAATCCTTCTCCTCATCAGTCCCATCACCGCTTTGTTCATCAGCGAACGGGTCTTCTACCCCACCGCTTTGTTCATCAGCGAACGGGTCTTCTACCCCACCGCTTTGTTCATCAGCGAACGGGTCTTCTACCCCACCGCTTTGTTCATCAGCGAACGGGTCTTCTACCCCACTGCTTTGTTCATCAGCGAACGGGTCTTCTACCCCACCGCTTTGTTCATCAGCGAACGGGTCTTCTACCCCACCGCTGTCATCTTCTTTGGTGGATGTGTCGTTGGTTGGAGGGGAGCTGTCATTAGCGAAAGGGTCTTCAGTGGTTGTTCCATTATCAGGGTTTTGTTCATCGTTGTTTGTATCATCTATTGTGAGGTTATCGATGGTATTTCTGATGGATGTTTCCAGTTTTGGTGCGGCATCTATGGTAACCATCATGGTTGTGACTCCGCCGGTATGCTGGCTGAAGTGCTTTGATAGCTGTCTTATCTTATGGTCAGGGTCGAACATCATAACGAATGAAGAGTCGGTACTCATGAAACGTAGTCCGTAAATGAAAGCTATGCCGAGTATCACGAAAACAACAAAGACTACATATCTGTATTTGATGATGAATGCGATGGTTTTCCTTATCGCCCTATCCATGATGGTGTTATTGAAGTTGGTTAGGCTCTTCTTCTTACCTATGGCTTTCTGGGGGATGATGACCAGTATAGCAGGGATGAAAGTGATTGATAGGACAACAGATATGATAACCCCTAGACCGGCAAAGATACCGAAGGTCTGTATGTGTATGATGTTGCTTCCTATAAGTGAAATAAGTGAAACGAATGTGGTCAATCCTGCTATAGCTATAGTAGTTAGGATGTGGGACATGGAGTCGGCTATCTTCTTGCTTTTCTCTTTCGGGTCGTCTTTATCTTCGTCAGGATTTGTCTTCTTTCGGTTCGCTACTTCTTTGTAGTATTGGTTTAGTGAGTGTATACTGTATGAGCTGGTTACGGCGAATAGCACGGGCAGTATCAGCAAACCGATGATGGAGAACTTCACTCCGAAATAGCCCATCAACCCAAAGACCCAGAACACAGATATGATTGTATTAATCTCGGGAACGATGATACCGGTTGGTGTGCGGAAATTCAGGAAGAACACCGCCATCATAACAAGAGCCACGATGATTATCTGGGTCTTGACATCGTCCTGGCTTTCTTCGTTCATCTTTCGGTTGGTGTAGTCTACTCCGAACAGCTTCGTCTCGTATCCGTGATGTGCTGTTTTATCGATGGTTTCTTCTATATAGTCTATGATTTCGTAATAGTCGTCGTGGCTATCGTCATTAATCTCGACGGTGAAGATCCATGCTGATGGATTGCCGTTTTCATTCCTTTGTTGAGAGTAATAGAGTCCTTCGTAATCCTTATTGTCTTCCAGCAGGCTTTCCATACGGTCAAGCTCTTGTTGTGTTTGCGGGATTACCCTTTTATAGGTTTCTGTTGCCGGGTCGTATCTTTCTTCGATGAAGTCGAAGCTATCCAGGTTAGACCCGTCAGATGTTGCATCCACGGCGTTGATGATGGAGTTAACCTCTTTTATCATCATTTCGGTGACAGCATGGGTCTTTTTATGGGTGACACCGTTTATGGTTATGGACTGTATGTTTTCGGTGTTATGCTCCATGATTCTCTGGAAGGCGGGGTCTTGCCTTTTGTATTGTTTTCCATCGATGGTGGTTATTCTGTCGATATCGGCTCTATTTGCCGACAGCTGGTTATGTAAGAGCTTTACGTACTCCAGGGTTTCTGTTGTATAGATGTTGTCTGCTTCTACAGTCAGGAAGAAGATGCTTTTTGATATATGGAACATCTCTTCGATATAGTTGGTTTCGACTACGGTGTCGAACTCTCTTCCTAGGAAGCCCCTTATGTTGTTGTCCAGCTCTATCTTCATAACACCTGGTATAATGGCAATAGTAATAAGTATAACCAGAGCGATGGTTATGTATGGATGAATTGTGGCTATTCTGATAAAGGTATTGACTGGTTTTTCCTTAACCAATTTAGCCAGGTCCTTAGCTTTATTGGCGAGTTGCTGTGCTTTTTCTCTTGTATCTTTAAAACGGTTTTTCATTTAATGTTTCCCTATTGTTTATCATAAGATAAATTCTATACTAACTCGCTTTCCAAATTGAATTAGTAATAGTATGAGTATATTATAGCTTATTTATGCGGATTTTCATATAGTGAAGATAAAAAAATTAGTAATTTAATGCAATAAATTGGGATAGTGAGTAAGAAAGGCGATAGCTATACAGTATGTGATGTTTAATTGAAACGCCTTACCAGGTATGCTATTGAAGGCTCTCCGGCAACTCTATTATCGTATTGAACTTAAAGTTGGCATTGATATTTACTTTCTCGCCGTCCAGTGTGATGCTACCGAGTAGCCTGCCCTCCATGTAAACCTTCTTTATCGAAGAGAGTTCCTCCTCGGTTGCTCCTTTGTATTCTGGTTTTTCCAGGTCTTCCTCGGATAGACCATTCACTTGAAAGCGATTAAGGTTAAATGTAAGGTTGTCTACTTTATTGGATGGTGTATAACGATAGATTAACTCATCATCTTCATACATCTGAACGAAGACTCTATCCTGGCGATAGACACCTGTTCCCTCGTATGGAATCTGAACCATTATCTGTCTTGTTCCGGTAATCTTAGCCTGGAGTTCTTCGCTAAGTAAGCTGGTATCCCTATTGACAATGGAAGCGATGCCCAGCCTTTCATTCACGGTTCGCTCTATAAGCCCTACTCGTGATGCTTCTCTCTGTTCGGACTTGGTTACCCCATCCTCAAACTTGTATCCGAAGTAGTTCACCAGGAGGATATCTTCGCTATCGGTGAACATGACGGAGTTTCCACGGAATAGGGCATTGACACTGCAGTAGTAACTCGTTTCTGTCCCTACCCTCATACTCATCTCGCCTTCTATCCCGCATGTCTCCTCGGTAAACAAGCCACAGGAAACCAAACCATACATCAGCAACATTATAAGCATTACCATCGTAAAATGTTTAATCGTTCTCATATCGTTATAAATCCCCGAAAAATGTGGTTATTAATATATCTTTATGTTTCGCCCGTTTCGATGATTCCTTTACAAAAAAACCGTTTTATACATAACAATAAGAGATTCCTCACTACATCCGGATAAGAAAGCGAGTTGATTACCCATTCACCTGCTTATCCATGACTTACCCACTTCCAGGCATCATCCATGCTGTCCGCCTCGAAGTATCTCTGACCCTTGAAGAAGACGGATGCTGTTTTCGCTAATATCTTCTGCCAGAGTTTATTCCCGACTATGGATATCCTATCGATGTCGTTACGGTATCCTATAGCGAGACTTATATCGTCGAAGAACCGGGAGGTGCTTTGTTTACCATATTCGGTCATATCGATGAGCATGTTTACGCTACCATAGTCCTTTATCGAATCAATCATCATCGGTGTGATGCGATTCATGTCCTCATCGGTAAGCTCGCCGATAATCTTAAATCCGAAGACATTTCCTTTGCTTTTACCTAAAATCTTTACCATTTTGCATATCCTAAATAAAAATAAGAAGGGATAGAGATGTTTATGGTTTATCAAGACATGGTTCTACTGGGCAGTCTTAAGATATAGATATAAGTAATCATCTCCGTAAGAACCGTCTGTCCAGCCTATGTATTCATCTATATCTACTATCTTAAGGTCAATGCCTGTATCTGGATTTTCATACACTTTTAGGTTAATCCAACCGGTGTGGGAACCGTTTCCAATCCTAACTATCCTTACTTTTGCTATATTATTATATTCATTTAAATCCTTGTATTCTATTTCCCATATCAAACTATCATCGGTATAGATTTCTACTATTTTTGAAGCTTCATATTCAAAATATTTAGCCCATGTTGTATTGTTAGACTCTTTCCAGCCACCTTTATAAATCTTATAACTTAATTCATTTCCAATAAAATTAAAGCTTTCAGTATGATAATAGCTTTTATAAGTATTTATTTTGTTGCTTTTTTTATGAGGATTTTTCAAATACAAATATAAGTAATCATCTCCATAAGAACCATCTGTCCATCTCACGGTTTCATCTATATCTCTTATGATTAAATCCATACCAGTAGTGTCATTTTCATACACTTTTAGATTTATCCATCCGGTGTGGGAACCGTTTCCAATCCTAACTATCCTTACTTTTGCTATATTATTATATTCATTTAAATCCTTGTATTCTATTTCCCATATCAAACTATCATCGGTATAGATTTCTACTATTTTTGAAGCTTCATATTCAAAATATTTAGCCCATGTTGTATTGTTAGACTCTTTCCAGCCACCTTTATAAATCTTATAACTTAATTCATTTCCAATAAAATTAAAGCTTTCAGTATGATAATAGCTTTTATAAGTATTTATTTTGTTGCTTTTTTTATGAGGATTTTTCAAATACAAATATAAGTAATCATCTCCATAAGAACCATCTGTCCAACCAATAGTCTTATCGATATCTCTAATTTTTAAGTCCATCCCGGTGGTAGCATTTTCATAAACTCTAAGATTAATCCAGCCGGTATGAGCACTATCGTTAACCCGGGTAATCTTTGTTTGAGCTATATTATTTTTGGGATTGATTTCTTTGTATTCTATTTTCCATATTAAATCATCCACACTATAAATATCCACAACATTTAGACCATCTTTTACATACCATTTGGCAAATGTTCTATTACTGGATTCTTTCCAACCGCCCTTATAAATCTTATAACTTAAACCATATCCGGTATAATTAATATTATCATAGTGATAATATGTTATACTGCTGTCTTGAGCAGTTATAATAGCATCCGAAGACAAGACCATGTTTCCTAATAAAATAAACAGAATAGCGATAATTACTTTTTTCATTATTACACATCCTTTTTAATTAATTTTAAATTATAATGTATATTATATAATAAAAAAATAGACATGGCAATAAAAATTCTTATTATCATCTATTAAAATTTATTTTTTTTGTAAATTATTCCTCACATCTACCCGTCATCAAAACCCAATCCGCATTGGTTTTCATAATTCCTCATAACCATCGCATCCGCTTTAACCATGCTGAATTTTTCATAGAAAGGTTGCACATTCTTATCGCATACTATATCAATCATATAAATTCCATCCAATTCAACTAACATGCGTCTAACCAATTCCGAGCCGATGCCTTTATTTTTGTATACCTCTATTACTTCCAGTAGTGGGATATAAGCAGAGAGGATACCATCGCTGATAGCATTGATGAAACCGATAACCTTGCTGGTATCTGTGTCCATAGCCAGAACCATTCGATAAGCCTTTTTTAGCATCATCAGATGGGTCTTTTTAGAAGGGGGATTAGGCCAATCTTTGAAGAAACCGTCGGATAGTTCTTCTGTTGTCAATCCGTCTACATTGTATCGGTATTCAATCATGGTTTGTTAGTCCTTGTTTTTCGGTTTATATTCCATATAGAGGATAGCCCGGTCATCGGTCTGTTTTCTATCCTGGCTGAACTTTTCTATACTCTTTATAAGGTTTTTGACGAAGCTTTTTAATCTTAGATTGCTGTTACTCTTCATAAACTCTATCAGTCGGTATTTGCTGTAAATTTCATCCTGTTGGTTCTTCGCTTCCGTTACTCCATCCGTATAGAGAAGGATGCGGTCTCCCTTATCCAGGGTAACCCTTCCGGTTCTATACTCAGGTATCTTACTACTGATTACCCCGAGAAGTGTTCCCCTCTGGTCAAGCTCCTCAACAGAACCGCTATCATGATGATAAAATAGAGCCGGGGGATGCCCAGCATTAGCAAATCGAAAGCCTCCATTCTCTACATTAATGACACAGTAGTAAGCAGATACGAAATAACCCATCCCTTCTATGATGCTGAATATGTCATCATTCATCATAGAGAAGACCATAGCTGGGTCGGGATTATCTTTGCTGTGGGTTACGAAAGAGACCTTGAGCATGGCTGTAATAAGTGAAGCCGGCATACCATGACCGGAGACATCCGCTATGAAGAAACCAAACTCATCATCGCTTATCTTTACAATGTCAAATATATCACCACCCATAATCTGCAATGAGGAGTAGTTGATAGCCACTTTAAGGTTCTTAATATTGTTGAATGATGTTTCATCGGGGATGATTTTCCGCTGAACTCTGCGAGCCATCTTCATCTCGCTGGATAATTGCTTGTTGACCTGCATAATCCTATTCTCGATGAGCTTCAACCTGTTCACATCGACGAAGCTCACCACCACGCTTACCAAATCACCATCTTCGCTTAAAACTGGCGATATGCTTTTCAGGATTTGCTTTTTCTCCCCTTTGATGCTTACGGACTGTTCTACATTGTTAAGGGTTCGGTTATACTTCCCGGAGTCAAAGATAGAGTCGAGGTAATCGTGTTCTATATTTGATAGTAAGTGATAGCTTTTCCCTACCACTTCGTTTTCCTTGAGTTTTAAGGTATCGAGTAGCTCTTTGTTAGCCGATGTGATGATTCCTTTTCTATTGACTACATAAACATTGACGTGTATATTGTCCAGGATGTTGCTCATAAACATAC
This sequence comes from uncultured Spirochaetia bacterium, assembly GCA_964447635.1. Classification (GTDB taxonomy): domain Bacteria; phylum Spirochaetota; class UBA6919; order CAYUUC01; family CAYUUC01; genus CAYUUC01. The sequence continues at coordinate 7,143 of CAYUUC010000086.1, forward strand.
TTCTGGTGTTGATGAACTTCAAGTCCTTGACTAATCTATCGAAATGGTTGTCCATGGTTGTGATTTGCTTCTCGTGCTTAACCTGTTGGTTCTTAAGTGATGTGATTTGCCTGTTTTTATCCTTGATTATTTGTATAAACCTTCCGGAGCTGATAAAAGCTATCCCTAGCAAAACGATACAAAAACCGGATAAGATAGGTAAAACCACTCTCATAACCGGTATATCATAGAAGAATAGAATAATCACAAGCTGAGCAAGTATGAATGCTGTTAATATGATGGCAGTTAATTTAAAATACTTCATTGACTAAATTCAACACTATCTGGTTAATCCCATTTATAGAATTTCCCCAATCTGAAGACCTTATCACTCCAGCTCTTCTTTAATCCGGTTATTATCATCGACCAGGATTACATGAGGATGATGTTTTTTCGCCTCTTCCTGATTCATCAAGCAATAAGACACGATGATAATCTTATCTCCTACATGGATAAGTCTCGCCGCCGCCCCGTTCATGCATATCTCGCCGGAACCTCGCTTACCATTAATGATGTAGGTGTCGAAGCGTTGACCATTGTTCAGGTTATACACATGCACCCTTTCATTCTCGATTAATCCGGTAGCGTCCAGCAAGTCCTGGTCTATTGTTATGCTTCCTATGTAGTTTAGGTTAGACTCGGTTACAGTTGCTCGATGTATCTTTGATTTGAGTATTTCTATTTGCATTTTTCATCCCTTATGGATTATCAAATATTACCAATTAATTTTAATATCGAATTATATATCATTCTTATCCAGTATATAATATAAACGATTTTGTATTACAATCAAATTCCAGATTATTAATATTAATACATATTATTGTTAGCTATTTTGATAAGATGATTGTAAAAATGCCGTTTATAATCATCGTAAAATTTTATCAACTCAAATCCTACTTAATATTATTATCCATGATTTTTTATTATATTTTAATCAATATATTTATTAAAGATATAAATATTGGTCGTTATTCCATTTCAAAAGATGGACGATAGAAAAATCCCCACCCGGATGGAATAATCTGAATAAAACATATCATAAATATTTATAGGAGATTAAAAATGAATTTTAGAAACCTTATTTTTGTCCTGGTTATTTTCTCAGTAACCATAATCGGTTTTATGTGTACAGGCGGTACGGAAATGGAAGAGCCGGAAGAAGGCATCTTCACCGCTACAGGATACTCCAGGAATAGCAACATGAAGGAATACGGTATCCCAGCAGAAATCTTCCCCATCGATATCGATGTACCCGATGGCATGATAGAAGGTGAAGAAGCACAAATGGAGATGATTAACGCTAAGATTGACCAGTTAAACAAGATTAACCATGCATTCTGGGGTCCCTTACCGGATGATTATGATGCACTGCCCGTACTGTTCCAGGATATATGGTCATACATTAATACATACTTCCCAGGCTTCGAGGGGATACTCAAAACAGAAGACAATCCTGATGGTATCGATTGGGATAAACTAGGTGAAGACTACTACTACACCATAGAAGAAGGACTGAGAAGCTACGGTGAATTCGCATACATGCTGACCAGAATGGCATTCATACTGGAAGAGGGACACTCTTTCATACTACCGGGAAGACTATACGGAAAATCAAACCCATTCGCAGGTGAAGGCGGTGTTCGAATATGGAACGCATACCTAAACAATGCACCAGTCCTAAGCACAGACAATACCAGCAGAATCGGTGCTTGCTATACAGTAACCGAAGAAGAGAAGCTAACCGTAACCAAAGTATGGGATGACTCACCAAATCCATACAACCTACAGATTGGTGATGAGATTGTCGGCTATAACGGCGTACCATGGTCGAAATGGATAGAACATCTATTCGACACTGGTATACCCACTTTCGGAAGCCCCGCTTCTTCTAAACCATCTATCAGGTATAACCTCCTGAGAAGCGGTATGGGTAATGTCAATCTATTTGAGAAAATAAACATCAAACGATACGAAACAGGCGAGATTGAAACCATGGATGTAGTCTACCTAGACCCGAGCATAGAAGAAATGTATCAGGCCGGCGTTCTCACCTCATGTACAGAGCTTCCATATGACACACCAGGCATAGACTGGAAAGCGGAGAAGACGGGTGAAGATTACAATTACACAGCTTATCCTGAAGATTACCCCACGCTGGTTTACGGAAAGCTATCCAATACCAATATCGGATACATCTTCTTGATGGCCTTCCCATCCGGCTTCGATGAGTTTGAAGATGCCGCTTTATGGGACCCATACAAAACCGAGTTCTCTAAAGAATTTGAACGGGCTGTCCAATCCTTAATGGATACAGACGGATTAATCATAGACCTTAGAAGGAATGTCGGTGGTAGAAACGAGGTTGCTTATCGGGGACTCTCCCTATTAATCGACTCTGATAAAGAGACTACGGTTTTCGTAGATGCTAGAAGGGATTCTCAGGAAGTATCAAAGCTTGCATTAGAGAAGGAAAAAGGTGGTCACTACCCAATAATGCCGGATGAAGGCAACCAGCACTATGATAACCCCATCATCATTATGACAGGACCTGATTGTATATCAGCCTGCGACTATGCTGTGGCGTTCTTCTCCAAATTCGAGGAATTCACCATCATAGGAAAGGATACCAACGGCTCATTCACCGGTGTTGCTCCTATGGAAGACTATAAGGTGGGTAAGGACTTTGTATTCCGATATATCGCTATACTAACCAGCTACTTCGTGGATAACACCGAAGACATCCTGCTTAGAAGCACCGGCTTCGTGGATGAGTATGCTTGGTTTGAAAAGGAAGACATCTATCAGGAAGTAGACTCGTTAAGGATTAAGGCTCTGAATTTGATTAAAGAGGATAATCCGGATGCTGATATAGATACAACTGAATAAGTTAATAATAAGGGAGAGGCTTTGTCCTCTCCTTTTTAAATTATTGAACCAAAATCAATAAATTAGCAGGAGAAAATAAAATGGTATTAGAAACATCTATAGGAAGCAATGTAGAAAGTATGGCGGATGAACTGAAGCGGAAGTTAGAGGGAAAAGCTCCGGTAGCTCTACTTGTGTTTTCCTCTATACATACAGATTTCAGAAACTTTGTCCCCAGACTAAAAGCCTTGTTTCCAGCCATTCCACTATTAGGAGCAACCTCTGGCGGGGGACAGTTCGTTAAGGACGGCTTTTCTACTAAAGAATTCGTGGTGGGCGTGATAGGAAGCGAAGATGATGTAGAGGTGGACAGCCTAATCATCGAAGGACTCAAGGAAAGCGGCAGAGACAGCATACAGAAGACCTTCTCCAGATTCTACGCTAAGAGTGGCGAAGTCTACTCAAAGGGGCTTAAGCATTACACCGTCCTACTTATGTCTGATGCTTTTGCTATCGACGGGGACACCCTTATCAACCTGATAAGAGAACATGCCGGACTGCAGGCTCTATTAGCCGGTGGGCTTGCCGGTGATGACTTCCAGATGAAAAAGACTTATGTATTCTATGATGACAAGATATATACTGATGCTCTATGTTCTTTAGCCATATACTCTAAAAAGAGTTTAGGCATCGGCGTTAAACACGGCGGGATAGCCTATCCTGATAAGCTCGAGATAACGAAGTGCAACGGGAACATCCTATACGAGCTAAACGGCAGACCTGCCCTTGAAGTATGGAAAGAGGTTCTCAGCAAGAATGGTGTAGAGGTTAATCCTGATAACCCAATTCTGACAATCATCCTATATGAGTTAGGCATCCCGAGTATAGAAAAAGAAATGACCGTTAGAGCCCCCCTACAAATGCTCGAGGATGGCGGCATCGTCTTCGCCGGTCAATTACCAGCAGGCAGGAAAGTCAGGATTATGAAAATGACCGAAGGCAATATGGTCAATGGAGCTGAAGAGTCAATAAAGGAAGCGATGTCTTCAATAGATGGCGAACCCGGCGGTGGGATTCTCTTCTCATGCGCCGCTAGACTCAACTCTATGGAAGACTACAAGAAAGAGGTTGACCAAATCTCACACACCCTCAACTCACCATTAATCGGATTCAATACTTACGGGGAGATAGGCAGACAGCGTGGAAAGTTCGTCGGCTTCCACAACACTACATTGGTGAGTGTAGTCCTTCCACGGGCCTAGGTATCCTACAATCATAGATAATCTTAACCATTTAATGGAAAGGTATCAATTTTGAAATATCTTCTTTTTTTAGTACTTTTAAAAAACATAATGCAAATCAAAGATAATTAAAAGTAATAAACAAGGAGATTTTATGTCGATAAAAAAGAACTTATTAAAAATAGCGATTATCATTACAGCTATAGCGTTCATGGCTTGTACCACACCGGTTGACCCGGGTTGGCTACCTGATGATGATACTTATCTTCTGCTTGCACACTACATGACCGGATACTTCAACAGTGAGGAACAATCAGATAGCAATCCCTCTTACTGGAATGTACATCTGCATGAAAAGAGGATATGGAAGGACAGAGAAGATGGCATCTGGATGTATGTTGAACAGGCAATAGATGAGTCGGAAGAAGCCCCATACCGGCAAAGAGTCTATCGATTGGAAAAACTCAGTTCCACCGAGTATAACAGCAATGTATACATGTTCAATAGTACATCGGATGAAGATAACGCTATCAATGCTTATACCTATAAAGAACCATTAGAAAACCTAACACCGGATGACTTCACCCATCATGAAGGGTGCACCGTGTATCTTGAGGTTCAGACCATCGACAACGAAACCGCTTTCGTAGGCGGAACAGATGGTAAGGACTGCACTGGAACATATCAGGGGGAACCTTCTTACACCACATCAGAGGTAACCATAACCTCGGAAGGGTTGGAATCATGGGACAGGATATACAGCCAGGATACAGACACCCAAATAGGCGGGGCTGTCGCCGGTCCGTATGAATTCCTAAAACAAACCAACTACAATTCAGAGTTAGACCCCGGAGATTAGGTAAAACCATTTCATGTGATACTTATATATGATGACGAACAGAGTCTGTATCGAAATAAGGCTCTATTATAATTTAACCATCTACGGCATTACTCAGCGCCGACAGCTTCAAGTATGTTCCCCGCCGGGTCTCTAAACTGAAACCAAAACTCATCATTACCTACATCGAGGGGTTTATCCTGTATCGTCTCTATGTTATATGATTTTAGCTTTTCAAAGAGAGCTTGAACAGACTTCACCACAAGCATGAATGATGTTCTGGTCATCCTTTCATGTATTCCACGCTTCTCGTTGCCACCTTCAAGTATCAGCCCGAAGTTATCCCCAATCTTGAAGTAACACCCCTTATCACCGATATTGTATTCCTTCTCCAGTCCCAGAACATCAGCATAGAACTTATGTCCGGAATGGAAATCGTCTACATAAACATTAACTATATTTACCCATAACTGAGCGGTACATTTTTTGCTTATGTGATTTCTTATCTGAATGAGTAA
>CAYUUC010000087.1:0-12628 GCA_964447635.1 uncultured Spirochaetia bacterium
CCTATGACATCTTCGGAGAAGATGAGAGGATATTAGGAGGGTCTCTTTTAAAACCGGAAATTTCACAGGAAGAAATTTATAAGACCATGTCAATATCTCTCCTTAGCCATCCTCTGTAGCTTTATCTTCTCGTCGCGCCTCTTCTGGCTCTGAGACTTCTCGTATTCACGCTTTCCTTTACACAAACCCAGTTCAACCTTAACCAACCCTTCTTTGAAGTATAGTTTTAGCGGGATTAAGGTTAATCCCCTCTCCGCTACTTTACCATAAAGCTTACGCAATTCACGCTTATGTAAAAGGAGCTTCCTGGAGCGGGTTGCATCATGGTTGAAACGGTTAGCCTGAGCATAAGGGCTTATGTGCATGTTTACCAAATAAAGCTCTCCCTTCATGAATTTGGCAAAAGTATCAGATAGATTGACCTTCCCTTCCCGTATGGATTTGACCTCTGTCCCTTTCAGTACGATGCCGGCTTCGTAGGTATCCACTACCTGATAGTTATGCCTTGCCTTCTTGTTACTGGTTACGACCCTGTTGTTAGAGTTTTCTTTTATAAAGGTTTTCTTATTACCCATGGTTCTTCCTCTGTTTTGTGTCTGGTTTTTAGAAATTTAGCTTAGTTTTAATAATATGACGACAGCCTTATTATAAAATAAACACTTTTCACTATTAAAGTTAACATCTGATTATAAAATTCATTAATATTTTTATCAAAAAAGAATATTAACTGACTAATGAGTTTTCTAATAGACAATTTTTTTATAGATTATAATAAGTCTAAAAAAATAGGTATTATCAAAATCATAATAAGGAAATCCATAAAATGAGAAAAAAACTAAACATAGTAATAGGCATTCTTGCCCTGATAGGATTAGCTTTTTCAGTTTACCTAAGCATATCCGAGCTGGTGACAGGAGAGACCTGTCCCAGGTTCTTCACCGTCCCTGCCTGTTATATAATAGGCTTAGCATATCTCATAGTGCTGCCATCGCTCGTTATCAGGGATAGGAGTATAAACAGGGCTTTATTCTTCATTGCCGTTATCGTAGGTTTGTTCATTGGAATATGGTTCACCCTAGCCCACATGACAGGCTCAGCAGAATGTCCGGTGATTCTTGGTGTCCCATTATGCTATGCTAACACCGTCTTATTCTTAATCATAACCATATTAAAGATGATAAAGCTAAACTAAGATACCAAACCATAAAGTAAGGACTATATGCAAAAGCTAGAAAAGAAACTTGGTCTGTTCGACTTATTTACGATGGGAATAGGGGCGATGCTTAGTTCGGGACTGTTCATACTTCCCGGCATCATCTACAAGATAGAAGGACCAAGCATCAGCCTTTCCTATCTCATAGCTCTTATAATCATCATACCGGCAATGCTTAGCAAGGCGGAACTCTCCACAGCCATGCCCAGAGCCGGCGGTACATACTACTTTGTGGATAGAAGCCTTGGTCCTCTGTTGGGGACAGTCGCTGGTATTGGTTCGTGGCTATCTTTACTTTTGAAGAACATCTTTCTCATTATAGGTATCGGATACTACCTGCGATTCTTACTTCAGATGTATCCATTTACCCAAGATATAGAGCTGAACAACCTATACATAAACATACTGGGAACTGTCCTTATCATCATATTCATGTTCATCAACCTAATGCGTGAGCGTGAGAATAAACCCTTACAGATAACCGGCTTCATCATCCTGTTTCTAATCCTTGCTTATCTTGTTGGAAGGGGATTAGCCGGCGGATACTTCCATATAGAATACTTCCGCAACTTCTTCACCGGCAAGCACGGGGCAATTGATATATTCTACGCATCAGGACTGGTAGTCGTCCCCTATATCGTAGGGTTCAGCAAGATGACATCGGTTGGGGAAGAGGTAAAGAACCCTGAGAAGAACATCCCCCTGGGTATGATACTATCTGCCACTGTGGTTACGATAATCTATATCCTGGGCATACTTGCTATGATTGGAGACCTTGGAAATAAGCTCAGTGGCAACTATCATCCGGTAGCAACCCTCGCCGAACTTGTCTTACCTGATTGGGCGGTGACTGTGGTGATAATGGGTATCTTCTTTGCTTTCATCTTCGCATTCAACTCCGGTACTCACTCCGCTACGAGGTACCCGGTAGCGATGAGTCGGGACAATCTCATCCCGGGTATCTTCCATCGTTTGAACAATCACAAGATACCCACAGCCTCCATCATCATAACCTCACTAACCATGATACTTATGCTGTGGGTGATACCGGATGTAGCGCAGGTAGCGAAGCTTGCCAGTACCTTCCAGCTACTCATCTTCGGCTTGATGAACCTATCCGTAATCGTAATGCGACTTTCCCGTATTCACTCGTATGACCCGGGTTTCCGCTCGCCATTGTTCCCGTTCATACAGGTTTTCGGCATAGCCAGTTCAATAGGATTAATCATCATCCTGGGCTTATGGGCTACTCTGTTTGGTATCGGGCTGGTCTTACTCGGGTTGATATGGTATTTCGTCTATGTAAGGGGTAGGGTCGAGCGTTACGGAGCGGTTAGGAAAGTCTTCGACAAACTCTACAATAGGGAAGCATCGATTCTTGGTATAGAACAGGAGTTTAGAGAGATATTAAAGGAGAAAGGTTTGAGACATCATGACGATTTCGATTCCATACTGGAAAGGTCTATCATATTGGATATAGATGAAAAGATAAGCCCGGAGGAATTCTTCCAACGGGTGTCAGAGGAGCTGTCATCACGTTTCCGTTCAATAACCAAGGATGACATACTAGGTGAACTCCTCGAAACCAACAAAACAGGCATGACGCCGGTGGCAGAAGGCATCGCCATCCCTCACGCTAAGTTCGACAATGTGGCTTCCTTCGAGCTACTCATAGCAAGGGTAAAACACGGTTTACTTCTGGAAGGAGCAAGCCAGCCGATTAAGTGCATCTTCGTCATCATCGGTTCAAGAGCAGACCCGAAGAAACATCTCCGCTTACTTGCTGAGATTGCAGTAAGAGCAGATAAAAAGGACTTCCTCCATAAATGGGAGCAAGCGGAAAACGATGATGACCTATGGAGGTTGATGAAAGTGAATAACGGCAATGGTGGAGGGTAGTAATTGATTTTGTCATACAGCGATTAAGAATACAATTATAAATCGTCATAATATACACAGAAACAAAAGGAGAATAAACCAATGACAAATGACAGTCCGAAAAACAATCATACATCTTTAACCTTTGACTTAATCGAAAGGTATAAGCAGGACTTGAGAAGCAATCCAAAGTCCAAGGTGCTAAGAAACGCCATCATAAAGAATGGTATCGAAAGTGTAGCATTGAATAGGGATTCGGTGGTCGATATGCGTTTTGACTTCTCCAACGAAGTTAAGACTGGTAAGATAACCAACCAGAAGAAGAGTGGCAGGTGCTGGCTCTTCGCCGCCCTCAACCTGTTCAGACACAAGATGGAGAAAGACCTTAACATTAAGGACTTCCAGCTATCACAAACATACATGATGTTTAGGGATAAGCTGGAGAAGGCTAACTACTTCCTGGAATGCATCCTCTTAACACTGGAAGAAGAGACTTACAGCCGTGTCTTGATGTGGCTTTTGAATAACCTGCTAGATGATGCTGGTCAGTGGGACATGTTGGCGAACCTGGTCGATAAGTACGGGGTCATCCCAAAAGACCTAATGCCCGAAACGTATCACAGCGGTAACACATGGTCAATGAACGCCATCCTCCTAAACAAGCTAAGAGAGAACGCCTCCATCCTACGCAATATGCATAAAACCGGTAAGAGCATATCACAACTTAGAGAGACAAAAGATGGAATGCTGAGCCACTTCTACCGAATGCTGGTCTACTTCCTAGGTGAACCACCCGAGAGCTTCGACTTCGAATTCCGGGATGAGGATAATAAGTTTCATGCTGATAGAGGTCTTACCCCGCAAGACTTCTATCAGAAGTATATAGGGTGGAACATGGACGACTATGTAAGCATAATCAACGCTCCTACGCAAGATAAGCCTTTCTATCAGACCTACACAGTCAAGTATCTGGGTAATGTGGTAGGCGGGAGACGGGTCTTATACTTGAATGTGGATACATCCATGATGAAGAGCCTTGCCCTGTCACAGATTAGCGATGGTAACCCGGTATGGTTCGGTGGTGATGTTCGGCAATGGATGCATTATGATAGCGGGATTATGGACACCAGGCTGTATCCGTTTGAGGATGTGTTCGATACGAGCTTTGGTCTGGATAAGGCGGGACGGTTGGACTACTGCGACAGCCTGCTTACACATGCCATGGTCTTTACCGGGGTAAATATAGTCAATGGAAAGCCGAATAGGTGGAAGGTAGAGAACACCTGGGGGGATAAGCCGGGTAAGGATGGTTACTTCGTGATGAGTGACAGCTGGTTCGAGGAGTTCGTCTATCAGGTTATTGTGCATAAGGACTATCTAAACGATGGCTTGAAAGAGTTACTGAAGAAAGAACCTAAAGTATTGCCCCCATGGGACCCGATGGGTGCTCTTGCCATGATGAGATAGAGTATTGCATACGAAAATCCCCGCCATTCATAACTTTAGCGGGGATTATTTGGGAGGCCAAAACCTAATCTCTTTCAATTATAACTTTCTCCGCAGGGGTTATGTATGAGGATACACAATCCTGCGGAGGTCTTTATTGGGAAAAGTATCAAAAATCTTTTCATATAGGTTTAAGCTACAAACTTTGTTAGTTAAGCATATCATTTACGGAATCGCTGAATTGTAGCTTAGCTACTTTCTTAGCAGGTATTTTGATTTTTTCTTTGGTTTGAGGATTAATACCTGTAGTAGCTTTTCGCTGTCTTACCTGGAAAGTACCGAAGCCTACCAGTGTAATTTTCTCACCTTTTTTAAGTGTCTTTTTAACAACGTCCATAAATGAATTCAAGGTTTCTTCAACCACTTTTTTGGTTGATTTTGTCTCTTTTGCTATTTCAGCAACAAGTTCTGCTTTATTCATAAAATTATTCTCCTAAAAATTTTGTTAATCAAGGTCTGAATAAACAAAAATAAAATTATAGCTCATAAAAAGCATATCTAATATGCTTATTCGTCAATTTATTGCTCTATATTAAGTAATTGAGCAAATTTTTTTACATTTCTGTTTATTCCCGTTAAGAAAACAACCTCAAAGGTTCATCTTATTTCTAAAAAGATATAATAACTGGAAAACTTTGGAAAGTCAATACTTAATGCTAATTTTAGGGATTTCTTTTTTGCAAAATAATTCTAAGCACTTAATACCCGTACCCGTTATTAATTATCTAAATAGTGATTTCGAAGATATTACCATAACATTATCCAACATGAAACCAGATTCCAAATATTATTTTATATAGTTCAATAAAAAAAAGCTGTTAAAATTTGTTATCAGATGTATTTTTATCTACTTTATTCTACATGGAAACAGAAACAGATGCAAAACATAACAAACTAACCCAGAAAGACCTAAGATACCTAAAACTACTGGCAAAGCAATATCCAGGGATAGATTCCGCTTGCAACGAAATCATTAATCTGAAAGCGATACTCGGACTACCCAAAGGGACGGAACACTTCATAACCGATATCCACGGCGAATATGAGCAGTTCATACACATACTCAAGAACGCTTCCGGTGTTATCAAACGCAAGATTGACGACATCTTCGGTGATACACTAACCACCAAGGAGAAGAAGCGACTCGCTACCCTCATCTACTATCCGGAACAGAAACTCGAACTTATCCAGGAAGAAGAAGCCGACATCGATGAATGGTACAAAGCCACCCTTTACCGCCTAATCGAGCTTTGCCGGGTTGTATCATCCAAATACACCCGCTCACAAGTAAGACAAGCCATCCCGACCGACTTCGCCCACATCATAGAGGAACTCCTCCACGAAAGCGAGTCCCGTCTCAACAAGGAAGAATACTATCAAGGCATCATTCAGACCATCATAGAGCTGGAGAAGGGCAGGGAGTTCATCATCACCCTATCCAACCTCATCCAGCGTCTATCGGTTTATAGGCTTCATATCATCGGCGACATCTTTGACCGGGGACCGGGTGCGGACATCATCATGGATAGCCTGATGGAGCATCACTCCGTCGACATCCAGTGGGGTAACCATGACATCGTATGGATGGGGGCGGGTGCAGGCTCGGAAGCATGTATGGCGACCTGTCTTAGACTATCACTACGCTACTCCAACTTAAAAATCGTGGAAGAAGGCTACGGCATCAACCTCGTCCCGCTTGCCACACTGGCTATGGAGGTTTACGGGGATGACCCCTGCGAACAGTTCATGCCCAAACTCTCACCCGACGAAGACTACACCAGACGGGAACTCAACTTGATGAAGCGTATGCATAAGGCGGTATCCATCATACAGTTCAAGCTGGAAGGGCAAATCATAAAACGACGCCCCCAGTATGCCATGGAAGACCGGCTTCTACTCGAGCGAATAGACCTGGAGAAAGGGGCAGTGGAGATAACGGGCAAGTCCTACCCCCTTAATGATACCCACTTCCCAACCATAGACCCTCAAGACCCCTATCGACTAACGGAACAGGAGAAAGAGGTAGTGGATAAGCTCAAAGCATCGTTCAAGAACAGCGAAAAGCTCCAGAAGCATGTGCAATTCCTATTCTCTAAAGGAAGCCTATACCTCGTCTACAACTCAAACCTGCTCTTTCACGGATGCATCATACTAAACAAGGACGGCAGTCTCGCAAACATCGAAGTAGACGGGAAGAAGTGTAAAGGGAAGGAGTTCATGGACAGGGTAGACAAGCTGGCCAGGGAAGGCTACTTCTCCAAAGACGATGACAGACGACTATACGGACAGGATACACTATGGTATCTGTGGGGCGGTTCAGACTCACCGCTTTTCGGGAAGACTAAGATGACTACCTTCGAGCGATACTTCCTGGATGATGAACAGACCCATCTCGAGGTGAAGAACCCATACTATGACTACCGTGATGATGAAAAGTCAGTCAAGATGATACTCGCTGAGTTCGGCTTAGACCCTAACACATCGCACATCATCAATGGTCATGTCCCAGTGAAGGCGAAGAAAGGTGAAAGCCCGATTAAGGCTAATGGTCGACTGCTGGTGATAGACGGGGGTTTCGCTAAGGCTTATCACTCCAAAACTGGCATCGCCGGGTACACCCTCATCTACAACTCATACGGAATGATACTCGCCGCCCATGAGGCTTTCGAGTCCACCCGTAAAGCGATAGAAGAAGAGAAGGACATCCTTCCCGATACAATCACCCTGGAAAAGGTCTCCAAGCGGAAACGGGTCGGCGATACAGACCGGGGGAAGGATATCAAGCTACAGATTGAAGACCTACAACAGCTGGTAGAAGCGTATCGAGAGGGTTTGATTAAATAGAAATAGATTTCTTGATTCTTTTTTTGAATAATATCTTAATTATTCTTGTAATATCATATAGGACACACTAATTAAATAAAATCTTATATCCTGATAGAGGTATTTATGGAGACCCCGGCTGGAACCAAAGAATGGCTATTGAAAAGCGATATACCATATGTAAGATACAACGCTAAGCTTATGTTCAAGCCGGATGAAGCGGATAAGGATGAGCTCCTCTCCGACAGCTTTGTGAAAGACAACATCGCCCATATAAAATGCTGGGATGAGGAAACGATAGAAAGGCACAACAAACCAGACCTACTACTCCACCGCCTATCGACCATCGCTGAACTCGGAGTTAGGCAAGGCTACAACCCCGATGTGGACAGAGTAATCGATAAGGCTCTAAGCTCAACCAGTGATGAAGGCATCCCTTTGGTGAAGGTCAAGATACCGAAGGCATTTGGCGGGAGTGGTGAACCGGTGAAAGCCTGGATACTATCCAACTTCCCGACGATGCTGTATTCATTGCTCAAACTCGGTTTAAAGAACAAAGCCACCCGGAGAGCAGTCGATGCTCTCATAGACATGGTTGATGATAACGGCTATCGATGTAAAAGCTCTCTCGCTAAGTTCAGAGGACCGGGCAGGAAGACGGATTTTTGCCCATATGCTAGTATTACCTCTGCTAAGGCTTTAAGCGAAGATGAGAAGGGGAAAGCATCGGAAGCGGCAAAACGAGCGGTCGAGGCTATACTCTACCACTGGGAGGTGAGGAAGGAGAAGAAGTTCTTCATGTTCGGCATCGGTACTGATTTTATGAAGTTGAAGTTCCCGCTGGTCTGGTACAACCTGCTTCATGTCCTCGAGGTGATAAGCAGATATGATGACTATCACTCCGATAAAAGGTTCAAAGAGATGGTTGATGTGCTGTTATCCAAAACGGACGACACATACAAATTCAAACCGGAAAGCATGTATAGGGTGTATAAGGGACAGGACTTCGCCGATAAGAAAGCCTTCTCGCCTACGATTACTCTGTTTGCTATTAGGATTCTACAGCGTTTGTCTAGTTATTGAATTGAATGTGGGTTTATTCGTAATAGTCCTTTTTAACCACGTAAGTCTTGGCAATTTTGTCATGCAGGGCTTGCTTCTTCGGGTTGAATGCCGCCATGATAAAACCGATCATAAGGATAATAGCGGAGAGTATCTTGCTGAAATAACGGATGGTTGCTCTCTTTAAGGATATACGGTCACCGTCCATGTCGGTAACCTTAAGACCCATGACCATTTTGCCGAGAGTCGCTTGTGTCTTAGAGCTTTCCATCAGTGAGTAGTATAGCCAACTTAAAATCAGGTTCATCCCTCCGGCGACCTCATAGCCTAATATCCTACCTACCACCCCTTCTATGGCACCGAAGATGACCCCGTCTATAACGAGGGCTAAAAACCTTCTCCAAAATCCTCCATACTTTTCCATTAACTAATCCTCCTTTATGCTTATTAATAATGATTAAGACCTAACATTCCAGCTATACTTCATGCTCATGCCCTCTGCTTTGTTGATTATCTTCTCTTCGGGGTAACCGATAAGCACTCCCCCCAGTATCGATAGCTTTTTCGGGAGATTGAGCATTCTGCGAAGCCTCTTCTTTGCCGATACAGCGATTTTTATCGAGTCCATCAAGCATGTACCCAATCCTATACTCTCGCAATACAGTATGATGTTGTATAGATGGTACTGGGCACTTGTTTCGGTAAGGACTTCCTTTTTATCACCAATCAGCATTATCATAGCCGGAGCATCATAAACAATCAGACCGTCTTTGATGCTGTTCTCTAACTTCTTCTTTGCTATGTCCATACCATCAGAAAAGAGTTTGATAAAGTTAAACAATATCCTATTCTTAAAAACGATTTTGTATATAGTGGAATAGAACTTATATGCTACCCGGTCAATCTCTTTCATAATCTCCTTATCATCCACGATGATAGCCTCAATGTCCCTATTCATGGATGGTGCGTAGATGGCTATCTCGGCGATTTTTGCGAGTGTTTCCCTATCCACCCTTCTATCGGAGAACCTTCTCACGGAGCGTCTTTTCTTGAACAACTCCTCGAGGTTATCCTTATGGGGTATGTGGTCATGGTATATCTTTGTAGGTTCTATTCCGTCATAGGAGAAAGCCTTGGAAGGGCATACTGCGATGCACTTTGTACATAGGTTACACAGTTCGTATACAATCCTGATTGAGCCGTCCTCTCCTTCATTCAGGCAGTAATCACCCCTCAATGACAGGCATATACCGCATTTCACGCATCTAGTATTATCAATCTTAACCATATCCTATTTATAAACACTCCATTAATAAGATTCTATTAGATTCTTTAAAAAGATGACGAGATTTATGCATAAAAAATATACAAAGTTAGTATAAATTTGCAAAAGTTATAAAATAAAATCAAAATAGGAGACTTAAAAATGAGTTCAAATATCGATAAGAATCAGTTTCATAAGGAATTGGCAATAAACTTGTTTAACCATGTGTGGGACTTGCTGGATAAGGGTGATGACAGGACAGAAGACGATAAGTATGATATGGTTCATTCCGCCCATGCTTCACTCTACCATTGGAGTCAGATTGGCGATGCGTCTAATGTCAATGTAGGAGAATGGCAGATATCGAGGGTGTATTCGATATTGGAAAACCACAAATCGGCTTTGTTCCATGGGGAAAGATGTCTTAAGATAGCGAAGGAGGCTGAACTTGCTCCGTTTTTCCATGCTTATGCTCTGGAAGCGATGAGTAGGGCTTACTCTCTGGCCGGCGATAAGGAAAACTGCGAGAATTACTTACAGTTGGCTAAGGATAAAGCTGATGAGATAAGCAAAGAAGACGAGAAGAAAATAGTTGTAGATGACCTAGATAATATTGTAATACCATCTTAATCCAACCATATATTGAAACCTGCCTATTATCATTATTATTAATCTTTTATTGAACGATAATTCTATTGATTGACCATAGCGATTTTTTTATATTATCTTTATAAGTTATAACTTTTGTTTTATGCTCATTTGCTTATGAAATTGAAGTCATCGTATCTATAAAACCTCTTTCAATCGAAGATTTAAATCGCAGGTTGAATCAGAATAAATAGCATATGAGCATACAAAGGATTGAACCATGATAAAGAAGATATATAATAAAATACTAGAACCTTATCAAGACGCTCGAATAGAGATGAAAAAGAAAGCGAAGATATTATTATTTATTTCGGTGATAATGCTTTTTGTTATGGTTATGGTTTCATTTACCATATTCATAACCGAATATCAACTATCCACCCTGATCAATTATGCTTTGATACCGATAGTCTATATCTTTTCCATAATCTCACTTGCCAAAAACAAATACACATTAGCATCAAACCTTGTAATCATCGCTAACGGCATCGTAGCTTCTATTTTTATCATTTTTGGCGAATTCTATCAAGGAGAAAATGCGATGAGTATATACTCCTTCGTTATGATATTCACTATACTGGGGAGTGCCCTCATAGGTAACTATAAGCAACAACCCATCATCGTAGCAGTGATAAGTATGGTTGGTCTCGTTATTCTCTTGTTCTACAAAACAGGATTCACAACAAGTACCATAACCAGTTCTATATCACAGGCTGTATTCATATGGGTATCTGCATTCTTCAGCTACAAAATCATACAGATTATGAAAGAAGTAGTAAATGTGGCAGAATCGGAATCAGAAATCAATGAAAGCCGTTACGAAGAACTAAAGAACATCTTAGAGTCTTCCAGGGTGGGCATGGAGATAGGCGAGGAACTGACCGAATCCACTAAAGTCACACTCAGAGCAATAAGAGAGATTGACGAAAGCCTGGAAAGCATCAAAAACGAAACACTCAACCTTAACGAAGAAACAAAGCACTCCAAACAGAACTCCGACACCATCATCACCGCAACATCCAAAGTAAGAAACATACTCGATGAGCAGACCTCACTCATAAGCGAATCCTCATCATCAATAGAGGAGATGACCACCTCCATCAACAACATATCCGGCGTCACCAAATCAAAGAAAGACTCCATCGACCAGCTTGTACATACCACAAAAGAAGGCGAAGAGGAGATGAACAAAGCCATAGAGTCCATCAACCGTATATCAGAATCCAGTTCCAACCTGCTTGATGTAATCAAGGTTATCGTGAATGTCGCTTCCCAGACTAACCTCCTTGCTATGAACGCCTCGATAGAAGCGGCACACGCAGGCGAGTCCGGAGCAGGCTTCGGCGTAGTAGCAGACGAGATTAGAAAACTCGCCGAGGATACCAGCCAGAACACAAAGATAATCACCGATACCCTGAAGAAGAACATAAACGATATCAACCAAGCTTCAGAGATTAACAAAAAAGCGGGAGAATACTTCCACAAAATCAATAACGAAGTTAAAGAAGTAGAAGACGCAATGGAAGAAATCATCGCCGGTATGAACGAACTATCAAGCGGGACAAACGATGTAATGAAAGCGGTGTCCAATTTGTTGGAGCTGTCAGGAAAGACTAATCAAGCGGTAGACGAGATGACCGACGCCATCGACGCTAATCAGAAAGGCATCAAGACTATATCAGAACTCGCCAGGAAGAATGAGGATAAGGTCGAGGATATCGTCGAGAAGTTCAACTCCATCATAAAAGAAACCAAGAACATAAGGGAGATTGGCGAAGAGAACATCAAAAACATCGAAAACCTCAATACAAAACTTAATAAGATGGGTAAACAGAAGGATGATACCGAAAACCCCCCATCACAAACTCAGGATGATACACACCTAATCCCGGAATCAGAATAAGGAACTACCTCTAGATATTCGCTTATCGGGAAAGGGTCTTGATTTGTTCATTTAGCATTGTTTCACAAAGAGCTATTATAGAAATCATAACATCTAGGTCCATTCTAAGGCTATATTACTTTTAACACATAATACCAATAATTGATAACGCTCTTTAGTTAAATGTTGTGGAATTTCTAAACCCGACCCCCTAAATCCCCCTCATAGGGCATTGGTGTCAAGTTAAGGGGAAATATTTTTCCTACAAAGAGATGTAGGTATAACACCACTCTTAAAATGACTACTATTGAGATGATGGAGAAAGCCACTATTTTTATGGGGATGTTTTTTT
>CAYUUC010000088.1:0-4879 GCA_964447635.1 uncultured Spirochaetia bacterium
AGAAGGAACTATTTTTTATAATTATGAAAACTAAACCGACGGCTGTAGTCGTCGGTTTAGTTTAATACAAAATAGATAATGGATTTCAAAAATAATCTAAGGAGAATATCTTTATGAAGAGAAGAATATCAAGTTTAATAATAATTTTCGTAATAATGTCTATATTTGCCTTTGCATGTACTGGAACAACAAGTAGTAATTATTCATCTGCTTCTGATGAACTATTGCTTAAGGATGAATACTATCTAGGAAAGGCTGTAGCATCGATAATCTTTCAGGATTATCCTTATCTAAACAATAAAGAAGTTAATGATTATGTCAGACTGATAGGCTCTACGATAGCAGTTATGAGTGAAGCTCATGATGATATATATTCCAACTATGCTTTTACCCTAATAGATACGAATGAATTAGTTGCTTATGCTGCTCCTAAAGGATTCATAATCATTAGTACAGGATTGATGAAAGCTTGCGAGAATGAAGATGAATTCGCCGGCATAGTAGCATTGATGATAGGATTAAACATAGGAAATTACCCTATCGAGTCTCTACCTGCTGAATATAAACAAAAGATGAATTATGCTATGGATAATGATGATGCTGATTTACTAAGCTCTACATTCTTAGAGGCTGTAGAATATATGTATGATGGTATGAATGATGGTTATCCATCTGAAGAAATCTTTTTTGCTGATGGAGAGGCTATACGCATGTTATCCGAAGTAGGCTATTCTATTGATACTTATAAGTCTATCATACAGAAACTGTCCACAGATGGTTCTCCACAGATGAATATCTTTGACTATAATATAGAGGGAAGAGAAGACATCATTAATGGTTTAATCGATGAATATGGTCCATCAGCAGATATCACACCAGCAAGAACAGAAAGATTCTTAGAGATGCTTGCCAAACTCAATTAAATAGATTTTATTTAAATTAGGGAAAGTCATAAGATTTTAAGATAATATTTTGCTGAGTTTATGCATCCTATTGTATCATTGGGGAGGATATAATCATGAATAATAAAGACAATCTAAAACCAGATTATGCAAAGAAAATGTCAGAGAAATATGGATTGAGTGAAGACTCTATAAATAAGGCTAATGAATTAGCTAAAGCTATTGAGATATTGGGGGAGAATATCGGTGAGGATATAAAACTATTACTCATCAATAATGAAATCGATTCCCAACCCGAGGATATAATAGAACTCTCTCAGCAGATTCCTGATATTCAACGCTCCATCTATAAGATGATTAAAAGAGGGACTATCAATACTTTAAGAGAAGGTCTTGAGGAATACGTCACGATTAATGATAAACCTGCCGAGGATGTTGAAGAATAACATTACAATTACATTTATATAAAGCATATCTCCTAATATAGTCTAACCAATACTTATTTTTTATATTCTATATTAACAATTGATATAATAAGGAAGGAACACATATGAAGAAAATAGAATATAGAAGGCATACCAAGAGAAAAAGACCTCACCCTAATATAAACCAGAAAGGTGTAAAACTTGCTAGGAAAGTAGGCAAGAAAATGGGCAAGTTTGACCTGGTGGTGACAAGTTCACTCCCCAGGGCGTATGAAACAGCTATAGCTATGGGATACGCTGTGGATAGGCAATATGAGATTCTAGGTGATATGCCAGAAGAAGCCTTCTATGAAATAGATTATGAATTCGGTAGTTTCATGGATTTTGCTAAGGCTGTATGGAGTGGGAATAAGCTCTCACAAGCAACTGATGAGCAGGTCGAGTTATTCAAGGAAATAGCCCAAGAACTCCCCGATGAAGGAAAGGCTCTGGTCATAGGTCATGGGGGGATAGCGGAAACCACCATCATTCGTTGCCTGCCTGCTGATACTGATTATAAGAAGTGGGGAGGAAAACTTGGACTGTGTGAAGGGGTTAGGCTTTATTATGAGAATGGGAACTTTGTAAAGGGTAAGCTCCTGAGGGTGAAGAAGGAAAAGAAGTAAAGTTCTTACTTCGGAAAAGATAATTGACCTACTAATAATTAAACTATTCTAATTACAATTTAAAATCAATCTGTCATATCCCGTGTTTATAAACAAAAAACATGGAGATTTTTATGAAAATTAAATTAATCATTATTTTGATTTTACATATATTTATTTTTAATGTTGTGGTATCTTGTTCGGAATACGGTTCAGCTGATTCGCATTCCAATAAAACATCACAGGATAACCTAGCCACCCAATCCAGCTACAATGGAGACCTACCCGAATTCCCGGAAGGCTTAAAGTGGTTCAATACTGACCAACCTGTAACCATGGATATGCTAAAAGGTCATGTGGTTCTACTCGACTTCTGGACATACTGTTGTATAAACTGTATCCATGTTATACCTGATTTGAACTACCTTGAGGGTAAGTATGAAGATGAACCGTTCATAGTGGTTGGCGTCCATTCAGGTAAGTTCGATAATGAGAAAAACGATGAGAACATACAAGCAGCCATCGATAGATACGGGATACATCATCCGGTGGTTGCTGATAACGATTACGAGATTTGGGACAGCTATGGAGTAAGAGCGTGGCCAACATTTATCCTGATAGGAGCTGATGGAGAAATAGTCCTAAAGAGGTCCGGCGAAGGCAAGAGGGACATCCTAGACCGGGAGATAAAGAATGAGTTGAAACGGGCAAGGGAAGGCGGTTTCCTTATTGAAGAGAAAATCGATATTCGTATTGAATCTACTGAACAGGAACACTTCTTCAACTTCCCCGGTAAACTTGCTATAGACGAAACAAACAAGCATCTCTATGTAAGTGATTCCAACAATAACCGCATAGTTCAGCTCGAACTTACATCCTCAAACAAAGCTAAAGTGTTAGGTATCATCGGAAGTGGTGAGGAAGGCTGGAAAGACGGTTCATTCAAGGAAACCCGTTTCAATAAACCGCAAGGGGTCTACTATCAGGATGATAAGCTATTCATAGCAGATACATCCAACCATACCATTAGAGTAGCCGATTTAAAAGATAAGACGGTCAAGACTATAGCAGGTAATGGGAAACAGGTTCATTTCACCGGGACAGACGGTACATCGCTTAACTCACCATGGGATTTGATTATGCTGGACGATGTCTTATACATTGCTATGGCAGGAAACCATCAGTTATGGAAGTTTGACCTGGACATGGATAAACCCCAGATATATGCTGGAAGTGGGGTTGAAAACATCTATGATGACCGGTTGAAACAAGCAGAACTCGCTCAACCCAGCGGTTTGACTACTGATGGGGAGGATTTGTATTTTGCGGATAGTGAAGTATCTGCTATTAGGAAAGCGAACACCTCTAATTACCTCATAGAGACGCTTATCGGTAAAGGTTTATTCACCTTTGGTCATAGGGACGGCGATTTCGATGAAGCATTACTTCAGCATCCGCTTGGTGTATATTATGAAACCGGATTGATCTATGTAGCCGATACCTATAACCATTCTATACGGGTGATGGATTTGGAAGAGAAAAAGATAAGCACTTTGATAGGGGTTTCTGATGAAGGAGATATGGTTATAAATGGAATGGAGACGGATTATGAACCCCTTAGCGAACCTAATGATATGGTCTTTCTGGATGATGTATTATATATAGCTGATACTAATAACCATCAAGTGTTGGTTTATACTTTGGATGAATCTAAGATAGAAACTTTGCTAATCAATCCATAAAAGTAAACTAAGAATCGTATTGAGCAACTGCTCTAACCGGAGAGCCATCTGCGTTCTCATAAAATAAAGGCAGGCAGGCAAAATCGATGAACTTGCCGGTAATCTGTTCTAGATTGTTTAGATTTTCGATGAGTATTATATCTTTTCTCAGTAAAGTACTATGGATTACGAGTTCATTCTTATTAGGGTCAGCATCTATCCTATCGAAGGATATAGCATCAATGCCTATGCCTTTTAGCGATAGCATGGATAACCATTTAGCCCCTTCTTCACTGAGCAAGATTAGGTTTCTTGTATAGATTGGTGTTCCCCATTTCTTATGCTTTCCTGTATACAGTAGTAGGAAGTCAGCGTATTTGATTTTATCATGAATACTGGTTAAAAAGTCCTTGCTGATTTCATCCATATCCGAACAATCGGCTATATATGCTCTCCCGAAAAATTGTGAGATATCGATTTGGTCTAAGTTCTTACCATCCTCGATTATATGCGAAGGTGCATCCATATGAGTTGATATATGTGAATGAAATTGTAATGATGAGGTTTTATGCCCATCTTTTTTAACATTGGTGGTAGTTTCAATATGTGGGGGTTTATCTCCTGGGAAGAGTGATATTTTATCGTTGATTTTATGTGTTAGGTCAATAAAAGCCTTCATTTATCATCCTTCTTATATTGGTTTTTTAAAAAAATAATACAAATTTAACCAATTCAGAATTTTGATAAAAATATATTAATGTGAGGTTTTATCCATACAGTCTTTACATATGCCATAGAATTCTACTCTATGGGATTGTATGACCAGGTTATATTTTTCTTGAATTTCGATTTCGATATCTGTTTCGGATGGGATTTCAATGTCTATTATATTTCCGCAATTTTTGCATATAAAATGATAATGCTGGTCTTCGTTGATTTCGAATCTATCAAATGTGCTTCCGAAATCCAGCTTATTGACCAGACCCATCTCGATTAATACTTTAAGATTACGGTATACAGTTCCCATGCTGATATTGGGGAATTCTTTCTTAATCTCATCATAAATCCAATCAGCTGTGGGGTGTTTATCGGTTTTCCTAAGTATATCTAGTATTTTTTCTCTCTGCCTACTGAATTTATAGCGATTTGGGCAGATGATCATGGATGTATGGTAAGACGGCTGGAGT
>CAYUUC010000088.1:4889-12510 GCA_964447635.1 uncultured Spirochaetia bacterium
GATGACCTGATCGAGGCAGATTAAGTTGAAGGGTTAAATTATTTATAATATAGATAATAATCAAGAATAAAATTTTTTTATTAATGATATTAATGTTAAATTTTAAGAGTCAGTATGTATTTAATTATAATGACTGTTGTTTTAGTTAAAATCTCATTTTATCTTATATGCATTATATAATATAGAAAGATGTAAAATATGTTAAAAAAATTGAACGTTAAAAAGAGGATTATATTTTTATATATCGGCATCATTTTGTTTTCTTCATTTCTTGTGTTTATCTTCCTGGTAATTAATAGGAAGTCTGATGAGATTGATGATTGGATAGCCAGACAGGAAATGTATGCCATTACACTTTCTCATGGAATTCAGGATGAGTTTGATAAGGTTAAAAAATATTTCCAGTTAATCTTGGACACAGAAGAATTCCACACCATACAGTATACAGATATGATCGATCCTTCAATTAATGGTATACCTAAAGAATACGAGAAAAACAAAAGATTGATTTTTGACCATATAATAGAAAATAGCGATTATGTCAGTGCTGTATATATGCTTATTCCCAATGGAGACTTCTATATCATTCAGCCTTATCCTACACAAGTAGGAGTGAATATAAGTAATCTATCTCACAGGGAATATTTTAAAGAAGCCAAAGAGACTAAAACCTTGGTTATATCTAATAGCTTTTATGGAGCAGATGGGGTTTTAGGTCTTTCTATCTTTACTCCTATATTAGATGATGATGAGAATATCATTTGTTATTTAGGGGCTTTTTTCCATCTGGAGGATATATCCCTTCTTGTAGCTGAAAACAATATAAGTCAATATGATTTAGGTATGGTTTTCGATAGAAAGGGTCAACTCATTGCTCATACGAAAGATAAATTTTTAGAAAAGATAAAATCCATGTATAATAATATCCTGAACCAGTTTAATGATAAATTTTATGATGAAATTCATGAAAAGGATTTTGGTAGTGATACTTATATGGTAAGAAATCTTTTATACCAAGACCCTTATTACAATAAAAACATGTTAGGCAGTATTGTATACTTAGAAAGTGGTTTGAATGTGGTATTATCTATTAAAATGAAGACTATTAATGATAAATCCTTATACAAGTCATTGATTTATTCTTCAGTAATAGCGATATTCTTTATTATAGCGGGATTACCCGGTCTTATATACATGCTGACCCTTTATGGTAAATGGATAAAAGCCGAAAATGAACTTAAGAGTCACACCAAGAATTTAGAGATAGCTAATAATGAGCTGGAATCATTCTCTTACTCAGTATCACATGACCTTAGAGCTCCTCTACGAGTAATAGATGGGTTTAGTTTAGCAATAATTGAGGATTATAAGGACAAACTGGATGATGTGGGTAAGGAGTATTTAGAGAGAATTCGATATAATACAATCAGAATGGGTCAACTAATAGACGATTTACTAAAGCTATCCAGAGTTACCAGGTATAATCTGGATAAAACTGAAATTGATTTATCAAAAATTTCCAGAGATATGACTGAGAGATTAAAGAAACAGAAACCTGAAAGAAATGTCAACTTCAATATACAATCCGGGCTTTATGCCTATGGGGATTATAATCTGATAAAGATTGTTATGGAAAATCTAATCGGGAATGCATGGAAATTTACCAGAAAGCAATCCCATGCTATAATCGAAATTGGGAGATTAAACCATAATGAAGAAGAAGACGATGAAGATAGACAAATTTTTTATATTAAGGATAATGGGGTCGGTTTCGATAGTGACCATGCTCAAAGACTTTTCGGAGCTTTTCAAAGATTCCATGAGAAAGAAGATTTCGAAGGCAGTGGAATAGGTTTGGCTACGGTAAAGAGGATTATCAGCCGGCATAACGGTAAAATATGGGCTGAAAGCCGGAAAGGGAATGGGGCTACTTTTTACTTCGAGCTTTGATTCATATCGGATTTCATCGCTTGAAATCATTCTTTAAATCAAGGTTTTTCTTTCTTATCCGATTCTTTTATCAACCACAAGCATAATTAAATTGTATATCGAGGATTATATATGGATGGATACTTAGAACAAGGATTAGGTAATAGCAAACCGCAAATCTATACGGTTTCAGATATAACCAATGGTATAAAAAGCTTATTGGAAAACACCTTCACCAATATATGGATTAAAGGAGAGGTTACCAATTACAAGCATCACACCAGCGGTCACCGATACTTTAGCCTAAAGGATAACCGTTCTGTTATTCAAGCAACTCTATTTAAGCAGTACTCAAAGATGGTTAAGTTCGATATTGAAGATGGTCTTGAGGTAAAGGTTCATGGTTCTATAAGTGTATATCCTCCTCGTGGTCAGTATCAGATTAATGTTGATTTTATTGAGCCGGTAGGGAAAGGTGCTTTACAGCTGGCTTTCGAACAGCTGGTTAAAAGACTACAGTCGGAAGGTATATTCGATAAGGAGAAGAAGCCCATCCCATCCATACCTAAGAACATCGGTGTGGTTACATCGGAGACCGGGGCGGCCTTGCAGGATATACTTAGGGTGACCAAAGAGCGAAATGCCAGTCTTAATATATACATCTTCCCCGCAAGAGTACAAGGAGAGATGGCGGCAGGTGAGATAGCGTCTGCCATCGGTTTAGCTAATGAGGTTGATTTCCTCGATGTATTGATTATAGGAAGGGGCGGGGGAAGCGTAGAAGACTTGTGGGCGTTCAATGAACCGGAAGTTGCCTATGCTGTATTCGATAGCAAGCTCCCAGTCATCTCTGCTGTTGGGCATGAGATTAACTATTCCATTTCGGATATGGTTGCCGATTTGTATGTCTCTACACCATCAGCAGCGGCTACTTTCGTATGTAAGAGTTTAGAGGAATTTGACGAGAGGGTTAAATCATATGAAAGTATGGTTAATCAGATAGTCAAATCAAGGATTGAACTTTATAAGGAAAAGCTTCGAACTTATAGTCATGAAAACATGACGAAGTCATTTCAAGCATATATTAGGAATCTTCAAAACCTTGTAGATGATTATCATACGCAGATTGATAATGGTTTAGATAGGAATCTTTATAATAAAAAGTCTAATCTATTAAGTGCAGT
Source organism: uncultured Spirochaetia bacterium (assembly GCA_964447635.1). Classification (GTDB taxonomy): domain Bacteria; phylum Spirochaetota; class UBA6919; order CAYUUC01; family CAYUUC01; genus CAYUUC01. Next base: position 8,003 of record CAYUUC010000088.1, read on the forward strand.
TCAGAAGATTGAAGCTTTGAACCCTTTGTCAGTATTAAAAAGAGGGTATAGCATAGTTCTTAAAGGTGATAAGGTGATAAGCAGTGTAGATGATGTTCAATCCGGCGATGAGATTAATATTAAGTTAAAAGATGGAGAAGTTCCCGCTATTATAAGATAGAATAGTGATTGAGCGGAATTACTATGTAAAATCATACTTTTTTTGTTTCATTTTTTTTCACCGAATTATTAATATTTACTAACATTTTGTATCTCTTATTATGAATACCTTTTATGAAACTCTATATTGAGCTTTATCTGATTTATATTTGGTTTGCTTTTTTTTTTTATTATATTACTACAAGTTGTATAATTAACACTTTTTTAAAAGAATATTTGTTATATTTTATATACCTGTCAAGAAAAAAAATAACCTAACTTCTTAGAAAACGGGTAATCATACAATGGTTAATCTATTGATGGTTTGATTAATTGTATGATTTCATATAAACCATAAATAAGGGGATATATATTGGAATCCAAAATAAGAGTCGAAAATGTGTATAAAGTCTTCGGTGACAATCCTAAACGAGCCATCAATATGCTCAAGAAAGGGATAAGTAAGAACGAAATCATGACAAAGACCAAACATGCTGTAGGTGTAGCTGATGCTACTTTTGAGGTATATGATGGTGAAACTTTAGTAGTTATGGGTTTATCTGGTAGTGGGAAATCTACCCTGCTAAGATGTATCAATAGGCTAATTAACCCTACAGTAGGAAAAGTATATGTGGATGGTATTGATGTTGTATCCCTTAAAGAAAAGGATTTGATTGACCTAAGAAGGAAGAAGTTCGGAATGGTCTTTCAGAGATTCGCTTTATTACCTCATAGAACTGTACTACAGAATGTAGAGTATGGTTTAGAGGTACAGGGAGTAAGTTTCAACGATAGAAGAGAAAAATCAATGGAGGCAATCGAACTTGTTGGTTTGAAAGGCTGGGAAGAATCTAAAACCGAGCAATTAAGCGGTGGTATGCAACAAAGGGTTGGATTGGCAAGAGCTTTAGCTATAGACCCGGATATACTGCTAATGGACGAGGCTTTCAGTGCTCTTGACCCCTTAATCAGGACTGAGATGCAGGATGAATTATTAAAGCTGGAGAGTCAGGTTAAGAAGACCATCCTCTTTATTACTCACGATTTAGATGAGGCATTAAAGATGGGTGATAGAGTTGTATTGATGAAAGATGGAGCTATTGTTCAAATTGGTACACCGGAGGAGATTCTCAGAAGCCCGGCTAATGAATATGTCCAGAAGTTCCTGGAGAATGTGGACATAACCAAAGTCCTTACCGCAGGCGATGTTATGCTTAAACCTCAGAAAGTAGCTTACATGAAAGATGGTCCAAGAACAGCTTTAAGGAAGATGAAGGAGATTGGGGTGTCAGGATTGTTTGTTGTAGATAAGGATTATAAGCTTAAAGGTTATCTAAGTGCCAATAGAGCCTCGAAAGCTGTTAAGAATGACGAAACCGACATGAATAAAATGATTGAGTTTTTTGATAAACAGGTGGTTGATGAAAGTGTAGCAGTGAGAGATTTATTTGAATATGTTGTTGATGATAGATATCCTATCGCTGTTATGGATGATGAGCATAATCTTAAAGGTTACATTGTTCAGGGGTCTATCCTGGCAGGACTAGCTGAAAGAGGAGAATTTGACGAGGATTTGACCATTAAATATTAAGGGATACCTTAGTTTTGCCAGGACTGCTCTTGCTACTCAGCAAGGGATTTGACCATTAAATATTAAGGGATACCTTAGTTTTGCCAGGACTGCTCTTGCTACTCAGCAAGGGATTTGACCATTAAATATTAAGGGATACCTTAATATGATTAATACTCTTATTATTAACTAATATAATAGTCAAAAAAGGATGATAAAGTGATTAATAAAAAGCTGATAAAACGTTTAATTATATATACAATATTGTTCTTATTTTTATTCTTAATTTTAGGAAGTGCTTCTGACTTATTGGACTTCCAGGGAGCTTATATTGCTCATGTCTCTATAGATAGTGAAAGGGAAATAAGGGCGGTAGATGTTAAGAATCTATTAATTGATACACTACCTAATATAAATGTGGATGATTATAAAGAGAAGGGGGAATTTGTTCCAGGTAAGTTTATTATCGATTATCAAGTAACTGAACTGAGGAAAATCTTACGGATAGAACGCGGAGATGAATATGTCGAAGCTAATCATAATAATTTTGAAGTCCTTAAAGAAGATTTTATAGATAAGATAAACCAAACCATAGAAAAAGATGAGGATATGTTGGATGTTCAGGTATTAGATATATACCTGGCAAGCTGGTTTCAAAGACTGGGTAGAGCTGTAGTAAGTTGGTTTGTGGATGGTTTACCGATTGGTAAAGGTATCGAAAATGGTCTTGATTTTCTAAATGATAACATATCTCCTGCTACCAAAGCATTCTCTACGATAGTTGAAGGTGGTTTTGATAAGATAGTACAGTTATTGGATAGTCCTACCCCGATTGATATCGTTGTTATATTCAATATATTTATCTTTATAGCATTAGTGATGATTTTGCTTAATGTATTTGTCTATAGAAAGTATCTAACCTCAGAAAACATAATTAGGATATTTTGGTTTTTGATTACTGGGACGGTGATGATAATCATAACCTCATTCGGACCGCCACATCCCTTAATCATTATAGCGTTACTCTCTATAGCGGCATGGAGATTAGCTGATTTAAAGGTGGGTTTATTTACATTAGTTGGGTTCGCTTTGATATACAATCTTAACTTATGGGAGCCGACGATAACCACATTAGCTTTGGTATTGATATCCACACTATTAGCAATAATAATAGGAATACCCCTAGGTATTCTGGCAGGTGTCAGCAAAGGCTTTTACAAGGTTATAACTCCGATATTGGACTTCATGCAGACCATGCCTGCTTTTGTATATCTAATCCCAGCAATACCATTCTTTGGCTTAGGAGCGGTATCAGCGGTATTTGCCACTGTCATCTTCTCAATACCGCCTGCAATCAGACTTACCGCCCTTGGCATAAAGCAGGTACCAAAAGATTTGATTGAAGCTTCCGACGCTTTCGGTTCGACTAGATTTCAACGGCTTATTAAAATACAATTGCCATTAGCTACGCCTACCATCATGGCTGGTATAAACCAGACGATAATGTTATCATTATCAATGGTTGTAATAGCAGCGATGATTGGTGCTAAAGGGCTTGGAGGTGAAGTCTGGAAAGCTATTCAGAGATTAAACCTCGGTCTCGGTTTTGAGGCTGGTTTATCTGTTGTTATTGTAGCTATGGTTTTAGATAGAATTACGCAACATATAACTAAGGGTAGTGGAGCAAAAAGGAAACAAAACATAGTAGCAAGAGTTATTGACCGTTTAATTAAACAGCTATTTTATATTAAAAATATTAAATAAAATTTAAAAGGAGATTAATAGATATGAACAAAAAAAATCTATTTTTAACAATTTTTTTAATTTTGGTTCTAGGATTATCATTATTGGCTTGTGGTGATGACCAGGAAGAACAGGATAATGGAGAGAATGGAGAACAAACCAGTGAAAATGGTAAAGATAAAGAAGTAGAACTCGCCTATGTAGAATGGGATTCAGAAGTTGCAAGTACATTCGTTGTAAAGAATATTCTGGAAGATGTAATGGGATATGATGTAGAATTAACCCCTGTCGCTGCTTCTGCTATGTGGGAAGCTGTCGGTACCGGCGATGTAGATGGTATGGTCGCAGCATGGTTACAAACCACACATGAGCATTATCTAGAAAAGGTTGAAGACTCTGTTGACAACCTTGGACCTAATCTGGAAGGAACCAGAATCGGTCTTGTTGTTCCTGAATATGTAACAATAAACTCCATCAGTGAATTAAATGATAATGCTGAAAAGTTTAATGGTAAAATCATCGGTATTGACCCGGGTGCTGGACTTATGTCTAAAACAGAGAAAGTGCTCGAAGAATATAACCTTACCAATTTCAAACTCATTGAAGGAAGTGGTGCTACTATGACCGCTGCTCTCGCTGATGCTATAGAAAATAATGAATGGGTAGTGGTTACCGGATGGACTCCTCACTGGAAATTCGGAAAATGGGACCTTAAGTACCTCGAAGACCCAAAAGGTGTCTATGGTGGAGAAGAATGGATATCAACCATCGTAAGAGATGGACTTAAAGAAGATATGCCTGATGTTTACAAATTCCTTGATAATTTCTATTGGACCCCAGAAGATATGTCCCAAGTTATGGTATGGAACCAGGAAGAAGGAGCAGATGTGGATGCTAATGCAGAAAGATGGATAAATCAAAATACAGAAATGGTTAAAAAATGGGTTCCTGAAGAATATAAAGATAAAGTTCAGTAATCTAAAATAACATAATAAAAATAACATAATAAGTAAAAGATTTATAAGACCCGATTTTGGTTATACACCAGAATCGGGTT
>CAYUUC010000089.1:0-12427 GCA_964447635.1 uncultured Spirochaetia bacterium
AATTAAAGGAGAAATATCTATGGAAATAAGAGAAACAAAAGAACAACCTACCATAAGTGTAAGAATGACTACTAACTTAAACAACATATCTCAGGACATGGGTAAAGCTTTTGGGGAAATCATGCAATATATGGGAGAGAAGCAAGTCAATCCTATTGGACCGCCATATGCCATGTATTATAACGAGGATATGGACAATCTGGATACTGATGTAGGCTTTCCTGTCGCTCAGCCTTTACCGGAAAAGGGTAAAGTCAAGATGAGTAAGTTGCCTGGTGGGAAAGCTGTGGTAGGAATGCATATTGGTCCATATAGCAAATTGGGAGATGCATATAATGAAGTCACCGAATGGATGAAGGAAAAGAATATCGATTCCCCAAAGATGTGCTACGAAATTTACCTCAATGACCCGGAGGATACCCCGGAGAATGAACTCAAGACAGAAATCTACTTCCCGATTAAATAATGTCAGCAAATTCACCTATGTTTATTTTATAGGATACATTACCTCTGTTACATAGTCTTTAGGCGTGTTATCCCTCGATGGACTTACTAGATAGACCTCACGGGAACGACCGGCAATTTGGTGACCACGGTTTTGTATCCATTCCAGCAATGCCTTATATGCCATCCCTATAGACTGATAAGCTCCTTTATGTATCGTTGATGCGAAAGCCCCACCGGGAAGTGTCCTGGATATGATATGAGGTGGGGTTTCCACTTCCCTTTCTACCTCGAAGCCTACTTCCACATCGATATGGTTCTCATCAAACTCATCTATGTGGTATATAGATAGACCTCTCTTAGACTTGATATCTGCTCTGTTTTGCTTTAGGAAACCGTAAAGCATGCCATAAGTCTCGCTGATATTTTTGGAGAAGTCCTTCTCGGTGGTGATAAACCTCATACTGAGTATGGGTTGAGGATTCAGCCCTTTCGATTCAACAGGATAGCTAAGTATATCGCCATCATCGCTTATCGACAGCTTATCCAGATAGTTGAGTATCTCATCATATCGGTTGATTTTATCTCTAATTTTGTTTTTGTGGTAGTCTATAAGCGATTTAACTCGTTGGCTGTCTGTTTCCGACAAAATCTCTCTTATATCAGCCAGTGATACATCAAGGGAGCGAAGGAGGCGTATCTGTTCTGCCTGGTTGTATTGAGATAGATTATAGTAACGGTATCCGGTGTCTCCATCTACAAAAGCTGGCTTCAGTAAGTTTATATCATCGTAGTAACGGAGCGTCTTTATGCTAAGTCTGCTCAAGGTAGAAAATCTGCCGATTGGTAATAGGTTGTTCATGTTATCTCCAGAAAAATAAAAGATAACACAAAGTTAATACTATTTCACATATTTATCCAGAAATGATTTAACGATAGAAGAGAATGCCTTCGACTGCTCATCAAAGGCGAAGTGCGTCGACTCCTCAATGGTATGCACTTCCAACTTATCTGAAGGTATGAACCCTAGATAATCCGCATGGGTATCGTCTAGGATGTCTTCCTCACCCAATATAATCATCACAGGTATATTGATTTGCTTGAGGTATTCGGTGTAATCGTGCTCCTGTCCCATATCCATATACATAGCATAAGTCATCCATCCGCCGTACAGGCTTGGGTCATCCTCAACCATCCCAGTATTGCCCTCTCCTATTGCTTCCATGTAATACCTACCGAATTCACTTTGAATGTCGATAAGCTCCTGTTCAGTCTTACTGAATAAGTCTTTATACACTCCGAAATACTCTTCATCCATAAACTTCTGGAATTTGTCTTTTCTGTCTGGGGGTAGGTTTGCTTTTACTTTCTCGAAGAGTGACCCGCCAGATTCCCGGTTAATCCTCACCACATCAGCAGGTGATACCAGCACTAAAGCCTCCACCCTTTCCGGGAACTCGATAGCATACAAGGTAGCCAGGAAACCACCGAAGGAATGCCCCATCAAGGTTATCTTGTCTTCACCAAGTATCTTCCTTATCCGCTCTATGTCAGCGAGTTGAGCCTTAAAGCCTAGCGTATTGCTAAGCTTTTGCATGTTTTGGTAGTAGTTACCATCCTCAAAAGAGTTGATAGGTTTGGTTGACTTACCGCATCCCCGCTGGTGATAGTATATGAACTTGTATTCATCATCAATCATGGTTAATGCCTTCCATTCATTATCGAAAGCATAACCTGGTCCTCCATGAAGAATTAATATAGTCTTTCCCTCTCCATGAGAGAAGTGGTAGATGGATATATCTTCGGTTACATCCCAGTTGTTGGGATTATAGTTGTTTTGATTGGGTGGTTGGGTGTCAATATTGCCTGCAATAATTGCCTTGCTTAGGTCGGTTGGGTGGTATAGTGGTCCTTTATCCCCCATGAAGAAGAAAAAGGCAAATCCACCCAGAACTAAAACAACAATTATTATAGCTATTATGATTATCACTTTTTTCATTTGTCCTCCTAAAATGTTTTTGATTAAGTTGCAAGTTAAATCTAAGGTCTCCTGTAAATGGAGAGTCAAGTATATTATAGATTTTTATAAAACATAGGATTCACAGTGGAGTAAAGGAGTATTCATTTTTTAATTACAATCGAAAATTTGAAAAAGGTTTAAATATTGCATTAAAACTTCAAAATATTTGCCAATATCCATGTTATCTTGTTATTCTATTATAAGATTAGACAAAACAAAAAGGAGCATAAATAGTATGCCTACAAGAGTATTAGTAACCGGAGCTTACGGACAGATAGGTTCAGAGCTATCATTAAGACTAAGGGAGATATACGGGAACTCAAATGTCATCGTTAGTGATGTAGTTAAAGCTCCTGAACAGCTCAGAGAGACAGGACCAACCAGATACCTTGATGTTACTAAAATCGATGAAGTCCACAAGTTAATCGTGGATGAAAACATCGACATTATCTATCACATGGCGGCTATACTATCGGCAAGAGCAGAAAACATGGCTCAAAAAGCTTTACATATAAATATGATGGGACTATACAACATTCTAGAAGCCTCTAGAAGACATAAAGTAAAGCAAGTGCTATGCCCAAGCTCAATCGCAGCATTCGGTCCAACCACACCAAAAGAGAATACCCCAGATGAGACTTACCTAAGACCGACCAGTATCTACGGGGTAACAAAAGTAGCAGGTGAACTCCTACATGAATACTACACTCATAAATTCGGAGTCGATGTAAGGGCATTACGGTATCCGGGTATCGTAAGTAGTGAAACTCAACCTGGTGGTGGTACTACGGACTATTCAGTTGACATGTATGTTCATGCTGTATTAAGGAAGCCCTATTCATGCTTTGTTAATAAGGACACGGTCTTACCGTTCATGTACATGCCGGATACGATTGATTCCATCATTCAGCTATCGGAAGCACCAGTGGATAAGCTTTCTCGGAGGACTTACAATATCGTTGCTTTCTCATGCTCTGCTAAAGAGATAGAGGAGGAGATAAAGAAACATATACCCAACTTTGAATGCTCTTATGAACCGGATTATAGACAGGATATAGCCACAAGCTGGCCCAGAACCATCGATGATTCAAATGCAAGGAAAGATTGGGGATGGAAGCATGAATACGACTTAGCCAAGATGACGCTGGATATGATAAAGAAGCTTAAGAAAAAGCATGGTGTATCATAGAAAAGAGCAGTTATATATCTTTTTTCCTGTTCAAAGGTTTCCCCAATTCTTCAATTATCTTTATTTCCTGTCTAATAGCATATCCTAAACCGGGATGGGCTTTTAATATCTTTTCGAAAGACTTTTTTGATATAAAAGTTAAACAACTTTCATCAATTATACTTATCTTGGTGATGTTTCCATCGACTAATGATTGAGTAAGCTCTGCTTCCATGCTTCCGTCTTTTGCTTCAATAATCCAATTTTTATCTTTACCTATTAGTTCTACTTTGCCCTTATTGAGTAATATGATATTATTTGTTAGATATTCCTGGGGGATTTCTTCACCTGGTTTAAACCATACTATCCTTGACTTCCTTGCCAGGGTGGTCATAGCCTCTCCGCTAACTCCTCGCAGGTACTTATTTAACCTAAGGTTCACTATCTTATTCCGTATGTCATAGAAGTCATCCCGCCTACCTGATGACTTAATGAAACTTTGGAACACGTAATCAGGTATCTCCCACAGTAATGCAGTAATTGAGGATATACGGATACCCACTTGCCTATGTCCCCGTATCTCCTCCAGTAAAGCTAACTCACCGAAGAATGAGCCTTGCCTGTATGTAGCCACTCGCTTCTTACTTGATATAACCTCAACCTCACCGCTAAGAACCAGGAAGAAGCCCCCTTCATCCTCTTCCCCTTCTAATGCGAGAAACTCATATTGATGGGAGCGGAGGAGCTTACCAGAGTTCAGGAATACTTTCATCCAAGGATCGAATATAGTTATACCTAATGTAGAAAGGATTTTCATAACTTGATAGGCGATGTTCTCGTCTATCTGTCGGGTAGGGATGATTTCCAATATCTGTCCTGCATCCAGTAGATTATGCATACTGTCTTCGATGCTTTTCGGGTTTATGTGGACAATGTGGAGTCCCCGCTTAGCCTTGAACTCATCAGGGTCACCATGAATGACACCTCCTCCTCCGTCGATTAAAGCCCGGGAGTAATCTTCGTTTAGTTTGCTTATAAGATAGTAAGCGCGTTTATCGCTAATCACTCCTTTGTTTCTAAAGGTTTCTATCTTTTTCGGACTTAAGGTGTCTCCGCTAACGAATAGTGTTTCACCCTTTAGGTGTATGGTGAAGCCTATACAAGGGATGGAGTGTATCGTTCTATGAGCGTATATCCTTGCCCCATAAAGCTCGATGGGCGGTCTATCCTCGTCATATCCAGCCCCGACTTCCATTAGGGGGAATTGCTGTCTAAACTGTTCTGCTGTTAGATTTCGAAGAATACTGGTAACCTTCACTATTGCTGATTCGTAGATGTCCTTGGTGGTGATAATCGGTATCTTACGTGCAGTGCTGACTATGATTGGGGTGAGGTTACAATGGTCATCGTGGGTATGAGTAAGTAATATGTATTTGATATCCTCAAAGGATAAGCCGAAATGGTTCATCTGAGAAAATACATATGCTGAGCCGTCTAGAAGACCCATCACACCGTTTATACTCAAAACCATAGTTGTAGTATAGCTGTCAGGGTCAAATCCTGACCTGGATCCAAGGTTTACCAATCCGAATACAGGAGCTATATAAGGGGTGGAAAGCTGGTAGTTAATCTTGATTGGTAATTCATATTCATAACCAATCTTAATAGTGCTTCTATGGTCCTGGTTTTCGATAATCTCAAATCGATTTTCACCCAGGCGATTAATCCTTATTTTATCATTATCCTGTGTGATTGTGTAACCATGATTTTCATCCGGTGTAAGGAATTCGATCATGTCTTCTATTCTCAGTATATACTCGTCTTTTTTCAAAGCCATGTAATCCATTTCCCTTCGGAGTTTTTCTGCTACATGTTTTTCTACTCCGTGTTGGAGTAGGTATTCGAGAGAGGGACCGGGTAGCATATGGGTTAGGGTTTCGATTTCCTTCTGCTTTTCTTTTTCATCCTTCATTAGCAGTATGAAACGCTTCTTGAAAAGATTGTTGCCGACAAATAAGAAATAATACAACGGAAATTCAGGAGCGAATTGCGGTATGCCATCGATATGGTTTAAGTCTGGTTGGACTAGTATAGTCGGGATTCCGGTCTGTTCGTTGGAACCTATCTTCTTCAATATATCAGATGGTACTCCAATAAGGATATTACCAACGCATGTCTCTATGAACCTAGAATTAGTCAATAACTTATGAACCATCATAAATCTATCCTTGAGGTTTTTTTCTATTTTATATGTTTATTCTCGTCAACATCATACATTTAAAATAAGTTAACACATTTTGAAAATATAAGAATCTACAATTAAATAAAACGTTGGCTTTTGCTAGATTTCTTAAATATATAGAAAGGGATTTTTGTGTGGTTTGGTTTTATTCGGTGGTTTCGTTAATCACTATGTCATCAATCCATAGACAATCCTGACCATCACCGAAGGAATCATCCTTCTCGAATCTAAATTCAATCTCGGTATTGGATGGCTGGAGTGAAACAGTACCTTGTTCCCATTGAGGAATAGGGTCGGTTATGTTGAAATCATATTCTGTGTAATAGCTGGCAACCATTGTTCCATCTACAAATACTTTAAGCAAGTCTCCCTCAGGTCCGTTTCCACTATCAAAACCATGAGCATCCAGGAAGTACCAGAATGTCACCGTAGCATCGGTTGATAAATCCAAAGGATACGACATGCCAACGAATTCGCTATGCCCAGGGGGGTCTTCGACATAGTAAGGTGATGTTCTTTCGGTGGTACCTAGTCTTGCCATGTATGTTCCTCCATGAGGTGATACATCTGCCCCATCAGGGTTATATTCATCACCGGCTTCGTCATTCTCTCCAGGCATTGTTCCATCGGTGATTATGGGGTCTACGGCATTTCCCGGATTGAATGTCCATCCGTATAAGTCTCCATCCTCGAAGTCTTCATCAAGTAAGCCTGATGCTTGTTCTTTGGCTGTTGCGGTGATGCGGAAACCATACTCATTGTTATTGATGCCTATATATGCTTTATATGTTGTCCCAATCGTATCTCCATCAAAGTTTATTATAAATTCTACCGGTTCTGTGGTTGATTCAATTATAACAGGTTCTGTTTCTGTTGGGTTGTTCGCTAAGCTGAAAGCCTCACCGTCTATGTTATTCAGATTTATATCGAAAATTTCCATCTCGCCTAAACCATCATTATGCATATCAAAGGTTATATCTATACCACCTACTGGCTGGTCGGACAGGTCATAATCACTATCGAAGGATATATCATTATTGCTATGTTTTACTCTTAAATCTCCATAGACATTAATAATCTTGCCGTCTCCGCTAATCTGAACATCATCAAGGTATGCTACATCGGAAAGGTCTTGCCCAGCTAATATCTTGAATAAAATTTCGTGTAATCCTTCACCCAGACTATATGATGACTCTGTCCAGTCTTGAGTAGCATCAAAGACTATCTCAGCATCTGAATCGTAAATTGTGGAAGATGTATCGTATAATGCGAAGTAGGCATTTACTGTACTGTTTATCTCCTGTTTACTCCAGAAGGTCAGTTCTGCTCCTTCTGTACCGACATCTACCCATATTGATTTAACAATCTGCTGTCCGCTGTCTGACCCTTGAAACATAAGTGAAGTGTTTCCTTCATGAGCTTCATCGGTGGTTAATTCGGTCAGGTTTTCGCTAGCCAATCCAGAACCACCCCAATAATGCGAATAATAATTAGACCATGTATATCGAGTTAATCCTCCTTCAAAGTCCTCATTAAACGGTAAAGAGGGGTTGCCGGAGGTAAAGGATTGGGTTACCCTTTCTTCCAAGGCTAATCCGTTGGCGTCCTGTGCTGTGGTTTCGATGGTGATAGTGTATTCTGTAGCATCCTCTAGGTTTTGTATCGGTTGTAATGATAATATGGTTGTATCATTAGACCAATCCTGATTAACATCTACATCTTCCGTTCCGTCATTGAGGGTTACTGCACCCTGTGTTTCGATCTCCTTCATCGGTTCGGAGAATGTAATTACTACTTTTGTCTCAGAATTTACCATTGTCGAGTCTTCTGCTGGTACGATTTGTATCACAGTCGGTGGAGTTTTGTCTACATCATCGTCATCATCTGGTTGGCATGATAAAACCATACCGAGGATAGGGATGACAAATAATAAGAAAATCATAAATCTATTATTCATTTGTTTAAGTCCTCCAATATAAATGCTATATTTTGAATATAATTAGGATTTTTATTGTAAGAAATTTGATGATACAGAAGCAGATTTAATCTTTTTGTATTTAACCGTTTGATTGTTTTGAGCTTCCTTTTTACCATGGTTAATGATGGATTGAACCCAATCCCTATTCTCCCATAACGCACAACCTCCGCTTGTTTCGGCTAGCATATCCGGATTAGCTCTCAACTCGGATAGGAAGTCGGACTGTAACGCTTCGTACAGCGATACATCCTTAAGGTTAACATCAGAGTAAGGAGAGAACGGACACGGCTCAAGACTACCATCAGCACTTATATGAACGAAACCCCTACCTGATGACAAACAACCGCCATACTTCTCTTCTTCACCAGGGAAAGCCACGAACAATGCTTTATGATTTGCACGGAGGCTTTCTATCAGCTGGAGGAGCTTTACCCGTTGTTCATCGGTGGGGGCTAGTTCGGCGGTCTCCTCTTTTATCGGGACATACTCCACGAAGAAGAATATCTTACACCCACATTTGGTTATCTTTTTTATAAACTCGTCATTAGTGACTAAATCGAAGTTGGTTCGGGTAACCGTTATCGATACTCCCCAGAACAGATTCCTATCTTTCAGTTTACAAGTTGTCTTAAGGAACTGGTTATACACGCCGTCTCCCCGCCTGAGGTCGGTCTCGTTTTCGTATCCTTCTATGCTGATGATGGGCATCAGGTTCTTTTGCTTTTCCATGGATTTTATAGTAGCTTTTTCGATGAGTAAACCGTTGGTGAATACAGGGAATATGATATCGGGATGGTTTTGGGTAACCTGTATGATGTCCGGTCTGGTGAAAGGTTCTCCGCCTGCTAGGAGTATGATGGATATACCCAACATGGAAGCCTGACTGAAGATGGAGTTAAGCTCGTTACTGGTTAGTTCGGTTTTCTGTTCCCTCTGTATTGCCAGGGCATAGCATTCCTTACATGATAGGTTGCATTTGTTTGTGATACTCATAATCATGAGGGTAGGGATGGTTAAGCCTTGTTCAGATAAAGCTCTCCGCTTTTTCGATGCTCTTCTTTGTCTGAACCAGCTTTTTAGTAAGAACCATGCTAAAGAAGGCTTTTTTAAGACAATCTTAAATCCGTCTATAAAACCGCTCAATATTGATTTACTAATAATGCTACCGATATTGTTAATTTCCATAAAACTAATCTCACTCTACTTTTATCTAATATTGACAACCTTATTTATTCCTTGATATTCCTACAGCCATCCTTTCTTTTTCCAGTATTTGATTACACCTTTGAACTGGTCGGGAGATTTGAGGATGATTTTTTTTAAAAAGTTTCTTCTCAAAAACTGTATCCATCTTACTTTCAACTTCTTCCCCGTTTTGTGGACATCCTTAGAAGCAAATCTATAGCCTAACTTGTGAGCTTTCTCTTTCACTTTAGGATAAGCTTCTTCGGTTATGTTTATATAACCTTTGGATAGTGAAGCTGTCTTGGCTGTAACTGTGCCGTACTTATTTCCAAATAAGGAGGCTACATCCCGAGCTACCTTACCAGCCGGGGCAATACCGCTGGTCGCTACTCCAAGGGTCTTTTGCTCATCGAAGATACCCATGTATAAACTGAATAGGGTATTCCGGTTGACGAAGGTCTTGAACAAAGCGGTCGCCTCACCTTCGTAAACCGGTGAACCGAGAACCAGTCCATCAGCATTGAGGAGCTTATCCCTTAGCATCACTACATCATCATCCTTAATAATGCATTCACCAGAAGCCAGGCATGTAAGGCAACCCTGGCAGTATTTGATGTTCCTATCGATGAGGTGGATAAGCTCCGTCTCTGCTCCAGCTTCAACACATCCTTCCAGCACCCAGTTAATGATGGTTGCAGTGTTTCGATTCCGTTTGGGGCTTCCATTCAGCCCTATGATTTTTACAGACAAGACTGTCTCCTTTATTCTTAATTGGTAACAGCAAACTGGTTTACCTTATCAGCCATCTCTTTTATCGCATCCACATCCATTCTCGAATACTCCTTCTTTCCCATAAGCCTTAGGATTATACCTTCCATGAAACCCAGGCTTTTGTATCTCAATTCAGCTCCGAAATGGGCTTTATGTTGTGCCTTATTATAGATTTCTGCGGGTAAACTTTCCTTAATATAATCGGCTTCCATATCACCGGAGCATGCGAACAGGAATAGGTTTTTGCCTAAAAGCTTATTCTGATTCTCTTTCACGAATTTAACCAGTTCAGGTCTCAACTTGCCGACATACACCGGTCCGCCAATGATGACTTTATCGTATTGATCCAGATTAAGCGTTCCTTGGTTAGACCCCGTTTTATATAGGGTGGTTTCTCCGGTTAAGTTTTCCTTGAGATTGGATGCGCACCTCTCGGTGAAACCGTGTTTAGTTGCATAGATAATGATATTTCTCAAAATTGTTCTCCTTTTTACTCATGTTTTATTTCTATTAATATTAGATTAGAAAAAAGGACAAAAGTTACGCAATTTTGCCTACTGTGAAATTTTTGTTGATATAAGTCTGATCTTTTATTAAGAGACCCCATTCTACCTTTCCCCTCATAGGGGAAAGAATTAGTAAAAGTGTGAGTAGAAGAGGTTAAGAGATAAGTTCTTTAAGTCCTCCCTATGAGGGAGGATTTAGGAGGGTCTCTTTTAAAACCAGAAATTTCACAGAAGGCAATTTTGATTTTTTTCTTACATTTTTTTTATATTTATATCATTTTCTATCTATATATGGTAATTATAACACTATTATATAAAAAAGGGAGACATTTTCCATGAAAAAGTCAAAAATACCAAAAGAAATGACCGAAGATGAAGTCAAAGATTATGTAGAACAGATACTTCCCAGTCTCAGCATGAAGGAGAAAGCCGGTGTGATGACCGGAAAAAGCAATATCATCTCATTATTGATAGACTTCTTTATCATCAAGCATTACAACCGAAAACCCTATCCAACGAAAGGAGTCGAGCGTTTTGGTATCCCTCCGGTTAAATTCAGTGACGGACCGCGAGGTGTCGTCTCCGGTAACAGCACATGTTTTCCCGTATCAATGGCAAGAGGTGCAAGCTGGGATGTTAAGTTGGAAGAGCAAATAGGCGATGTCATCGGTAGGGAGTTAAGGGCTCTCGGTAGCAACTACTATGGTGGTGTATGCATCAATCTGCTTCGTCATCCAGCATGGGGAAGAGCACAGGAGACTTATGGGGAAGACCCTCACCACCTTGGCGAGATGGGTTCAGCTTTATTAAAAGGTGTTCAAAAGCACAATGTAATGGCATGTATCAAGCACTACGCTATGAACAGTATAGAGAATGCTAGGTTTAAAGTCAGCGTGGAAGCAAGCGAAAGGACTTTGCGAGAAGTTTATCTGCCACACTTCAAAAGGTGTATCGATGAAGGGGTGGCTTCTGTTATGGGAGCTTACAACAAGTTCAGGGGGGATCATTGCTGTGAAAGTGAACATCTCTTGACCAAGGTGTTAAGAGATGATTGGGGCTTTGAGGGCTTAGTACTATCCGACTTCCTCTTTGGGATAAGGGATACGGTAAAAGCGGTAAAAGCAGGATGCGACATCGAGATGCCATTCCAGAGACACTATGGAAACAAGCTAATCAAAGCAGTGAAGCGGGGCAAAGTCTCTCCGCAAATTGTGGATAAGTCGGTGAGAAGGATACTCAACACCATTATCCGATTCGCAACTCGTGAAGACCCCGAACAGTACCATCAAGATATGGTTTCATCTAAGGAACACATCGCATTATCATTGATGGCTACTGAGAAAAGCATTACCTTGCTGAAGAACGAGATGGACATCTTACCTCTATCCTCCGATAGAATACATAAGCTGGCTCTTATCGGTAGATTGGCGGATGTGGAAAACATCGGAGACCACGGAAGCAGTCGTGTCCATCCCAAACATGTTATCACAGCATTACAAGGATTTAGGCATATTCTAAGCGGAGTTGAAATAAACCATGACAGTGGATTGGACATAGAGAAGGCTAAGCAACTAGCGAAGGAAAGCGATGCTGTGATCATAGTCGTTGGTTATCAGCATTCCGATGAAGGGGAGTTCTTATCATCATACACAAAGATAGGCGGGGATAGAGATAGCCTTTCCTTGAAAGAAGAGGACATTAAGCTTATTAATACTATATCAAAGGAAAACCCTGTAACATGCGTGGTTATGATTGGTGGTAGTGCGATAACAGTGGAAGAATGGGTAGACAATGTTCCGGCGATACTCATGGCATGGTATCCAGGAATGGAAGGTGGCATAGCAATAGCGAAGACCATCTTCGGAGAGGTTAACCCTTCAGGTAAACTCCCTTTCACAGTCCCGAAAGACCCATCTAACCTTCCATTCTTTGACAAGGATGCGGATGAGATAGAATATGGTTACTATCACGGATATAGACTATTAGACAAAAAGGGGTATGATGCTCGATATCCTTTTGGATACGGTTTGAGCTATACAACATATAAATACGATAATCTAAAAGTAACAGCAGAGAGGGATACCATAACCGTATCGGTTGATGTATCTAACAC